>JAUIDW010000020.1 GCA_030428395.1 bacterium | reverse complement strand
GGGCGACCGCCGCCGTGGCGACCCGGCGCGACCGCGGCCCGCGGGTGCGCGCCTTCCGCGTCGGCGCCTTCGAGCCGCGCACGGAGAACCAGCGCCGCTACGTCGACCTGATCGGCAAGCGCGCCCTGACCTTTGGCCTCGGTCCGGCGGGCACGGGCAAGACGTTCCTCGCGGTGGGCTGCGCCCTGCGCGCCCTGGCCGAGGGCGAGGTGCGGCGCCTGATCGTCACGCGACCGGTGGTCGAGGCCGGCGAGAACCTGGGCTTCCTGCCCGGCGACCTGCAGGCCAAGGTCGACCCGTACATGCGCCCGGTCTACGACGCGCTGCACGCGCTGCTGGACGCGGACGTGCTCGCGCGCATGGAGGAGGACGCCGTGATCGAGGTCGCACCGCTCGCCTACATGCGCGGCCGCACGCTCTCGAACGCCTTCGTCGTGCTCGACGAGGGGCAGAACACGACCATCCCCCAGATGAAGATGTTCCTGACGCGGCTCGGCGAGGGCTCGCGCATGGTCGTCACCGGCGACCCCAGCCAGGTCGACCTCGAGCGCGACCGCAAGAGCGGCCTGATGGACGCGGTCGGGCGCCTGAAGAGCTTCCAGGAGGACGTCGGCGTGGTCGAGTTCGACAAGCGCGACATCGTCCGCCACCCCCTGGTCGAGCAGATCGTGCGCGCCTACGAGGTCCCCGCGCCCCAGGAGGCCCGCGCGGACGGCAAGCCCGAGCCGCGCGGCGAGCGCAGGCCGGACGCCCGGGCGGAGCGCCCGGAGCGCGACAGGGACGGCGCGTGACCGTCACGGTGGCCTGGGAGGTCGCCGACCGGCCGGTGGAGGAGACGCGCATCCGCGCCGCCGCCGAGGCCGCCCTGGAGCACGGCGGGCGCGGGGGCGTCGAGGTCTCCGTGGTCCTCGTCGACGACCCCACGCTGGCGCGCCTGCACGGCGAGTGGCTGGACGACCCGGCGCCCACCGACGTGATCTCCTTCGACCTCGGCGAGGAGGGCGGCGGTCCGGCGGGCGAGCTCTACGTCAGCGTCGACCGCGCCCGCGCCGTGGCGGGGGAGCTGGGCCACGACCCGGCCGTCGAGGTGCTGCTCTACGTGGTGCACGGGACCCTGCACCTCTGCGGGTACGACGACCACGAGCCCGACGAGCGCGCCCGCATGCGCGCCGCGGAGCGCCGCGTGCTGACCGCCATCGGCGAGCAGCCCCCGCCCTGGGAGGGCGCGGAGGCCGCCCCGGACTGTGGATAACCTGGCGAGTCGTCCTGCCGCCGGCTGTGGAGAACGGCCCGCGCGCGGGGCGTCGCGTCGCGCACCGGGGGTGGCGCGCGCACTCGCCGCCGCCGTCGCACGCGCGCCGCGCGCACGCGCGACGTTCCACGCGCGAACGACGCGTCGAGGGGACGCAACGGGCGCCTGCACGCACGGTTCGCACCCAAAACCCGAAAAAAACCAGCGCGCGCGTTCGGCGCGGAACGAGCGAACGCAACGAACGGACTCGCGCTCCATTCCGGCGGAAACTCGCGAACCGCGCAGTTTCGTTCCCGTGCGCGCGCGACGTTCGTACCGCGCGCGGTGTTCGCGCGTTCGTTTCTGGGGGAACGAGTGCTTGACGAGCGCCGCAAAACAAGTCATTCCGACCATCGCAGCGAAGCGGTCGAGCGCAACGACTCGCGCGCAGCGCTGTCGTGGAACGCGCCCCACGGGTCGAGTTCCACGGGCACGGGGCACGACCCCGCCCATGGGATCCACCGCACCGAGAGCGCCTCGAGCAACGTCGAAGGGGAGTTCGTCCCGCGGGGGCCGCAAGGACCCGGCGGTTCGCCTCTGGGCCGCGCATCGACGGCGCCCCTCCGACCGGACGCGCAACCGGCTGGTCGAGCACTACCAGGGGCTCGTGCGCGACATCGTGCGCCGCTTCGCCCTGCGGCTGCCCCGCACGGTCGACCGCGGGGACCTGCAGACCGCCGGCAACGTGGGGCTGATGTCCGCGGTGAGCAGCTTCGACCCCGAACGGGGCGTGCGCTTCGAGTCGTACTGCGAGCTGCGCGTGAAGGGCGCCCTCCTGGACGAGCTCCGGACCCAGGACTGGCTGCCGCGGCCCTGGCGGCACCGGATGGAGCGCCACAAGCGCGCCGTCGAGCGCCTGCGGGCTTCCTGCGGCCGCGAGCCGACGGGGCACGAGATCGCCGACGCCCTGGAGCTCTCCGCCGAGGAGTACCAGGCGGCCTTCGGCACGGGCCTCCCGGGCAGCCCCACGGGCTCGATGGCGAGCAGCGACGACTCGTCGGACGAGGCCCACAACCTCGAGGTCGTCGCCGACCCCTCCAGCGACCCCCCGGGCGAGCGCCTGACCCGCGACGAGCTGCTCGGCCTGATCTCCCAGCGCCTCAGCGACCTGGAGTACCGGATCGTCTACCTGAAGTACTGGGAGGAGCTGCCGATGCGCGAGATCGGCCTCCTGACCGACCTGTCCGAGTCGCGCGTCTGCAAGATCCACGCGCGGCTGATCGAGCGCCTGCAGGAGCGCTTCCGGACGCACTCCGAGCCCTGAGCGGCGACCCGTGCGCGCGCGGCGACCGCGCCGGGGACTCCGGTCGGCCCCCGGCCTCTCCGTCGGCGCGAGGTCGCGCTCCAAAAAAGAGCGGGGGCATGGAGCGCGTGCCCATACCCCCGCAGTCCCGATACGCGAGTGACTCGCGGATCACAGCGCTCCGATCCCCATCAGGGCGCTCCCCATCGTGATCGGCACGGCGCGAGGCCGTACCCCGGGACGAGTCGGACGACGGGCATATCCCCACGTGCCCGCGCCGACGTCATCTCCTCCCCAAGGCGCCGCGTGGCCCGGTCCCCATCGGGTACGCGGCGCCCTGGACTGCAGGCGAATCCGGTCTCGTCGAACCTCTTGGAACGCATGGAGTGGCTCGAGGAGGCCCCGCCGACGGGTGGAAGGACTTTCGGGTCCAGCGACCCGTCGCCCCTCTCCGGCGGTGGAGGAACTCCGCTCCGGGGGGCTGCCCCGGAGAAAAGGCGCGGAACAGTACATGCGAACTCCCGGGCGGGCAAACCGGGCCCGGGCGGTTTCGGCGGTCGTTGCGGGGAGGCGCGCGGAACCCCCGTTCCCGGCTCGTTTTGTGGGGGCGGGGGGCTCTGGTAATTTGGCCGCGATGCGGTCCCTGAGCGGTCTCCTGCGCGACCACTTCGACGCGCCCCGCAACGTCGGGCGGCTCGAGGCGTCGTCGCCGCCGGGGAGCTCCCGGGTCGGGCAGGGCGTCGCCCGCAACGAGGCCTGCGGCGACGAGCTGCACCTGTGGGTCCGCGTCGGCGACGGGCGCGTCCACGAGGCGCGCTTCCAGGCCCAGGCGTGCAGCTCCGTGATCGCGTGCGGCTCGCTCGCCGCGTCGTCGGTGGAAGGTCTTTCCCTCGCCCAGGCCCGGGCGCTCGACGTCGCCGCCCTGGCCCGCGAGGCGGGCGGCGTCCCGCCCGGCAAGTCCCACGCCCCGGCGGTGGTCACCCGGGCCCTCCAGCAGGCGCTCGACCGCGCCGAAGCGTCCCCCCCCGGCGAGGTCCGCTCGACCGGCTGAGCGCCCGTGTTCCGCTTCCTGAAGCGCAGCGAGGCCGGGGAGGAGGGGGCGCGCGAGCCCCTGCTGCGGATCCTCGAGCTGAACAAGGAGCTGGCGCGCGCGCCGCGTCCCGAGGCGCTGCCGGACCGCATCCTCGACGCCGCCATCGAGCTCGTCGGCGCCGAGCGCGGCTTCCTCATCCGCTCCGGCGACTTCGCCTCGCGGGGCGACGCGGACGCCGGGGCCGCGGCGGACGACCCGGCCGGCGAGCCGCGCTGGGAGGTCGTGGCGGCGCGCAACATCGACCGCGAGAACGTGCGCCGCGCGCTGAAGAAGGTGAGCCGCTCGATCACGTCCCAGGTGCTCGAGTCGGGCGAGCCGTTCCGCTCCGCCGACGCCGTGAACGACGAGGCGCTGCTGCCGGCGGCGTCGGTGACCGAGCTGAAGCTGCGCAGCGTGCTGTGCGTCCCCATGCGCCTCGAGCGCGTGATCGGCTGCCTGTACGTCGACAACCGCTTCGCCCAGGGGCAGTTCGACGAGGCGGCCCAGGACATCCTCGAGGCCTTCGCGGACCAGGCCGCGGTCGCCATGGAGCGCGTGCGGCTGCTCGCGGAGAACGAGCGCGTGCGCCGCAGCCTCGAGGAGGCCAACACGGCGCTGCAGGCGGAGCTGAAGGACCGCTCCGAGGCGCTCGAGTCGCTCAGCCAGTCGATCGGGCCCGTCCCCGCGAGCCTGCGCCACGAGTACCCCGACCTGATCGGCCGCGGCCGGGCGATGACCGCCATGCTGGCGGTGGTCGACCGCGTGCTGGAGGGCGACTTCCCCGTGCTGCTGGTCGGCGAGAGCGGGACGGGCAAGGAGCTCGTCGCGCGCGCGCTGCACGCCCACGGGCCGCGCCGCGAGCGGCCCTTCGTGGGCGTCAACTGCGGCGCGATCGCCGAGGGCCTGCTCGAGAGCGAGCTCTTCGGCGCGGTGAAGGGCGCCTACACGGGCGCGCACCGCGACCGCCGCGGGCTGGTGGAGGCCGCCGGCGGCGGCGTGCTGTTCCTCGACGAGATCGGCGAGATGAGCCTGGCCCTGCAGGCCAAGCTGCTGCGCGTGCTGCAGGAGAAGACCGTGCGCCCGGTCGGCGGCAGCGAGGAGGTCTCCGTCGACGTGCGCGTCGTGTCGGCCACGCACCGCGACCTGGCGCGCGAGGTCGAGCTCGGCAACTTCCGCGAGGACCTCTACTACCGCCTGAAGGTCGTGCAGGTCGACGTGCCGGCCCTGCGCGAGCGGCGCGAGGACATCCCCGAGCTCGTCGAGCGCTTCGTGGCCGCCGCGGCGGCGAAGTCCGGCAAGCCCGCGCCGCGGCTGACGCCAGAGTGCCTCGCGGCGCTCGTCCAGCACGACTGGCCCGGCAACGTGCGCGAGCTCGAGAACGAGGTCACGCGGATGATCGCCCTGGGCGGCGACGAGCTCGGCCCGGAGCTGGTCGCGCACCTCGAGCGCGCCCCGCGGACCGGGCCGGTCGACGTCGCCGGCCTCGTCGGCCGCCGCATGGCCGACGTGGAGGCGGACCTCATCCGCGCGACGCTCGAGGCCACCGGCGGCAAGCGCGGGGAGGCCGCGCGCATGCTCGGCATCCCGCGGCGCACCTTCTACAACCGCCTCAAGTCCCTGGGGATCGAGTGAGCCGCCCCGCGCTCCCCGGCGGGCGGACCGCGCAGCTCCGGCCGGTCGGCGCCGGGGTGGGCAGCTCTGGCACGCGGGCGCCGGACGCGCGCGCGCCGGGCCGCCCCCGCGCGCTCCCGGCGGCGCGGATCGGCGGCACGTCATTTGCCACTCCGGGAGCTCGCGCGGCGGCCCGTCCCACCTGCGGCCGCCGCGGCTCCTCTCCGCTCGCGCTCCTGCCCCGATGATCCTCCCTCCGCTTCCCCGCGCCGGCGCCGCGGCCGTGGCCGCCGCCGTGCCGTTCCTCGCCGCGCCCGCGCTCGCCGCGCCGTTCCAGCACCCCGCGCCGGGCCACGGGTCCGCGCCGGCCCGGGACCCCGGTCCCGTCGCCGGAGCGCCCGACGACCTGCGCGGCTCGCTCGCCGGGCACTTCGCGGAGCCCGACGCGTACCTCGAGATCTTCGACTTCGCGGCCCTGGGCAGCGACGTCGCGCGCGCTCCGCTCGGCCGCCTGATGGGCGACCTGGACCTCCTGCCCACGCTGGGCGTCGACGCCTCGGGGCGCGAACAGTCCGTCGTGCTGCACCCCTTCGCCGGCCTGGCCGAGGGGCTGGACCTCTGGGAGGCGCTCGTGCGGCAGCTCGTCGAGCGCGTCGGCGCGGACCACCTCGGCCTCGAGCCCGACCAGGTCGAGCGCATCGCGCACGCCGGCGGCGGGCGCCTCTCCTACGCGTTCGTCGTGGGCGAGCCGTGGGAGGACCGGCCGCCGTCGTGGGCCATGGGCTGGTCCCTGCGACCCGGGGGCGCCGAGGTGCTCGCGGCCGACCTGATGCCGGCCTTCGAGCGCCTGGCCGAGGGCAGCGAGCGCACGTCGCTGCGCACCGAGCCCGACGCGCCGGGCGCTGCGTGCTCGTACCGTCTCGAGGGGCCGGGCGTCGGCACGACGTGGCTCGTGCTGCGCGACGGCCTGCTCGCCTGGACCGCCGACGAGGGGCTCGGCCAGCAGCTGCGTCGCGCTCCGTCGTCCCCGACCGGCACGCCGTTCCACGCCGCGCGGCGCGCCGCCCTCGCCGCCGGGCAGAGCCTGTGGGTGTGGGGCCACGCGCCCGCGCTGACGCGCCGCCTGGCCTTCGACGACGACGACGCGCGCTCGCTGCTGTGCGCGCTCGGGCTGAACGACTTCGGCGACGTCGCGCTGGGGCTCGGCGAGCGCGACGGCCAGCTCGTCTCCTGGATGGAGCTGCGCCGCGAGGGCCGCTCCGGGCTGCACGGGCTCGTCCGCGCGGCGCCGGCGGCGTGGCGCTCGCTCGGCGCGCTGACCGCCGACACGCTGCTCGTGCTGGGCATGCCGCGCTCGGCCCGCGACGTCGCGAACGAGCTGACCGAGCTCGCCCTGTGGGCGGACCCCGACGTCTACCGCGACCTGCGCCGGCACTGGCGCGCGATGGAGGACGTGCCGGGCCTGGGCGCGGCCCTCGCGCCCGGCGCCCTGGGCCCGGAGTTCGTGCTGTTCGCGCGCCCGACGCTCTCGCCGCGCCCGCTCGTGTACCTGGCGGCGCCGCTGGGCCCCGCGCTGGCGGCCGAGCTCGAGCGCCACGAGGCGGCGGCCGACCTGGCGGACGGGGACGTGCACCTCGAGGGCGGCGGCGCCACCGTCGTGTGCGACGTGCACGCGGGCGCGAGCTTCTGGATCGCCCGCCACGACGCCTTCGACCACGTGGCCTGGACGCGCGTCGGCGACCTGCTCGTGCTGGCGGAGGACGCGCGCTCGATGAAGGCCTACCTGAACGCCCGGCAGCGCGAGCGCCTGGCCGACCGCGAGGCCGCCATCGCGTCCGTCTGGAAGGGCCTGCAGGGCTGCTTCGCGGGGCGCGGGGACGACGGCGCCTACGAGCGCACGGGGCTCTTCGTGCACACGCGCTCCGGGCAGGTGGTCGAGCGGCTGTGGCCGCTGGCGCTGCTCGGCCTGCGCATGGAGATCGGCGCGGCGGCGGACGGGCTGCCGACGGCGCCCGAGATCGCCGGCGAGGTGGGGGAGTCGACCGTGGTCGTCCTGGACCGGCCCGGCGCGCTCGAGTGGCGCGGCCGCGGGCTGCTCGGCGGCCTGCTGCTGCTGTTCTGAGCGACCCGCAGCGGCGCCGGCGGGCTACTGCGCGTCCTCCTCCGGCGCGGCGTCGTCCGCCGCGGGCTCGGGCTGGCCCAGCAGCTCGCCCAGGCCGCGGAACAGCACGCGGAAGCCCTCGCCCGCCTCCTCGAGGTCGCGCGTGTTCAGGTCCACCGGCTGGATCGACTCGAGCGTCAGCGGCTCGGCCGGCGGCACCGCGGCGGGCTCCGGCTCGGCGGCGAGCTCGGCCACGGCCGCCAGCCCGCCGCGCTCCGCGGCGAACAGCAGCGCGCGCGCGTCGGCCCGCGCGGGGTCGTGCTCGAGCAGGCGCTCGAGGTCGCGCTGCGCCTCGTCGGTCAGGCCGAGCTCGAGCCAGCAGCGGGCGCGGTCGATCAGCACCTCCGTGATGCACTCGCGGTCGGCGGCGGGCACCGCCAGCTCGAGCGCGTCGGCGTGGAAGCGCAGCGCGGCGTGCAGGTTGGCGAGGCGCCGGTCCTCCTCGAGCGTCGCGCGCTGGCCCTCCGCCATGCGCCGCAGGATCCCCGCGGCGTCGAGGAACGGCCGCGGGTCGCGGGGCGCGAGCCGCGCGCGCTCGCGGTGCGCCGCCAGCGCCTCGCGGTAGCGCTCGAGGCCCGTCCACATGGCCGCGCGCAGGGCCAGGTCCTCCGACTGCGAGCCCGGGCCGGGACCGGCCGCCGGCGCCAGGCCGCCGAACAGCCCGAGCACCTCGCCGTCGCGCCCCTGGGCGTGCATCCAGGCGGCGTAGGTCTCCATCGCGTCGAGCGCGATCTCGGGGTGCGTCTCGTACGGGTAGGCCTCGAGCAGGTACTCGAGGTCGGTCTGCGCCCGCCGGCGCTGGAGCTCGTCGCCGCTCGCCCAGAGGATGCGCGCCTCCAGGATCTGCTCGCGCGCGTGGGCGCTCTCGCGGAGCTCCTGCACGCGGTCGACCTCGCGCTGGGCCGCGCGCGTGTTGATCACCTCGCGGTCGAGGTCGTCCAGCGTGTTCTCGAGGGCCCGCGACGACTCCTGGGCCGAGCGCCAGAAGAGCGCCACGAGCAGCGCCATGGCCAGCGCCACGAGCGACTCGACCGGCCGGCGGCGCACCCAGCGCAGCGCCGGGTCGAAGAAGCGCGGCGCGCGGGCGCTGACGGGGCTGCCGGCCTCGAACGCCTCGAGGTCCTCGAGCAGGGCCGCCGCGCCGGAGTAGCGGCGCCCGGAGTCCTTCTCGAGGCACTTGAAGACGATCGCCTCGAGGTCGCGCGGGACGTCGTCGCGCAGGCGGCGCAGCCGCGGCGGCTCGCGGCTCAGGATGCTGTTCAGGATCGACTGCGCGTTGGGCCCGGTGAACGGCGGGCGCTGCACGAGCAGCTCGTACAGCGTGACGCCCAGGCCCCACACGTCGCAGCGCCCGTCGATGCGGTCCATCTCGCCCGCGATCTGCTCGGGCGCCATGTAGAGCGGCGTGCCCACGAGGTCGCCCGACTCGGTCATCGTCCCGGTCTCGCGCCCGTCGAGCGGGCGCGCCAGGCCGAAGTCGGTCAGCACCACGTGGTCGCCGTCGCGCAGCAGGTTCGACGGCTTGATGTCGCGGTGCATCACGCCCCGGGCGTGGGCGTGGGCCAGCGCGCGCGCCACGTCCTTGCCGATGTTCACGACGTCCTGGATGGCGAGCGGGCCGGCGCGCAGCACGACGTCGAGCGGCGGCCCCTCGACGAAGCGCATGGCGAAGTAGTGCAGGTCGCCGGAGGTCTCGACCTCGAAGATGTCGACGATGTTCGGGTGCGCCAGGCGGCCCATCGCGGCAGCCTCGCGCAGGAAGCGGCGCACCGTGCGCTCGCGCAGCGCCAGGTGCGGCGGCAGCACCTTGATGGCCACGCGGCGCCCGACGCCGGGCTGGCGCGCCTCGTACACCAGGCCCATCGAGCCGTGGCCGATCGCGCGCAGCACCTCGTACCGGACGAGCCGCTCGTCGAGCTGCTCGGGGCGCAGCCGGACGGTCTCCGGCGCGAGCTCGTCCGCGCTCGTCATCGGTCCGTCCTCAGGGCGGCGGGGCGCCGCCGCGGCGCGCGGCGCGGTGCACCGCCAGCACGCCGTCGATCACGTCCTCGAAGTCGTCCAGGCGCACCATGTTGGGACCGTCCGACGGGGCGTGGTCGGGGTCGGGGTGCACCTCGAAGAAGAGCCCGTCGACGAACCCCGTCGCCACCGCGGCGCGGGCGAGCGCGGGGACCTCGGTGCGGTCGCCGCCCGTGGCCGTGCCCAGGCCGCCGGGGCGCTGCACCGAGTGCGTGGCGTCGAACACGACCGGCCGCCCCGTGGCCGCGAGGTGCGCGAAGCCGGTCATGTCCACGACCAGGCGCCCGTAGCCGAAGCTCGTGCCGCGCTCGGTGACGAGCACCTCGGGGTTGCCCGCCTCGAGGCACTTCGCGACGACGTTGCCCATGTCCCAGGGCGCCAGGAACTGCCCCTTCTTGACGTTGACCGCCTTGCCGGTCCGGGCCGCCGCGACGAGCAGGTCGGTCTGGCGGCAGAGGAACGCCGGGATCTGCAGCACGTCCGCCACCTCGGCCGCCGGCGCGCACTGCTCGACGGTGTGGACGTCGGTGACGATCGGCAGCCCGTGGCGCTCGCGCACCTCGGCGAGCAGCTCGAGCCCGTGCTGGAGGCCCGGGCCGCGGAAGGCCCCGGCCGAGGAGCGGTTGGCCTTGTCGAAGCTCGACTTGAAGACCAGCGGGAGGTCGCGCGCCGCGGCGATGGCGGCCAGGCGGCCGGCCACGCCGTGCACGAGCTCGGGGTCCTCGAGGACGCAGGGTCCGGCGAACAGGAACGGGCGACCGCCGCCGAGGCGCCGGCCCGCGATGTTGACGGTGGGTCGTTCGGTCGGGGCGGCGGTCACGGGCCAGGCTCCGGGGTCGTGCGGGGGACGATCAGGCGATACTGCTGGTCCTCGACGGCGAATGCAACGGGGGTCTCCCCGGCCAGGTCCCCGTCCACCTGGTAGGGCACGGGCTCGTCGCTCTCCACGCGCAGGCGCCGCACGCGGTGGACCTCGCAGCTCGCCAGCCCGACCAGCGTGCCCCGCGCCAGGGCGCCGACGAGGGCCGCGGGTCGCGCGTCCCGCACCGCGTACACCTCGAAGCGACCGTCGTCGATGCGGGCGTCCTCCGCCAGGCGCAGCAGGCCCGCGTAGGAAGGCGCGTTGCTGGCGAGCACGAGCCCGAAGGTCCCCTCGAGCGCGCGGTCGTCCACGGCGACGCGCAGGCGCGGCGGGCGGTACCCCGGCAGCACGCGCAGCGTCGCGGCGAGGTAGTGCGCGCGCGTGATGGGCCCGCGCCGGCGCGCCTCGAGCGAGCGCACGATCTCGGCGTCGAGGCCGACGCCGGTGACGAGCATCGAGAGGCGCCCGTCGACGCGGGCCACGTCGAGCGCCTGCTCGCGCCCAGCCGCCAGCGTCGCGAGCGCGGCCTGCGCGTCCCGCGGCAGGCCCAGCTCGCGCGCCATCACGTTGGCGGTCCCCAGCGGCACCGGGACCACGGGCAGCGCCGGGTCGGGCAGGCCCTCGAGCACCTCGCGCAGCGTGCCGTCGCCGCCGACGCAGACGATCGCGTCGGGGCGCGTCTCCAGGCCGCGCACGTGCGCGGTGCCGTCCCCGCGGCCGCGCGTCAGGTGCAGGTGCGCCCGGGCGCCGCGCTCGCGCAGGCCCCGCTCGATCGCGGCGCCGATGGCCTCGCCGCGGCCGCGCCCCGCGATGGGGTTCGCCACGATCGCCACGCGCCGGTACAGCGCGAGGCCCGCCGGCTCTCCCCCCGCCGGCCCACCGCCGGCTGCGACCGCCTCGACCATCGACGCCAGGATACCGCCGCGCGGCGAGGGCCCGCACCGCGGCGGCTCGCGGGCCGGCGGAACGCGCGGCGCGGCGGCCCCTGGCGCCCGGGCCGCGGTACCCTGCGCGCGATGACCGCCTCCCCGCCCTCCGGCCCGGTCCTCGTGCTGGGCGCCAGCGGGTTCCTCGGCCCCCACGCGCTCGCCGCGCTCGCCGCCGCGGGACCGGTCGTGGCCGCCAGCCGCGATCCCGCCGTCGAGCCGCTGCTCGAGCGCCTCGGCGCCGGCGCGGCCGCGCGCGCGGTCCGCCCGGTGGCGGTGGACCTCGAGGAGCCGGAGGCGCTGGCCGCGCTGCTCGACGAGCTGCAGCCGCGCGCGATCGTCAACGCCGCGGCGCTGTCGCGCATCGACGCCTGCGAGCGCGAGCCGTTGCGCGCGCGCCGCCTGAACGCGCTGGTGCCGCGCGAGCTCGCGGCGTGGAGCGCGCGCCGCGGCGCGCGGCTGGTGCACGTGTCGACCGACCTCGTGTTCGGCGGGCTCGCGCCGCCCGGCGGGTACGACGAGGACGCGCCCGCGGAGCCGGCCTCCCTGTACGGCGTCTCGAAGGCGGAGGGCGAGGTGCACGTCGCGCGCGGCGACCCGCGGGCGCTGGTCGCGCGCCTGCCGCTGCTGTACGGCGACTCCGCCGGCCGCGGCCTGGGAGCCTCGGACGCCGTGCTCGCCGCGCTCGACCGGGGGCGCCGGCCGCGGCTGTTCCTCGACGAGTGGCGCACGCCCCTGTCAGTGCGCAACGCGGGAGCGGCGCTGGCGGAGCTCGTCGGCGTCGATCTGGCCGGCCTGCTGCACGTGGGCGGGCCGCGGCGCCTGTCGCGCTTCGAGCTCGGCCTCGAGGTGCTGCGCGCCGCCGGCGTCGAGCGGCCCGAGGAGGCGCTCGAGCCCTGCGCCCGCGCGGACGCGGGCATGGCGGACCGACCGCCGGACGTCTCGCTGGACTCCTCCCGGGCGCGCTCGGCGCTGCGCACGCCGCTGCGCGCGCCCGAGGACGAGCTGGGCGAGCCGTCGGACGGCGGCGCGGCGCGTCCGTGAAGGAACGACCAAGACGGCCGCGGGGCGCGCGGATGCCCCCTTTCGGCGTGAGCGCGCCGGGGGCGGGGGCTAGGCTACCGGCCCGCGGCGCCGCCCGAGGCGCCGGCCCCCATGCTCCCGCTCCCCGGCCGATCGTCCCCGCGCACAGCCCGCCCCCGGCGCCGCCCGGCGCGGCTCGCGGTCCTGGCCGCGGCCCTGGCCGGTGCGCTGGCGGGTTGCACGCTGCGCTCGCTCGCGGTCGACACTCTGGCCGGCGCGCTGACCTCCGGCGGCGACGTGTTCGCCTCCGACGACGATCCCCAGCTCGTGCGCGAGGCCCTGCCGTTCGCGCTGAAGACCATGGAGGCCCTCGTCGTGGAGTCGCCGGACGACGCGGACCTGCTGCGGGCCACCGCCAGCGGGTTCACGCAGTACACGGCCGGCTTCGTCGAGGCCGACGCGCGCGCGCTCGAGGACGTCGACTACGAGGCGTACCTCGCCACCCGCGACCGGGCGCTGCGGCTCTACCTGCGGGCCCGCGACTACGGGCTGCGAGGCCTCGAGCTGCGCCACCCCGGCCTCGGCGAGCGCCTGCGGTCCGAGCCGGACGTGGCCGCGGCCGCGATCGGCCCCGACGAGATCGAGCTCTGCTTCTGGACCGGCGCCGCCTGGGGCTCGGCCATCTCGGTCGGGCTGCACCGGCCCGAGGTCGTCGCCGACGTCGACGCGGTGCGCGCCCTCCTCGCCCGGTCGCTGGTCCTGGACGAGGCCTGGGGCGAGGGGGCGGTCCACGAGGCGCTGATCGCGATCGAGTCGCTGCCCGAGATGATGGGGGGGTCGCCCGAGCGCGCGCGCTTCCACTACGGGCGCGCCGTCGCGCTCGCCGGCGGCCACGCCGCCAGCCCGCACGTGGTCGCCGCGTCGAGCCTGTTCGTGCCCGCCCAGGACCGCGCCGGGTTCGACCGGGCCCTGGAGGCCGCGCTGGCCGTGGACGTGGACGCCGCGCCCGCGCGGCGCCTGCAGAACACCCTGGCGCAGGACCGCGCCCGCTGGCTGCGCGCGCGCGCAGCCGACCTCTTCCTCGAGGACCTCGAGGAAGGCGACGAGTGACCCCGAGACCCCCCCGGCACCAGGAGACTGTCCCGATGCGATCGCTGCTCGCCCCGACCCTCGCCGCGGCCCTCGCCCTGGCGCCCGCCGCGGCCCCCGCGACACCCGCGGGCGCGCCGTCGCCGGCGGCCAAGCCGGTCACGCTGAAGCTCGCCACGCTGTTCCCCGAGGGCTCGGTCTGGGACCAGGCCCTGCGGCGCATGATCGCCGACGTCGAGAAGTCGACCTCCGGACGGGTGCAGGTGCGCGTCTACCCGGGGGGCGTCGCCGGCGACGAGCGCGACATCATCCGGAAGATGCGCATCGGGCAGCTCCACGCCGCCTCGATCACCACCTCGGGGCTGTCGCAGCTCGACGACTCCTTCCGCGCCCTCGAGGTCCCGATGTTCTTCGCCGACGACGCCGAGCTGGAGTACGTCGTGGAGGCGACCACGCCGATGTTCCGCGAGCGCCTGGACGGGGCCGGGTACGTGCTCCTCAACTGGGGCCACACCGGCTGGGTGCGGTTCTTCTCCACCGACCCGATCCGCACCATCGACGACATCCGCAGCCACAAGCTGTTCGTGTGGCAGGGCAGCACGGAGCTGGAGGCGTGGTGGAAGAAGAACGGGTTCCAGCCGGTGCCCCTGGCGATGACCGACGCCCTGACCGCCCTGCAGACCGGCATGATCGACGTGATGCCCTCGACGGCGCTCGCGTCGCTCTCGCTGCAGTGGTTCCGGCAGGCGCCGCACATGCTCGACGAGCGCATCCTCGGCATGGTGGGCGCGACCGTCGTCAGCGAGAAGCAGTGGTCGAAGATCGACGAGGCCGACCGGCGCGTGGTGCTCGAGGCCGCGGCGCGGATGGAGGCCCACCTGTTCGAGGTCGTGCCGCGCCAGGAGCAGGACGCCATCGCGGAGATGGAGAAGCGCGGGCTGACGGTCCACTCGCTGGCCGCCTCCGACCGGGAGCCGTGGGCGGCCATGGCCCTCAGCTTCTACGAGCACATGAAGGGCGCGGGCGTGCCGCGCGAGTTCACCGACCGCATCGAGGCCGAGCGCGCGCGCTACCGCGGGCGCTGAGGCGCCGCCGCGAGCGATGACCCGGCTGCTGCGCGCCGGCGAGCTGACGATCACGTCGCTCGTCCTCCTCGCCACGCTGGCGCTGCCGCTGGCCGAGCTGGTGTCCCGGGCGGTCACCGGCGGCGGGATCGCCGGGTCCGCGCCGCTGACGCAGCACGCCACGCTCTGGCTCGCGCTGCTGGGGGCCACGCTGGCGGCGCGCGAGGGCAAGCTGCTCGCGCTCTCGACCGGCGAGTTCCTGCGCGGCACCCGGGTCGAGCACGTCGCGCGCGTGTTCTCGGCGGCGGCCGCCGCGGCGGTCTGCGCGCTGCTCGCGCGCGCCAGCCTCGACCTGCTGCTGATCGAGCGCGAGGGCGGGGACGAGGTCGTCCCCTGGCTGCCCGTCTGGCTCGGCCAGCTCGTGCTGCCCCTCGGCTTCGGCGTCATGGCCCTGCGCCTGGCCTGGCGCGCGGGCGAGGGCGTCGAGGGAGCGCGACGCTGGATCGGCCGGGCCCTCGCCTGGGCCGGGCTGGGCGCCGGCGTCCTGCTCGGGCAGCACCCCGAGGTGCTGGAGGAGCGCGCGGCGTGGCCCGGGATGCTCCTGCTGTTCGCGGCGGGCGCCGCCGGCATGCCGCTCTTCGCCGCGCTGGGGGGCTTCGCCCTCCTGCTCTTCATGTCCGACGGCGTCCCGATCGCCGCCGTGCCGGTGGAGACCTACCGGCTGTCGGTGTCGCCGTACCTTCCGGCGATCCCGCTCTTCACCGTGGCGGGCTTCCTGCTGGCGGAGGGGCGCGCGGCGCAGCGCCTGCTCGACGTGTTCCGCGCCGTCGTGGGCTGGGTGCCCGGCGGCACGGCGATCGTGTGCGCGCTGCTGTGCGCCTTCGTGACGGTGTTCACGGGCGGCTCGGGCGTCACCATCCTGGCGCTCGGCGCGCTCCTGATGCAGGCCCTGCGCTCGGACGGGTACGGCGAGCGCTTCTCCCTGGGCCTCCTGACCGCCTCGGGCTCCCTGGGCCTGCTGCTGCCGCCGGCGATGCCGCTGATCCTGTTCGGCATCGTCGCGTCGGTCCCGATCGAGGACCTGTTCCTCGCCGGGATGCTCCCCGGCCTGCTGCTGATCGGCCTGATGGCGCTGTGGGGCCTGCGCGAGGGGCGCCGCACCGGCGCGGGCCGCACGACCTTCCGCTGGTCCGAGGTGGGCCCGTCGCTGTGGCGCGCGCGGTTCGAGCTGGCGCTGCCCTTCGTCGCGCTCGGCTCGCTCTTCAGCGGCTACGCGACCCTGGTCGAGTCGGCCGCGGTCACCGCACTCTACACGCTCGTCGTGCAGGTGGTGGTGCACCGCGAGGTCTCGCTCGTCCGCGACCTCCCGCGCGTCCTGCTCGAGGCCACGACCCTGCTCGGCGGCGTGCTGATCATCCTGTGCGTGGCGATGGGGCTGACGAGCTACCTGGTCGACGCCGAGGTGCCGGCGCAGCTCGTGGAGTGGGTGCAGGGCTCGATCGGCTCGCGGCTCGCCTTCCTGCTGGCGCTGAACGTCTTCCTGCTGCTGGTCGGCTGCCTGATGGACATCTTCTCCGCCACCGTGGTCGTGGTGCCGCTGATCGTCCCGCTGGCCCAGGTGTTCGGCGTCGACCCCGTGCACCTCGGCGTCGTGTTCGTCGCCAACCTCGAGCTGGGCTACCTGACGCCCCCGGTCGGCCTGAACCTGTTCCTGGCGTCCTACCGCTTCGAGCAGCCGCTGACGCGCGTCTACCGCGCAGCGGTCCCGGCGCTCGTGATCCTGGGCGTGGGCGTGCTCCTGATCACGTACTGCCCGTTCCTGACGACGGGCGTCCTGGAGCTGCTGGGCAGGCGCTGAGCGCGCTCGCGGCCGTCGGCGTCCGGACGGGGGCCCCCGAAGTCCGAGGGGCGCAGCTCGCGCGCTTCCTGGCGCCGCTCGGGCATCGTGCCGAGCACGAAGACCACGGTGCCGAGGAAGGCCAGGCCGAGCAGGGTGGTGACGATCGCTGGCTCCACGGGGAGGGGGGGCGCGGAGGGTCCCCGTGCATCGAGGTGGAGGGAGGATTCGTCGGACCCTTCCGCGCCACCCCTGCCTTCGCGACGCCCGCCGCGGCGGATGCCCGGCGACCGGAAATCCGTCCGGAGCGCCCCGGGTGCGGCCGCGGGGCTCAGGGGGCGCCCCGCGACGACGACGCGGCGGGGCGGCCCGGGGCCGCTCCGCCGCGTGCTCTCGACCGGGCCGGTGCCCGGGGCTGCTAGGCCTTGGCCTCGCCGGACTCGTCCCCGGAGTCGGTCAGCATGCCGACCTCGCGCAGGGCGTGGGAGATGCGCGCCTCGAGGTCCTCGTAGGCGCTGGCGAAGGCCTCGGTCAGGAAGCGGTGCTGCGCGTCGGTCTCGGCGCCGGCGAGCGCGGACTTCACGCGGTCGAACAGCCCGTTGCGGGCCGCCTCGATGCGCTCGAGCAGCATGCGGTCGCCGTCGCGGCCCTCGCCGATGCTCGGGTCGCCTGCCGGATCGTCGCCCGCGCCGCCCGTGCCGCGCAGGCGGGCCATGGCGCCGGACACGCGCTCCTGGAGCGCGTCGAGGCGTTCGCCGGCGCGCTGGCTCAGGATGCGCCGCTGGTTCTGGTTCTCGGCGCCCTCGAGGGCCTGCGCGAGACGCTGCATGATGGCGTTGCGCTCGGCCGACGCGCGCTCGCGCAGCCGGGCGCCCGTGGGACCGAGCTCGCGCTCGTCGCCGCGGGGCTCGCCGTCGCCGACGCGCACCGCGTCCGCCACGCTGGCGGCGGAGGGCTCGACGGCGCCGTCGGACCCGCCGGTGCCGGTCCCGCCCGTCCCGAAGGAGCGGTCGCGGAACGGCGCGCGGGTGCCCTCGGCCATCACGGCGGCCAGGCGCGCCCGCAGGCGGTCGAAGCGGTCGCCGCCGCGCGCGGCCTCGCCGGCGGCGGCGTCGGAGCCCGCGGCGCCGGACGACTCGCCGGCGACGCGGCCGGAGGAGTCGGGGCGGTCGCGGAAGGGCTCGAGCGCGTTCGCGATGCGCGCCTCGAGCGACTCGCGGGCGGCGCCGATGCGCTCGGAGAGGATCCGGCGCTGGTTGGCGTTGCCGGCCTCGCGCAGGGCGTTCTCGGCGCGGTCGCCGAGCCGCGCGAGGGCGGCGCGGCCGCGCTCGCGCACCACGCGGCCGCTGGCGCCGGGGCCCGACTCCGAGTCGCCACCGCGGGCGACCTCGGGCGGGGCGTAGCGCACGCCGCGCGTGTGGAGGGAGGAGACGGGAACGGATTGGATGTCCATGGGGATGGCCTCGATACCTGGGGAGAGGTACGCCTCCGGTTTCGGCCTCCCCGGCGCCGCGAATGAGCCCGAAACGGCCAAAAGAGGACGCGGGGAAAAAGCTTCGCCGCCCGCGTCGCGAAGGGCCCGCGTTCCTTTCCGGTCGTCGGAAAGCGCTGCCGCCCGGCGTCCCGGACCCCGGACGGCCCGCGTCCCTTGACCCCCCCCGGCGGGGGCGGTGAAGTGGCGGGCTCGCCGCGCGCGGACGCGCGCGCCGCCACGCACGAGCCCGGGACATCCATGGAACTGTCGACCCGCTACGAGCCGGAGGCCCACGAGGGCCGCATCTACGCCGCCTGGGACGCGAGCGGGGGCTTCCAGCCCCGCGCGGACGCCCCCGGGGGTCGCACCTTCACGGTGATGATCCCGCCCCCGAACGTGACCGGCGTCCTGCACATGGGGCACGCCCTCAACAACACGATCCAGGACGTCGTGATCCGCCACCGGCGCATGTGCGGCTTCCGGGCGCTGTGGGTCCCCGGCACCGACCACGCGGGCATCGCCACCCAGGCGGTGGTCGAGAAGCGCCTCTTCGCCGAGGGCAAGACGCGCGAGGAGATGGGGCGCGAGGCCTTCCTGAAGGAGGTCTGGGACTGGTGCGACACGCACGGCGGCAAGATCCTGGAGCAGCTCCGCCGCCTGGGGGCCTCCTGCGACTGGTCGCGGACGCGCTTCACGCTGGAGGAGGACATGTCGCGCGCGGTGCGCGAGGCCTTCGTGCGCCTGTGGGAGAAGGGGCTCGTCTACCGCGGCGCGCGCCTGGTGAACTGGGACTGCAAGCTCGGGACGGCGGTCTCCGACGACGAGATCGAGTACGTGCCGCAGAAGAGCAAGCTGTGGTACCTGCGCTACCCGCTCGAGGGCGACGCGTCCCGGCACGTCGTCGTGGCGACCACGCGGCCCGAGTCCATGTTCGGCGACACGGGCGTGGCGGTGCACCCCGACGACGAGCGCTACGCCGACCTCGTCGGCAAGAACGTCGTCCTGCCGTTCCTCGACCGCGCTATCCCGCTGGTGGCCGACGACACCGTCGACCCCGCCTACGGCACCGGCGCCGTGAAGGTCACGCCGGGGCACGACCCCGCCGACTACGAGCGCGGCCATCGCCACGGGCTGCCGATCGTCAACGTGCTGAACAAGGACGGCACGCTGAACGAGGAGGCCGGGCCGTTCGCCGGCAAGAGCCGCGAGGCCGCCCGCAAGGAGGTGGTGGCGCAGCTCGACGAGCTGGGGCTGCTCGAGAAGACCGAGCAGATCGAGCACAACGTGCCGGTCAGCGACCGCTCGAAGACCGCCATCGAGCCGCTCGTCAGCGAGCAGTGGTTCGTGAAGATGCAGCCGCTGGCCGAGCCCGCCATCGCGGCGGTGAAGGACGGCGCGCTGCGGTTCACCCCCGAGCGCTGGTCGAAGGTCTACCTGGACTGGCTCGAGAACGTGCAGGACTGGTGCATCTCGCGCCAGCTCTGGTGGGGTCACCGCATCCCGGTCTGGTACGACGAGGACGGCGTCCCGGTCGCGTCGCGCGACGAGCTGGAGCCGGGCGCGCCCCATCCGAAGACGGGCAAGCCGATCGTGCGCCAGGACGACGACGTGCTCGACACGTGGGCGTCGTCGTGGCTGTGGCCCTTCGCGACCCTGGGCTGGCCCGACCGCACCGACGACCTCGCGAGCTTCTACCCGACCCAGTTCCTGGCGACGGCCCGCGAGATCATCTACCTGTGGGTCGCGCGCATGGTCATGGCGGGGTACGAGTTCCTCGACCACCTGCCGGCCGAGCAGCGCTGCCCCTTCGACGTCTGCCACATCAACGCCACGGTGCTCGACGCCAAGGGCCGGCGGATGTCGAAGAGTGCCGGCAACGGCATCGACCCGATCGAGATGATCGAGCAGTACGGCGCCGACGCCGTGCGCTTCAGCCTGATCCTGCTGACCAAGGAGGGCCAGGACACGAAGCTCGCGCCCGACCGCTTCGAGCAGGGCTGGCGCTTCGCCAACAAGGTCTGGAACGCCGCGCGCTTCGTGCTGCTCAGCCTGGGCGGCGAGCGCGGGGACGGGACGTCGGCCGCCGCGGTGCGGCTGGAGGACCGCTGGATCCTCTCGCGGCTCGCGACCGTGCGCGCGGAGGTCTCGACGGCGCTCGAGCAGTACCACCTGAACGAGGCGGCCACCACGCTGTACCGCTTCGTCTGGAACGACTTCTGCGACTGGTACGTCGAGCTGGCCAAGCCGCGCATGGCCGACGAGGGCGCGGACGGCGCCGCGGCGCGCGGCACCCTGGCGCGCGTCCTGCGGGACTCGCTGGCGCTGCTGCACCCGTTCGCGCCGTACGTCACCGAGGTGCTGTGGGAGGCGCTGCACGACACCCTGGGCGAGGCCGGCGGCCCGATGCTGATGAACGCGGCCTGGCCCGACGGGGCCGGGCTGGCGGCCGACGCGGACGCGGAGCGCGAGATGGGCGTGATCCAGGACCTGGTCGGCGCGGTGCGCAGCGTGCGGGCGCTGACCTCGATCGGCGAGCGCAAGCCGCTGCGCGCGGTGCTCGCCTGCGAGGACCCCGAGGTGCGCCGCGTGCTCGACGAGCACGGCGCCTCGGCGCGCGCCCTCGCGCACCTCGAGGACTACGACGTCGTCGCGACCGCCGAGCGGCCGGCGCGCTCCGCCGTGGGCCTCGCCGGCTCGCTGCAGGTGTTCGTCGTGCTCGGCGAGGACGTGGACTTCCAGGCGCTCAGCGAGGTGCTCGCGCGCCGCGCCGACAAGGTCCGCGGCGGCCTGGCGGGCCTGGACAAGAAGCTCTCGAACGCGGGCTTCCTCGACCGCGCCGACCCCGACGTCGTCGCCGGCGAGCGCGAGCGGCGCGACAAGCTCGCCGCCGAGCTCGCCCTGCTCGAGCGCAACCTCGACGGGCTGGAGCAGGGGTCCGCCGCCGGCTCTTGAGGGCCCCCCGCGGTCCCCTGGCGGTCGCGCTGCTGCTGTTCGCGGCGGCGCTGGCGCTGCGCGTGCTGTTCGCGCACGCGGGGCCGGACGCCGCCTGGCCGTTCGCGCTCGTCTACGAGGGCGACGCGCGCCTGTGGCTGCGCCACGCCTCCGCCCTGCTGCGCGGCGAGCCGTTCGAGCTGGGCCTGCCGCTGCGCCCGCCGGGGACGGCCCACCTGGTCGCCTGGCTGTGGGACGGCACGCCCGCGGGCGTCGGGCGGCTGCGCCTGGCGTGGCAGGTGCTGGGGGCCGCGGCGGCGCCGGCGACGTACCTGGCCCTGCGCGCGACGATCGGCGCGGGGCGCGCGGCCCTCGCGGGCGCCCTGGCGGCCGGCTCCAGCGCCTGGATCGGGCTCGCGAGCTCCGTGAACAGCGAGGCGCCGTACCTGCTCGTCGCGCTGGCGGGGCTGGGCCTGCACGCCTCGCTCGCGCGCGCGCCGGGCGTCGGCCGCGCGGTGGCGTGGGGGCTCGTCGCCGCGGCGGGCTGCCTGCTGCGCGCGGAGCACGCCGCGTACGTCGCGCCCGCGCTCCTGCACCTGGCGTGGATCGCGCGGCGGGCGGACGGCGCGGCCGACGCGGAGGCCCACGGTCGCGCGCGGCGCGGCCACGCGCTGCGCGTGGCGGGCGCCGCACTGGCCGCGCTGGTGCTCGCCCTGGCGCCGTGGCACGCCGCGGCCTGGGGCGCGGTCGCGCGCTTCAACACCGTCGAGCGCCCGCAGCCGCCGGCGGCCGCCGCCGC
The DNA here is from genome assembly GCA_030428395.1 of bacterium. Classification (GTDB taxonomy): domain Bacteria; phylum Planctomycetota; class UBA1135; order UBA1135; genus JAUIDW01. The sequence continues at coordinate 13,414 of JAUIDW010000020.1, read as the reverse complement.
GCTGGCGGCGATCGAGCAGCGCACGTCGGTCCTGCTGTGGACGCCCGGCGCGCTCGCGGAGCGCCAGGCGCTGCCGGCCTTCGCGCGGCGCTCGTCGTCCGCCTTCGTGGCGGCCACCGTGCTGCACCGCGGCGGCAGCTCGGTGCGCGCCGAGGACTTCGGAGTGCTCGAGGAGGCCTTCGGCGCGCGCCCGCGGCCGCTCTCCACGCGCTTCCTCGTGGCGCTGTACGGCCCGCTGAACTTCGCGCTGGCGAACGTGCCCGGCGGCTCCGGCGGGTTCGACCGCGCGCGGCTCGAGCGCCCGCCGCCGCTCGCGGGCGGCGCCGACGCCTACCCGCGCGAGCTGGTCGCGGGCCTGCCGCCCCCCGAGCTGGCCTTCGAGTACCCGCCGCACCTCGCGCTGGTGAACGACGGCTACCGCGCGGGCCTCGCGGAGGTCGCGGCCGACCCCGCGGGGTGGCTGGGGCTCGTCGGCCGCAAGCTCGGGCGCTTCCTCGCCGGCGTGGGGCAGGGGCTCGGCGGGTTCAACCTGCCGGCGGGGGGCTGGGACGTGCGGCGCGCGGTCGACCTCGCCGCGCCCGGCGGCGCCGCCGCGATCCCGTGGACGGTCGCCGTGCTGGCCCTGGCCGCGGTGGGGGCCCGGCGCCTGGTGCGCGAGGGCGCGCCCCTCGCGCCCTGGTGGCTGTTCCTCGCCAGCAAGCTCCTCGTGGCCGTGGCGTTCTACGGCTACGCGCGCCAGGGAGCGGTGGCGCTCGCCGGCCTGGCCCCGCTGCTCGCCGCGGGCCTGGCCGCGGCGTGCGCGCCGCTCGCCGGACGGCAAGTGGGCGGCCGCCCGCTGCTGCCGGTCGCCGCCGGGGCGCTGGCCGTGCTCCTGCTGGCGCTGGAGGTCGCGCGCACGGCCGTCGGCGTCACCGCGCGGATCGACGGCGCGCCCGCCGCGTACGACCCGGCCTCGCCCGAGGTGCACGCCGACGCCTGGCTCGACCTGCGGCTCGGCCGGTAGCCCCCGCCGCGGCGGGGTGCGCGTCGCGCCGGCGACCGGACGGGGCCGGGGCTGCGCCGCGAGCCGCCCGCGCGGGCCGCGGAACGAACGCGGAGACGGCCCGCGCCGGGCGGGCCGTCTCCGCTGGTGTTCCCGGGCGGGCTCGGTCTAGCGGGGCTCGCGCCAGCCCTCGCCGATCGAGCCCTCCTCGAACTTGATGGGCAGGTCGAACACGTAGCCCTTGTTCGAGACCTTGGCGAGCGTCGTCAGGTGGAAGGAGGCGACGGTCACGGGCTTCTGCACCACGACGTCCTCCATCTTGCCGTTCTTCGGGTTCTCGCGCTGCTCGACGACCTCGCGCGTCCCCGGGCCGATGCGGACGGTCGGCTGCTCGGGCCGCTTGGAGGTCAGCGGCGTGTCGAGCGGCAGGAACGCGACGGGCTCGCCCTCCACGTCGTAGAAGACGAAGTTCGCCTGCTCGCGGTTCATGCCCTCGGGCAGCGGCACCTCGACGTCGGCCGCCTCGATCTCCGGGTCCTGGCGGTAGGAGTCGGTCGGGTCCTCGGTCTCGGCCGTCGCCGACCGGCCGCGGCGCCGCGGCTCGCCGCCGCCGCGGTAGGCCAGCGTGTACGTGCCCGCGGGGAGCTCCGGGACGAGCGCCGGCTCGGTGATCGACAGGACGCCGAAGTGCACGGGGGCGGTCTCGATCGAGAGCTCGTCCAGGTCCTTCACGGCGACGGCGTCGACCTGCTCGACGGGGAGGAAGAGCACGTACTCGTACCCCGTGATCACGGCGTAGGTCTCGAGGCGCGAGGCCTTGCCGTCCTTGTCGCGCACCATCACCTCGCCCGGGCGCGAGGACCACTTGTCCGCGGCGATGGCCCGGTCGGGCGCGTAGATCGCGCCGGCGGGGCGCTTCGAGGTCGGCAGGTCGTCGCGCAGCACCGTCTGCGCCATGTCGACGCCGGGCGTCGAGCTGGCGGCGCAGCGGAACCCGAGGGCGTTCGTGCGCTGGATGCGCGAGGCGTCGTTGCGGCCCCACAGCTGGCACGCGGCCGGGCTGTTCTGGAACGAGCCGCCGACCGCGACGCGGCGGTCGGGGTCCCAGTCGATCACGGCGTCGATCTGGCGCTTGGTCTTCCGCTCCTTGATCTCGAGCTGGAGCATCTTGTGCTTCGGGTACATGACGAACGGGCTGTCGGTCCACTCCCAGACGTTCCCGACCAGGTCGTAGAGCCCCGTCTCCGTCACGCCCGCGGGCGTCGAGGCCACCGGCAGCGGCTCGCTGCGGCGCAGGTCGACGCTGACGGCGGCGTTGGCGGCCCAGGCCTCGCCCCAGGGGTACTGGTTCTTGGTCCGACCGCGGCCGGCGTACTGGTACTCGAACTCGGTCGGCAGGCGCAGGCCGGCCCAGCGCGCGTAGGCCTGGGCGTCCTGGTAGTCGACGAACGTCACCGGCTGGTGCTCGGCACCCGAGGGGATGGCCCAGTCGGAGCGCTCCCAGTTCTTGTCCCACCAGCGCTCGGCGTCGAACTTGTCCTTCGGGCGCGGCTTGCCCTCGGCCAGGGCCTCCTCGGTCTTGCGGCCCAGCTCCTCGCGGAACTCGGCCAGCCCGACCTGCTCGATGGCCTTGGCGCCCCAGGAGCGGGGGGGCCGGTGGCCGGTGGCCTTCACGAACTCCGCGTACTGCTCGTTGGTGACCTCGGTGGTCATCAGGAAGAAGTCGTCGAAGCGGACCTCGTGCATGGGCGTCGAGCGCGCGAAGACCTCGAACTTGTCGGGGATCTCGGCGCCGAGGCGCAGCGCCTCCTTCTCGTCCAGGCCGACCGAGCCGCGGCCGCCGCGGATCAGGACCATGCCCGGCGGGGGCTCCGGGTCGGCGCCGGTGGAGGAGGAGGAGAAGGGCGCCAGGCTGAGCGCCACGGCGAGGAGCATCGAGTTCATGAGACCTCTCTCGGGAGTCTGGGGGCCTCGACCCGGGGAAGGGTCGGCCGTGGGCGGGGCGGCGGCGATCGTCCGCGACCCTGCGCCCTTCTAGGTCAGGAGCCGGACGATGTTACCGGCGTCCCCGGAGGGCGCAACGACGGCGCCGGGGCGGCGGCGACGAGCGCCCGCGAGGGGGGTGCGGGTCCCCGCGGAGCCCCCGGCCCCCGACGCGAACCGGCCCGACCGCGGGGCGGCCGAGCCGGTCTCGGGGGTGCCGGTCCCGGGGAAGCAGGGGCGAGCCGCCCCCGGGCGCGGGCGGTCGTCAGGAGGCGTCGCCGACGGCGCGGCGCGCGAGCACCTTGGCCCCGTTGCCGTTGGGGGTCGCGCTGGATCCGTGCGCGCCGACGGTCGGGGAGGTGTCGAGCCCGAGGGCCGCGCGGTCGCGCTGGGGCTGGGCGATCCACTCCTCGCCGTTGTCCTCGAGCTCCTGCAGGAACAGGTCGGTCAGGTCGGGATCGAAGTTCTTCCCGCGGTGGTCCTCGAAGAAGTCCATCACCTTCTCGAGCGGCCACGGCTGCTTGTACGAGCGCCGCGTCGCCAGGCTGTCGAACACCTCGACGATCCCGAGGATGCGGCCGGGCAGCGAGATCTCCTCGGCCTTGCGGCCGTAGGGATAGCCGCGGCCGTCCCAGCGCTCGTGGTGCTCCGCGATCCACCGGCAGACGTCCTTGAGGTGCGGCGTGTTGCCGAGCTTCTCGGCGCCCAGGAGCGGGTGCTGCTTCACCGACTGGTACTCCCGGTCGGTCAGCGGCCCCTCCTTCGTCAGGAAGCCGAGGTCCTCGAGGTAGATCTTGCCGTAGTCGTGGGCGATCGCGGCGAGCTGCAGGCGCTCGCGCACGCGCGGCTCCAGGCTGGCCCGGTCGGCCATCACGTCGCAGTAGCGGCGCGTGCGCTGGCCGTGCCCGGCGGTGTACGGGTCGATGCGCTCGATCGTGTTGGCCACCAGGCCGGAGACGATGTCGACCAGCTCGGAGAACTCGAGCTGCTCCACGTGCACGTCGCGCTCGCGCACGGCGCGGTGGATCATCGCCACCATGTTGACCGGGTCGATCGGCTTGGGGAGGTAGTCCAGCGCGCCGGACTTCATCGCGGTCACCGCGCCGGAGACGACGGGGAAGCCCGTCATCACGAACACGGGACAGCCCTCCTGGTGCGCGCCGACGGCCTCGACGAGCGTGTGTCCCTCCGGGCGACCGTCGAACAGGACGTCGGTCACCACCGCGTCGAGCGGGGTGTCCTGCAGGCGGCGGATGGCGTCGTCGACCGAGTTGGCCAGGACCATCTCGAACCCGTGCCCCGCCAGGCGGGCGGCGAGACGTTCAGCGACTTCGACTTCGTCGTCGACGAGCAGTACGCGGATCGCTTTGTTGTGCATCGGACAGAGACACCGCGAGTCCCATCCATCCCCATTCCCCGGGAGGTTTTTACCAGGCCCGCGTCGTTTCCAAAAGCGATCCGCGACACCAGAATCGGACTCGGTCGAGCCCGTCGAAGCGCCGCGGTTGCAAATTCGGGAATCCTAGGCGCACGCGAAGATCGTCCACGCAGCCATGAGCGAAACACCGAGCCCCGAGAAGACCCAGCGGTACACGGTGCCGCCCCGCGCCGCGGGCGAGCGCCTCGACCGGTTCCTCGCCGCCGTTGCGGGACTTTCCCGTTCCCGAGTCCAGGCGGCGGTGAAGGCGGGCGACGTGCGCGTCGAGGGCGAGGTCGTGCAGCGCACCGGCCACCCGGTGCAGGCGGGGCACACCGTCGAGCTCGCTCCCGCCGCGTCGCGGGCCGGGGCGGAGTCCCTCGACTGGGAGGCCCGCGTCCTCCTGGAAGACCCGTACCTCGTCGTGCTCGCCAAGCCGGCCGGCGTGCTGTGCCACGCCCAGGGCGAGGTCGTCGCCGGCACGCTCGCCGGCCGGGCGGAGGAACGCTGGGGCCCGCTGCCGCGCCTCCAGGGCGAGGACCGCCCGGGCATCGTCCACCGCCTCGACCGCGGGACCAGCGGCCTGATGGTCCTCGCCCGCACCGCGGAGGCGATGGAGGCGCTGCAGGCGCAATTCCGCGAGCGCGCCGTCGAGAAGCGCTACCTCGCGCTCGTGCACGGCGTCCCGCGCTTCCAGAGCGGCTGGGTCGAGGACCCCATCGGGCGCTCGCCGAAGCACCCCGACCGCTTCGCCGTGCTCCCCGCCGGCGAGGGGCGCGAGGCCTCGACGTACTGGGAGCTGCGCGAGCGCTTCGACGGCTTCGCGCTGCTCGAGTGCCGGCCGAAGACGGGCCGCACGCACCAGCTGCGCGTGCACCTGACGCACGCGGGCCACGGCATCGTCGGCGACCGCGTGTACCGCACGCGCGGCGTGCCCGCGCGGCTGCCGCCCGAGGCGCCCGCCCCGCAGCGCCAGGCGCTGCACGCCGCCGGCCTCGCCTTCCGCCACCCGGTCACCGGCGAGGCGCTCGCCTTCGAGGAGCCCCTGCCCGCCGACCTCGAGGCGCTGCTCGCCTGGCTGCGCGAGCACCGGCCGCCGCCGCCGCTGGGCGCGGGCTGAGCGGCCGCTAGTCGCGCAGGCGCAGCCGCACCTTGCGGTCGTCCTGCCCGCGCAGCGTGACGGACTTGCGCGCGTCGCGCCCGTCGGGGGCCTGCGCGGACACGGTGTAGCGCCCGGGCGCCAGCGGCCCGACGCGGCGCTCGGTGGTCGAGAAGCCCTCGGTGACCACGCGCTCGAGCTCGGCGTCGCTGGTCAGCCCGGCGTGGTCGCGCCCGTCCTCGTCCTCGACGCGGATGGCCGCGCGGACGACCTGGCCGTCCTCGTCCTCCAGCAGGATGCGCAGCACCGTGCCCTCGACCGCCACCAGCTCGACGTGGGCGTCGCCGTCGACCGGCACGCGGAGCGGGGCCGAGGTCGGCGTCGCGTAGTTCAGCGTGCGCGCGCTGACGGTGACGTCCCCGGCGGGCACGCGGTGCACCGTGAACTCGCCGCGGGCGTCGGTCCTGGCCTCCAGCCGCGGCAGCGGGCGCCCGGCGGCGTCGCGCACGAACACGACCGCACCCTCCACGGGCTCGCCCGTCTCCTCCACGACGCGCCCGGTCACGCGCCCGCCCGCGCTCAGGCGCAGCTCGAGGCCCTCGGTCGGCCCGTCGCCGACGACCACGTCGTGCAGGGTGGTGGCGGCCACGTCGCCCGCCGTCGCGGTGACGGCGTAGCGGCCGGGGCGCAGCTCGTCGGCCCGGAACGTGCCGTCCTCGGACACGGCGATCGAGCTCTGGCCGAACAGGCCCGCCAGCTCGGCGGAGGTGTCCTGGCGCCGCAGCCAGACGTAGGCGCTCTCCGGCGGTCCGCCGTCGGGCCCGACGACCACGCCGGCGAGCGAGCCCCCCGGCAGCTCCAGGTCGAACTCGTGCCGCTCGACCTCGGGGATCGTGACGGGGAAGTCGATGCCGTTCGACCCGCCCATCTGGCGCATGACGACGAACGTGTAGTCGCCGGGCTCGTCGAGGCGCACCTCGTAGAAGCCGTTCTCGTCGGCGGTGTCGGCGCGCATGCGCTCCAGCAGCGCCCCGCCCTCGTGCATGACCATGACGTTGGCGCGCGCCGCCGGCTCGCCGCCGCGCGTGATGCGCCCGTGCACGACGACCGGCGCGCGCGGCGGCGCGCCCAGGACGACCTCGGTGGTCTCGCCCTCGACGACGGTGGCGGTCGTCATGCGCAGCTGCTCGAACAGCTCGCCCATGTCGGGCTGCTCGCCGCTGACCATCCAGCGCGAGGGGTCCGGCATGGCCATCACCTGGTACGCGCCGGGCTCGAGGTGCTCGACCCGGAAGCGGCCGCCCGCGTCCGTCCGGGCCTCGCGCCCCCCGGTTCGCCCGCTGGACTGCAGCATCACCGTGCTGCCGGCCTCGGGCGCGCCCGTGCGGTCGTAGAGGACGCCGGCGATCGCGCCGCCGACCGTGAGGGACAGGACGACGTCGGTGCGCTCCTCCCCCGGCAGCAGGTCGAGCTCGAGGTCCGCGCTGGGCGCCCAGTCGTCGGAGCGCGCCACCACGGTCACGGCCCCGGGGCCGGCCGGCTCGGCGGCGAAGCGGCCCGCCGCGTCGGTCTTCGCGCGCGCCGTGCGGCCGCGGTCGCGCCCGCGGACGGTGACCTCGGCGCCCTCCACCGGCTGGCCGGCCGGGTCCAGCACCGTGCCCGTCAGGCGCGCGGTGCGGGTCAGGACGAACGGCTCGAGCTCTCCCGTCGGCAGCACGACCTCGCGCGGCTCGGTGGTCAGGTGGCCCTTGGCCTGCACGGTGACCGTCCACGTGCCGGCGTCGGGTCCCTCCAGCAGGAAGCGCCCGCCGGCCCCGGTGAACGTCCGCTGGACCTGCTTGTGCTCGGCCGCGTTCGGGCCCGGCCAGTCCGGCCGCTTCGCGACCACCGTGAAGGCGTCGACCGGCGCGCCCGTGTCGTCCTCGACGCGGCCGCCCAGGGCCAGGGGGGCGCGCAGCTCGAGGACGAGGTCCTCCGCGCCGGCGGCGACCGAGTCGACCCGCGCCGTCCACGCCGGCGGCGCGTCCGCCCCGTCCTTCGCGTCGGCGTGGGCCTCCGCGGCGCCCGGCGGCGTGCCCTCGGCGAAGAGGGCGAACGGGACGTCCTCGAGCCCCTCGAACCGGAAGCGGCCCTCGGCGTCGGTGACCACCGGCTCGTCCCGCGCGTCCTCGAGGTCGCGGAAGAGCCAGCTCTGGCGGTCCTCGCGCGGCAGCGCGCGCACCCGCGCGCCCTCCGCCGGGCGGCCGTCGGGCCACCGCACCACGCCCGCGAGCGGCAGGCCCGCGGGGAGCGCGATCTCGAGGTCGTCCAGCACCTGGCCGTCGGTCAGCTCGAGCTCGTCGCTCTGCCCGCGGGGACGCCCGCTGGCGGCGACCTGGAGCTGCACCTTGCCGGCCCCCAGGCCGCGGACGTCGAAGCGCCCCTCGGCGTCGGTCTCGGCGGAGCGACCCCCGCGGCCCAGGAAGTCGAACGCCTGCGCGCTCGCGCGCACCTGGGCGCCCTCGACCGGCGCTCCGCCGGCGTCCACGACGCGGCCGCGCACGCGCGCGCCGAGCTGGAGCTCGATTCGCATCACCGGGTCGCCGCCCGCCTCGACCACGACCTGCTCCGGCCCCATCGCGGCGGGGTAGATGTCCGGCTGGACCGTCACGATCCGGCGCGGGCCGGCGGGCACGGCGCGCAGCTCGCCGACCGTAGCGTCCTCCAGCCGGAGCGTCCGGACGGAGCCGTCGCCGCCGCCGGTCATGGCGAAGGTCGCGACCTCGGTCGTGCCGGGCACCTCGTCGGAGCCGCGCGGCAGCACCAGCTCGACGCGCAGGGCGCCGCCGAGCTCCGGCTCGAGCACGACCTCCTCGTCGCCCAGGGTGCCGAGGTCCAGCCGCCGGGGCTCGTCGAGGTAGAGGTAGCGGCCGTCGACGTCGACCAGCGCCGCCTCGGTGCTGCCGTCGCCCTCCGGGCCCGGGCGGAACGGCAGGCGGAACGACCCGTCCGCGGCGACGGGCGCGCGCGCGAGCTCCTCGCGCTGCTGCCAGCTGCGCTGCCCGTTCGCGCCGAGCTCGATCGCGAACATGCCGTGCTCGTCGATGCGCGCGCGGTTCTCGCCCAGCGCCACGACCGTCAGCGTGTCGTCCGCCGGCGCCCCGGCTGGGACGACCACGCGGCCCTCGACCCAGCGCGCGCCGCGCAGGTCGAAGGACGCCTCGACGCCGTCCGCGCTCGTGGTCTCGACGCGTGCCGCGGCGCGCGGCGCCGCGGGCTCCGGCGGCTCGTCGGGGGACTCGAGGTCCGCGGCCGCGACCGGCGCGTCGTCGGCGGCGGCCGGCGCGGGCCCGACCGCGCCCGGCAGCGCGGGCGCCTCGCCCTCGCCGCCCAGCAGCAGCCACAGCGCGACGACGACCGCGGCCGCGACCAGCGGGAGGGCGACGAGCAGGGGGGCGAGGCTGCGGCGGGCCATGGCGCTCGGTCCGGCCCGTCTCGGGCCGGACCGTGATGATCGGGCCGGCCCCGCGGATGCGGACCGGCCCCATGGTAGGGGGCGGCGCCGCCGCGTGCCGCACGCTTCGCGCGCGGTCAGTCCCCGAGCGCCTCGAGGTCCTCGCGCGCCTGCTCGAAGCCGGGCTGGAGCTCCAGCGCGCGCTCGAAGGCCGCGCGGGCCTCGTCGGTCCGTCCCAGGCCGACCAGGGCCTGCCCGGCGCGCCAGTGGGCGCCCGCCCGCGGCGGCAGCAGGTCGGCGAGCGGCGCCTCGTCCGCGTAGCGCCGCATGGCGGCCAGGGCCTCCTCCAGCTCGACGCCCGCCTCGATGCGCAGCTTCGCGAGCTGGTACAGCGCCTGGTAGTGGTGCCGGTCGCGCGCGCCCGCGAGCGCCGCCTCGAACGCCTCGCGCGCCTCGTCCAGGCGCTCCTCGCTCGCCAGGATCATGCCGCGCGTGGCGTGCACCTCCGCGTCGTCGGGGAAGCGCTCGGCGGCGACGTCGAGCGTGGCCAGCGCGTCGCCGGGCTCCTCGCGCAGGCTCTGCACGAAGCTCGTCAGGACCAGCCCGCGGCGCTCGTCGAGCGCCTGCAGTTCGCGCGCCAGCTCCAGGGCGCGGTCCCTGTCGCCGCCGGCCACGCCCGGGACGAGCGCCAGGAACCCGATCCAGTCCGCGTGCGCGTCGACGTTCGAAGGGTCCAGCTCGAGCGCGCGGCGCAGCGCGCGCTTGAAGGCGGGCAGGCTGCCCATGGCCGCGAGCATCCCGCCGCGCATGCGCAGCGTCAGCGCGCGCGCCAGGGCGTGGTGCGCGGCGCCGGAGTCCGGCGCCAGCTCGACCGCGCGCTCGGCCGCGGCGACGGCGCCGTCGGCGTCGTCGGCCAGCCGCGCGAGCTCGCTCTCGACCAGCGCCACCTGCGCCGGCGGGGCGCCGTCGGCGCGCGCGCGCCCGAGCGCCTCCGCGGCGGCGTCCAGGTCGCCGGCGTAGCCCAGCGCGCGCACCCCGGCGAGCGCGGCGTTCGTCCCCGGGTCGCCCGTCGCGTCCGCCGACCCGGCGGGGCGCGCCGCGGCGGCGCCGGGCGGCGGCGGCGCCTCCTGGGAGCAGGCGGCCAGCGCCAGCGCCAGCCCGAGGGCGGCGAGCGAGGGGCTCCGGCGGGGGCGGCTCACGGGCGGCATTCTGGCCGCCCCGCGCGGCGGTCCGGGCGGCGCTCCGCGGATTCCTGCAGGATCGCCGTCGTCCGATCCGCGCCGCCGCGCGTCCATGGGTCGAGCTCCCCGCCCGGGAGCGCGACGCCGAGCCCCGGAGGAAGCCATGGAATCCCGCACCGTCCGCAAGCCGCTCCGCCCGCTCTCCCGGACCCGCGCACTCGCCCTGGCGGCGCTGCCCCTGCTCGCCGCCTGCGTCGAGCAGGAGGAGCGCATCGAGGTCGCCGCCGACGGCTCCGTCGAGGTGACCGTGCGCGCCGACGGGCACGTCGAGGACCTCGCCGACGGCTGGCCCGTGCCCCTCGACGGCCCGTGGCGCGCCGCCGACGCGGACACGCGCCGCTGGGTGGACGGCGTCGGCGTGGCCGGGCCCGGGCGGCGCGAGCGCGCGCGCACCCTGTTCGGCGCCGGGGAGCAGGTCGAGCTCGCCGTCACCGCGCGCTTCCCCTCGGTCGACGCGCTGCCGACCACGTACGCGCCCGCCGGCGAGCCCTACGCGGACGCGTACCTGACGCGCTCGGCGAGCCTCGCGGTCGAGCGTCGCGGCGGGCGTGCGGTCTACGTGTTCGAGCGCACGCTGCACGGCCGCCGGCACGTCGGCGAGCGGCTGTACGACGACGTCGTGGACGAGCTGCCCGAGGGGCTGCTCGACGACCCCGCCGCTGCGACCGACGCGCAGCTCGCGGACGTCGCGTCGCGCTTCACCGCGCGCGCGGCGGAGTACGCCGAGGGCTTCCTGCGCGACGCCCTCGCGGCGCAGTACGTCGACGGACCCGCGATGCTGCCGCTCGCGACCTTCGAGCAGATCGTCGCCGACGGCACCGCGCGCGCGGGTCGCGCCCTGGACGCCGGGGCGCTGACCGACCTGCTGCGCCGCGCGTGCGACGCGGAGCGCCCGGGCGAGGAAGGGGCCGCGTCGGAGGGCGGCGGAGGGACCGCGGAGGCGTTCGAGGCCCTCGAGCGGAGCTGGCGCGACGCCCTGCGCGGCGCGCTGGCCGACGGCCTCGCGAACGCGCACGTGCCGTCCGAGGTGCTGCACGGCGTGCTCGCCCGGCTCGAGTGGAGCTTCACCGCCTACGACCACACCGACGACCTCGGCGACGAGCGCCTGCGCGTGGTCGTGCGGCTGCCCGGGCGCGTCGTGGCGGGCAACTGGCAGCGCCTGGAGGACGGCGCCGCGGTGTGGGAGGTCGAGGGCCAGGCGCTGCGCGGCGCGGACCGCGTGCTGCGGGTGGTGGCGGTCGCGGAATGAGCGCCGCCGCGGAGCGCTTCGACCGGCTGGTCGCCGAGCACCACGGCGCGGTGCTGCGCATCTGCCGCTCGATCCTGCGCGAGGAGCACCTCGGGCGCGACGCCGCGCAGGAGGCCTTCCTGCGGCTGTGGCGCCGCGTCGAGCGCGCCGAGCCCTGGCCGGACCGGCCGCTCGCCTGGCTGCGGCGCGCCGCGGTCAGCGCCGCGATCGACCTGCGGCGCCGGCGCGCGCCCGATGGGCCCGATGGAACCGTCTCGACCGTCGCGCCCGGCCCGGCGCGAGCGACCGGCGCGACGCCTGCGCCGGGCAAGCGCGGAACCGGGGCCGCGCCCGGCGCCTGGCGCGACGCCGCCGACCGCGAGCTGTTCCACCGGCTCGAGGCCGCGCTGGCGCGGCTGCCCGACGGCCAGCGCACCGTGTTCTCCCTGCGCCACGACGGCGGCCTCTCGCTGCGCGAGGTCGCCGCGGTGCTGGGGGTGTCGACCTCGACCGCCAAGACGCAGTTCGCGCGCGCCTGCCTCCGGCTGCAGGCGTCGCTGGGGAGCGACCTCGAGCCGGGGAGCGAAGCATGAGCTGCGAGACGCACCGCGAGGAACTGGCCCTGCGCCTGTACGGAGAGCTCGAGCCCGCGGAGGCGCGCGCGCTCGAGGCGCACCTGGAGAGCTGCGACGCCTGCCGCGCCTTCGCCGACGAGCTCGAGCGCGGGCTCGGCCGGCTCGCGGGCGCCGCGCCCCCGGAGGCGCCGGTCCCCGCGGGACCCTGGAGCACGCCCGCCGCCGAGATCGTCGGCGCGGCGCGGCCGCGGTGGGGGAGGGCGCCCGCCTGGAGCCTGGCCGCCGCGGGCTTCGCCGCCGGCTTCCTGGCGGCCTGGCTCGGCCTGGCGACCCCCGCGGACCCCGGGGCGGGCACGGGCCCCGCGGCGCCGGCGGGGGCGAGCGTCGAGCTGGCCGCGGGCGTCGACCCGGCGGGGGGCTTCGGCCGGGCGTCCGCCCCGCCTCCCGCTGCGGGTCCGGGCAGCCTGGGCCGCGTCGGGCACTTGCTGGCGCGCTAGGGCGTACTCCCAAGTTATTTCCATCAAGGGACTTGGGTCGTCCCCGGCAGAAAGTCCGGGCCGCGCGACAACCCGGGACTACCGTAGTCGTACTACCGCGGTAGTCGAATGCCCAGGACCCCCATGAACCCCTCCCACCACCTCGGCGAGCTGCAGTACGCGATCATGCGCGTCCTCTGGAGCCGCGGGGAGGCGACGGTCAGCGAGGTGCGCGACGCCCTCGCCGACGAGCGCGAGCGAGCGCCGACGACCATCGCCACCATGCTCAAGAAGATGGAGAAGAAGGGCGTCGTCGCGCACCGCGCCGACGGCCGCCTCTTCGTCTACCGGCCCACCGTCACCGAGCCGCAGGTGCACCGGACGATGGTGGCCGAGCTGACCGACCGGCTCTTCTCGGGCGACGTGACCGCGCTGGTCAGCCACCTGCTCGAGGAGCAGTCCATCGACGCGGACGAGGTCGCGCGGCTGCGCGAGCTGATCGAGCGGCGCTCCGCCGAGGCGGGCGCGCGCGACGCCGACGGGGCCGAGCCCGGGGAGCGCGGCGATGCATGAGCTCCTGGAGCGCCTCGTGCCCGGGGCGCTGGTCGCGTGGCTGCTCACCTATGCGCTGCACGGCACGCTGCTGCTCGGCGCGGCGCGCCTGCTGACGCGCCGCGCGGCGCCCGGCGCGCGCTGGCCCGAGCGCGCCTGGAAGGCCGCGGTGCTCGGCGGCCTGTTGACGGCCACGCTGCAGGTCGCGCTCGACCTGCAGCCGCTCGGCGGCCGCCTGGCGCTGCCCGCGCCGGTCGCCCTCGACGACGCGGACGCGGCCCCGCGCGCGGCGCCCGCGTGCGCATCGTCGCCACGCCGAACGAAGACCTGCACGTGCAGCTCGTGTGGCACACGCCCGGCGACGGCGACGAGACCGATCAGGAGGGCAGCGACGTCGACATCCACCTGCTGCACCCCGAGGGGCGCGC
>JAUIDW010000377.1 GCA_030428395.1 bacterium | reverse complement strand
GGCGGCGGTCGTGGGCGCGGCCGGTCTGCAGCAGTTCGTCGGCCGGCGCGTCCCGCAGGCGGTCGCGCTGGCGGTGGCGGGTGCCGTCGGCGTGGCGCTCCTGCTCGGGCTGGAGGCGCTCGGGCTCTCCGCCCGCGCCGCCTGGGTGCACCTCGGCGCCTACCTCGGAACGTGCATGGCCCTGGCGGCGCTGGTCGGGCGCCCGACGCCGGCGCAGGCCCGGCGGCGCGCGCGCGGGCAGCTCGCCCTGGCCGTGCCGGCCGTCCTGGCGATGCTCGCCGTGCACCTCCCCGAGCTGCTCGGGGCGGGCCGCCCCTGGCTCGCCGCCGGCGCCGTGCTCGCGGTCGGGCTGGCCGCCGGCGGCTGGATGGTCCGGGCGCTCCTCCCGGAGCCCGCCGGGGCGACCTGAGCCCGCGGGGAGCGTGGGTCGACCTGCCACGATGGCACCAGGATGCCATGGCGGCAGGCGGGCCGCCGCGGACGCCCGGGCCGTCGCTGGCCGACCGCGCGCGTACGTCATTGTCTTCCAAGGGCTTGGGAGCGCCCGACGAGTTCGGCAGGGTCCGGCACGGCCGTTGCTCTCCAGGGGTCGAACGCCCCGCGAGGGGCCCAACGACATGGAGCAACCATGGTCAGGCAGATGAACGACCTCTTCACCCTCAACCCCTGGAGCGACCTGGATCGCACCTTCGCGCAGCTCTTCAGCGCGTGGCCGGGTTTCTCCGTCGGCAACAAGCACACGGCGGCCGAGGTGCCCGCGATGAACGTCGGCGAGACCGACTCCGTGGCCGTGCTCGAGCTCGAGGTCCCCGGGATCGAGCAGAAGGACCTCGAGGTGACCGTCCGCGGCGACGTGGTCCGGGTGCGCGGCACCTGGCCGGCCCGCGACGACGACACGACGGACGAGGAGCGCCGCTTCGAGCGCGCCGTCCGCTTCCGCGAGGCCATCGACGCCGAGGGCCTCGAGGCGCGCCTCGCCAACGGGATCCTGACGGTGTCCGTGCCGAAGGCCCCCGAGCTGCGTCCGCGCCAGATCCCGATCCAGATCCCCGAGGCCAACTGACCCAGGAGCAAGCTGGCATGAACACCACCGTCACCCCCGAGGTCACCACCCCCCGGGCCGAGCTGCCCGTCGTGCGCCCGCGCAGCGCGCTGCACGAGGACGCCGACGCGTACCGCGTCGTCGTGGACCTGCCGGGCGTCGCGCGCGAGGACGTCTCCGTGCGCTACGAGGACCACAGCCTCACCGTCGAGGGCACGACCCGCCCGACGCCGCTCGAGGGCCTGCGCCGGGCCGAGTTCGGGCCCCGCACGTTCCGCGCGAGCTTCCGCGTGGGCGAGGGCGTCGACGCCGAGGGCATCCGCGCCTCGGTCGAGCTCGGCCGCCTGACGGTCACGCTGCCCCGGAGGGCCGAGGCCGTGGCGCGCACCGTTCCGATCGAGGGCTGAGCCCCGGGCCGGGCCCCGTCGTCCGGCCGCAGCGCGGGCCCCCGCCGACGACCTCGGCGGGGGCCCGCGTCGTCGTTCCGGCCGGTGGTCGCGCTCCGCGGATGGACCGCCCGCGCCTCTCCGGCTAGGAATGGGGCGTGCCCGCCCGACTCTGGCTGACGCTCGCCCTCGCCGCCGGCGCGGCCCCCGACCCCGGGGGCTCGCTGTGGGTGCGCGGCATGACCATCTCGACCCAGACGGCGGGGCGCGAGTGGGCCACCGACGGGTTCGGGACCGAGCTCGACGAGCTGGCCGACCTCGGCGTGAACTGGGTGGCCATCCACCCCTACGCGGGCGTGCGGCAGGACGGGACGATCCGGCGCTGGACCGGCGAGCACGGCGGCGACGAGCACGTGCTGCGCCCGATCCGCGAGGCGCGCGCGCGCGGGCTGTCGATCCTGATCAAGCCGCACCTGGGCTACTGGGGCAGCGGCTTCTCCTGGCGCGGCGACGTCGACTTCCCCGATCCGGAGGACCGCGCGCGTTTCTGGGAGCAGTACGGGGACTGGATCGTCGACCTGGCGGAGCTCGCGAGCGAGGCGGACGCCTTCGTGGTCGGCACCGAGCTGGACCGCCTGGCGGGGGACGAGGCACAGTGGCGCGCCCTCGTCGAGCGCGTCCGCGCCGTGACGGAGGCGCGCCTGACGTACGCCGCGAACTGGGACGGCTACGCGCGCGTCGGGTTCTGGGACGCGCTCGACGGGGTGGGGGTGCAGGGGTACTTCCCGCTCAGCACGGACGAGGACCCCGGGCGGGACGAGTTGCTGGCGGGCTGGGACCGCGTGCTCGAGCCGCTGCGCGAGCTCCACGAGCGCACGGGCAAGCCGGTCGTGCTGACCGAGCTGGGCTACAACTGCGCCCTCGACGCGGCGCGCGAGCCGTGGAGCCACCGCTCCGCCACGGCCGACGAGCGCGCGCGGGCGAGCGAGCTCCAGGCGCGCTGCCTGGGCGTGGCGCTCGACGTGCTGGGGCGCGAGCGGGCCTGGCTGCGGGGCGCCTTCCTGTGGAAGTGGTTCGTCGGGCCCGCGCCCGGCGAGAACTTCCAGCAGGACACGCCCCGGCTGCGCGCGGTGATCCGCGCGGCGTGGGCGGAGGCCCGTTAGTCGCCGCGGGCAGGCCGGCGGGACGCGCCGGGGGGAGCCACGCCCTGGACGGGCACGGGCGGACGCCGGCCGCGCGCGGCGGGGTGCGTCAGGAGGCGGTGGAGCGCTCGGGGCGCTTCCACTCGCGCGTGGTCTGGCAGCGGGCGCAGCGCTCGTA
The DNA here is from genome assembly GCA_030428395.1 of bacterium. Taxonomy (GTDB): domain Bacteria; phylum Planctomycetota; class UBA1135; order UBA1135; genus JAUIDW01. The sequence goes on along the minus strand of JAUIDW010000377.1, from coordinate 2,401 downwards.
GAACCGCGGCTCGCCCTTCACGGTCGGGTTCAGGACGAGGCCCTTCTTGTCGGTGTTCCAGCGGATCACCGGGTCCTCGGCGTGGGGCACCCAGGTGTGGCCGAAGAGGCGGCAGAAGAAGTTCATGCGGGGGGGCTCGCGGCGGGGACGGCGGGGCCGTGCGGACCCGGGGATCCTAGCGGCTGCGCGGGGGGACGGAAGGGGGTTGTCGGGCATCCGCGGCAGCGCGCCGGAGCCCGCGCCGCCGTCCGGAGAGCCGTGCCGCGGGCCTCGAGGGGAGAATCCCGGACGGGCCGGAACCGACCGCGCCGTCGGGGGTTCGAACGGAGCCAGCCGCCGTCCCAACCCTCCGAGGCCCCCATGCCCCTGTCGCCTTCCGTGCCTTCCCGCGCGGGGACCGTCCTCGCGGTCACTGCCCTGCTCGCAGCCCCCTCCGCCGCCCAGCTCCCCCCGCCCCCCGCTCCGCCGCAGAACCCGATCACCGCCCAGAAGGCCGTCCTGGGGAAGATGCTCTTCTGGGACGAGCAGCTCTCCAGCGACAACCGCGTCGCCTGCGGCACCTGCCACTTCCCCGCGGCCGACGGGGGCGACCCCAGGACCGTGCTGCCGGGGTCGGTGCACCCCGGCGCCGACGGGCTGTTCGGCTCTCCCGACGACGTGCGCGGCTCGCCCGGTGTCGTCCACGCCGACGCCGGCGACGACTACGAGCCGAGCGCCCTGTTCGACCTGGATCCGCAGGTGACCGACCGCGCCTCGCCGAGCTTCATCATGGCGCAGTACGCGCCGGAGCTGTTCTGGGACGGCCGCGCGTCCTCGACCTTCGTCGACCCCGAGAGCGGCGGCGTCAGCATCCCCGCCGGGGGGGCGCTCGAGAGCCAGGCCGTCGCCCCGCCCGTCAGCGACGTCGAGATGGCCCACGCCGGCCGGGACTGGTCGGAGATCACGGCCAAGCTCGAGGTCGTCCAGCCGCTCGGCATGGCGACCAATCTGCCGCCGGACGTCGTGGCCGCCCGGATGGCCGACCCGACGTACCCCGACCTGTTCGAGGCGGCCTTCGGCACGCCGGACATCACCGCCGAGCGCATCGCCTTCGCGCTGGCGACGTACCAGCGCACGCTCGTGCCCGACCAGACGCCGTTCGACCTCGGGACGCTGACGCCGCAGCAGCAGCAGGGGCGCAACGTGTTCAACGGCCCGGGGCGCTGCAACCTGTGCCACACGCTGCCGATGGGGACCGACTTCGCCTTCCACAACCTCGGCGTGCGCCCGCCCGCCGAGGACGTCGGGCGCCAGGCGGTGACCGGCCAGGGCGCGGACCTGGGCCGCTTCAAGACGCCCAGCCTGCGCAACGTCGGCCTGCGGCCGCGCTTCATGCACAACGGGCAGTTCGCGACGCTGAACCAGGTCGTCAACTTCTACAACGGCGGCGGCGGGTTCCCGGTGAACCGCGACCCGCTGATCGTCCCGCTGGGCCTGCCGCCCCAGGCGCGCAACAACCTGGTCGCGTTCCTCTCCGGCGGCCTTACCGACCCGCGCGTGGCGAACGAGCTGCCGCCGTTCGACCGCCCGACGCTGCGCTCCGAGGCCGGGTTCCCCAACCCGCGCCTGCTCGGCGGCGCGGTCGCGGGCACCGGGGGGGTCGCCCCGCGCATGCTCGCGCTCCAGCCGCCGCGGCTGGGCGCGCCGGGGTTCAAGCTCGGCGTGGCCGGCGGCCTCGGCGGGGCGCGCGCGCTGCTGCTGCTCGGCGGGCCGGGGGCGGTGCCGGCCGGTCCGGCGCCCGCCGGCGTCGTGCCCGTCGCCGCGGCGCGGCGGTCCCTGCTGGGATCGGTCGTCCTGAACGGCACCGGCGCGGGCGCGGGCTACCAGACGTGGCACCTGGAGCTGCCCGACCGCCCGACCGTCGCCGGCCTCGTGCTGCACGCGCAGTGGTGGGTCGTCGACCGGGGTGTCCCGGGCGGCTTCGCGCGCTCGGAGGTCGTCGAGCTGGAGCTCTTCTGAACTGACTTGCTTCCGTGTGGACGCGCGGAAGGGGGCCATTCGTTGGGCTCTCTTCCGCGTGCAGGTTAGGACACTCCTGACGAACGCACCGCGCCCGCCGCGTGCCAGCACGGGTGCAAGCTCCGACCCCGCCAGTCTTGCCGCCAGGTCAGCAGCTGCCCCCACCCCAGCCGCCGTGAGGTCAGGCCCAGCAGCTGAGCCGGCGACTTCGCGTCCCAGTTGAAGCGCCGCCGCACGAAGTTGCGGTACGCCATGAAGACGGCGAGTCCCATGTTCAGGTAGCGCTTCTTCTTGCTGACCAGCCACGACTCCCGCCGCAGCCGGCCCATCAGGTCCCGGGCCATGGCCTCGGTGTGGTTGATCGGGAAGAGCGGATTCCAGGTCATCCGCGCGAGCTTGCTGT
>JAUIDW010000376.1 GCA_030428395.1 bacterium | reverse complement strand
CCGAGAACACCCGCGTCAGGCCGACCTCGAGCGAGAGGATCGAGAAGCCGACCAGGAAGACGGCGAGCAGCGTCTTCGCCGGCACGCGGGGGGGTTGCTCGGGCATGGGGGCGGCCCAGTCTATCGGCGGGCCGGTCGGGAGCGAGGCCGCGCCGGCTCCCGCCGCTCACGAGCCAGAGCCCGAGCTCGGGCGCGCGACCGACCTACGAGCCCGCCACGCGCCGGAGCTCGATCGTGCCGGCGTCGGGGTCGTGCAGGCTGAGCCACACCGCGTCGCCGTGCACCGCGAGCCGGACCGGACCGACGGTCGCCTCGGGTCGCAGGCGCGTCCACGCGCGCGTCTCGCCGCCGGGCTCCCAGGCGAGCAGGCGGACGCCCTCCGCCGCCGCGCCGCAGCTCGCCGCGAACACCGCGTCCGCGCCGTCCGCCAGCGCGCTCCAGGCCGGCGCCGGCTCCGCCTCGACCAGGGTGTCCAGCGTCCACGTGGCGCCGCCGTCGGTGCTGCGCGCCCGCCGCGCGCGCCCGCCGGCGTAGTCGCGGTACACGGCGACCAGCTCGCCGCCCGCCGCCGCCGCGTCGAGGTACGCCCCGCTGCCCGGCTCCGGGTCGACCACGCCGCGGCGCCACGTGCGCCCGGCGTCGTCCGAGCGCGCCGCGCGCAGCGTGCGCGTGTCGTCGTCGCGATACAGCACGACCCAGCGGTCCGCGTCGAGCGCGACCAGCCGGCACCAGCGCCCGGGGTCACCCACGTCGTCGACCACGACGGTCTCCCACGTCTCGCCGAGGTCGTCCGACCGCGCGACCTCGAGCGCGTGCGCCGCCCCGTCGTAGTGCGCCACGGCCACGCGGTCCCCGCCGGGCGCCAGCACGGAGCAGAACGCGCCCGGCAGGCCCTCGGGGTCGAGCTCGCGGAACAGGTCGAAGCCCTCGCCGCCCTCGCGCGAGCGCCCGAAGCGCAGCGCGCGGGCCTCCTCGTCCGCGTAGGCGACGAGCAGCGCGCCGTCGGCGGTCACCGCCGCGTCGATCCACGCGCCGCGCCGGCGGTTGCGGTCGACGAAGGAGAGCACCCACGTGCGCCCCGCGTTGCGCGTCGTCGCGAGCGCCACGCGGCGGCCGGTCGTCTGGTACACGACCACCGGGCGCCCGTCGGGCAGCACGACCAGCGCGTGCGGGCCGCGCGCGTCGGGGAACACCGGCTCCTCCAGGAAGGGCGGCCACTCGCGCGCGACCCCGGGCGCGTCCTGGCCCACGGCCGCCGCGTCCTGGGCCGCGGGCGCGGCGGCGAGCGCCGCGAGGACCAGCGCCACGCGCCACCGGCGGAGGCGCCCGGGCGCGCTCACGGCGCGTCCTCGTCGTCGCCGTCGTCCGCGTCCACGTAGCCGAGCTCCTGCAGCATGCCGCGCAGGTTCGCGTCGACCTCGCCCACGGCCACGCTCCCGTCGTCCTCGCGCGCGAGCAGCTCCGCGAGCCGCGCGACCTCCGCGGGGAACTCCGCCGCGCGGTCGCGGCGCTCGCCGGGGTCGTCCTGGAGGTCGAAGAGCTCGAGCGTTCCGTCGCGCCCGCGCAGCAGCTTCCAGCGGCCGTCGCGCACCATGCGCAGCGCCTCGCCCTTCTCGCTGATCACGGGCTGGAACGACTCCGCGTAGGCGTACCAGCCGTCCTCGCCACTTTCGCCGCCCTCCATCGGCCGCGCGAAGCCCGCCGGGACCGGCACCCCGAGCACGTCGAGCAGGAGCCCCGGCACCGCCCGCGCGCGCAGCGGACGGGCGACGCGCTCGCCGGCGGGCACGCGTCCCGGCGCGCGCACGAGGAACGGCACGCGGACCGTGTCGTCGAACAGGAAGCGCACGTGCCCCTTCCCGCCGCGGCGCTCGCCGGGCAGGACCTCGCCGTGGTCGGCGACGAAGGCGACCACGGTGTCGGGCGGCGCCGTGCGCTCGAGCGCGGCCAGGAGCCGCCCGATCTGGGCGTCGGTGAAGGCCACCTCGCCGTCGTACGGGTCGGCCAGGTCGGTGAACCCCTCCGGCGGGTCGTAGGGCATGTGCGGGTCCATGTAGTGCACCCACAGGAAGAACGGGCGGTCGCCCGCGCCCTCCAGCCAGGCGACGGCGGCGTCGGTGACCTCGTCGGCGAGGCGCTGCCCGTTGCCGGTCAGGAGCTGCCGGTTCCACCAGGTGTCCGCGCGGCCGGGGGCGTCCGCCCGGTCGCCGCCAGCGCCCTCGTCGCCTCCATTTCCGTCGTCCACGTCGTCGCCGTGGCGCATGGGCTGCGTCATGCGGTCGTCGAAGTGGGCGAAGCCCTGGTCGATCCGGAACGGCTTCGTCAGCACGAAGTTGCCGACGACCGCGGCGGTGTCGTAGCCGCGGTCGGCCAGCAGCTCTCCCAGCGTCAGCGCGTCGCGCCGCAGGCTGAAGAAGCCGTTGTAGCGCACGCCGTGCTGCTGCGGGTCCAGGCCCGTCATCAGCGTGGACATCGAGGGCAGCGTGATCGGCGCGGTCGCGATGACCGTCTCCCACAGCCGGCCGGCGTCGGCCAGCCCGTCGACGTTCGGCGTGCGCGCGGCCGCGTGGCCGTAGCAGCCCAGCCGGTCCGCGCGCAGCGTGTCGACCGAGATCAGCAGCAGGCTGGGCCCCGCGGGAGCCGGGCGCAGCGCCGGGGCGGAGAAGGCGGCGACCAGGCCGAGCGTCAGCGCGCCCGCGAGCGCCGCCCGGGGCACGAACCTCGTCAGGACGCGCGCGGCCAGCGCCGCCACCGCGCCCACCGCCAGCGCCGCGCCGGCGAGGCGGGCGACGCCCGCGGCGCCTCCCCCGGTCCCCGGCGGGTCCCAGCCTCCCCCGAGGTAGGCCCAGGCGAGCGCCGCGACGGCCGCGGCCAGCGTCCAGGCGACGAGCTGCACGGCGACGCGCGCGCGGCCGGACACCAGCGCGGAGACGAGGCCCGCGGACCCGCCCAGCACGGCGCCGCGCAGCGCGTCCGCCGCCACGCGCTCGGCCACGAGCCAGCGCAGGCCCTGGGCGAGCCAGCGCTCGACGCGCACGGCGTCGTCGAGCCCGACGAGGGCGCCGGCGACCAGGCCGAGCAGCGCGCCGACGGCCACGTCGCGCGCCAGGGGGTTGCGGGCGGCGCCCGCGGCGGCGTCGCTCATCGCGCGGGCACCTCGAACAGCAGGTACGTGTCCGACGACCCGCGCGGCGGGCCCAGCAGCTCCTCGAGCGCGGGGCGCCAGGCGGCCTCGCTCTCCGGCAGGCGGTCGTGCAGCGGGTAGTGCGGCCAGAGCCGCCGCCGCAGGAGCTCGCGGCCGCCGTCCAGGGCGAACGGGCCGACGACGCTCGGGGCGGACGGCGCGCCGGGCGCGCCCTCGATCCACGCGCGGCGCTGCAGCGCCACCCAGGCGAAGCCGGACGCGCGCAGCGCCGCCACCCAGTCCGCGCCGAGCTCGGGCGGCCGGCGCAGGAAGGCCGGACCGACGGCGGCGTCCGCGCGGCGCTCGTCCTCGAGCGCGTCGCGGCCGCGCGTGCGGTAGCCGCCGGCGATCGGGCGTCCGTGTCGGGTCTGGTACAGCATCGCTTCGCCGTCGAGGTTGCGCAGCGTGGTCGGCACGTGCAGCACCGCGCCCGCGGCGGCGCCGGCGGGGAACGGCAGGTCGGGGGCGCTCGGCTCCAGCCTCACCATACCCGGCCAGGCCTCCGCCAGCGGCAGCAGCACGAGGGCCGCGCCCGCGATCCGCGCGGCCGGTCCGGACAGCCGCCGGCGCAGGTCCGCGGCGCCCAGGCCCGCGAGCCCGGCGACGGCCAGCAGCGCCACGACGAAGAAGCGGTCGGGATAGCGCGCCGAGCGCAGCACGGGCAGCTCCGCGACCGCGGCGTAGGGCAGCGGGACGCGCACGCCGCCGAGCTCGAGCGCGCTGCCGAAGGACAGCACCCCGAAGACGAGCGCCACCAGCCCCAGGCCGGTCCGCAGGCCGCGCGGCGCGGTCGCGCGCGCGACCCCGGGCGCGACGAGGCCCGCGGCGGCGAGCAGCAGCGCGCCCCACCCGACGAGCGCCGGCAGGGCGACGCCGACGCCCGTCCCGCGGAAGTCGGGGACGAAGGGCGCCAGGCCCTCGCGCTCGGTCCCCCAGGACGCCGGAGCGCCGGCGAAGGCGGGCAGCAGCGACCCGACGAGCGGGGCGAGCAGCGCGGCCGCGACAACCCAGTGCGCCGTCCACGCGACGAGGCGGGCGCGCCGCTCCGGAGCGGGGCAGCGCGCCAGGCGCAGGACCGTCTCGCCGGCCGCCGCCAGCCCGACGGCGAGGCCGTAGTACCACGACGACAGGCCCGCCAGCGCGAGCGCCACGCCGGCCAGCGCGCCGCGCGCCGGCGACGTGCGCCGGCGCAGCGCGAGCGCGGCCAGGAACCAGAGCGGCACGAACCCGGTCGCCGCGAGGTTGAGCTGCGGCAGGTACACCCAGTGCAGCGGCGCGAAGGCGAAGACCGCGCCCGCCACGAGGCCCGCCAGGCCGTCGCCCGTGGCCCGCGCGGCCCACAGGCAGGCGGCCCAGCCGGCGAGCGCGAACGACAGCACCGCGAGCACCGAGAACGCGACCTCCGGCCCCGCGGACGCGGTCAGCGGGGCCGCGGCGACCGTCTGCAACAGGGAGAGCGGCTGGCTCTCGAGCCCCAGCCCGACGGGGTGCAGCAGCCGGTCCGTGCGCAGCAGCGGGGCGTCGCCGAGGACGGCCCGCGACACCCAGTCGAGGTTCCAGAGGTTGAGGTAGGCGTCCTGGCGGCTCGAGAACAGCGCGCCGGGGCGCGCGGCGAGCGGCCAGGTCGCCGCGACCGACGCGAGCGCGAAGAACGCGGCCGAGGCCAGGGCGAAGCGCCCGCCGGGCGGGGTCGGCGCCCCGGCGGTTCCGTCGGAACCGGACTCGTCGGAACCGGGTTCGTCGAATCCGGGGGGGCTCGGGGCGGGACGCGGCTCCACCCAGCGAGCTTCGCATGTCCCCCGGCGGGCCTCAACGCGCGCGGCGGCCCCGCGCGATCTCCGGGGGCGTCCGCGCGCCGCCGTGCGCTATCCTCCCGCCGTGGTGCGCGCGCCGATCCTCCTCCTCGCCCTCGCCGCGCTCGCGGCGGCCTGCCGCGGCGCGCCACCCGACGCGTCCGCCGCGCCCGGCCCCGCCGCGGCGGCCGACGCCG
>JAUIDW010000375.1 GCA_030428395.1 bacterium | reverse complement strand
CGGCGCGCGCCTCGTCGTGTCGCCGCGCGCGGGCGCGCCGGTCACGGCCGTGCAGGTCCACGTCCGCGGCGGCCACTCGCTCGACCCGCCCGACCGCGCCGGGACCGCCTACCTGACCGGCGCGCTGGCCGACCAGGGCACGCGCCGGCACGACGAGCAGGAGATCGCCGCGCTGCTCGAGCCCGCCGGCGGGCAGGTCCACGGCGACTCCACGGGCCTGTCGGGGACCATCGCGGGCGACGACTGGAAGCTGCTGCTCGACCTGATGACGGAGCTGCTGCTGGAGCCCAGCTACCCGCGCGCCCCGGTCGAGCGCCAGCGCCGCCGCCTGGTCGACCGGCTGACCATCGACCGCGCCGACCCGCGCATCCAGACGAGCCGGCTGTTCCGGCGGCTGGTCTACGGCGACCACTGGCTCGGGCGCCCGGTCAACGGCACGGTCGAGTCGGTCTCGAGCATCGAGCGGCGGCACCTCGTCGCCCACCACCGCAAGCACTGGGGCCCCGCGCGCACGACCTTTGCGGTGTGCGGCGACGTCGACCCGCGGCAGATCGAGCGGTATCTGGACCGCCGCCTCGCGGGCTGGAAGCGCCGCGCGGTCCTGGGGCCGGTGGACGAGAGCTGGCCGCGGCCCGGCCTCCGCACGGCGGTGTTCCGCGCCGAGCGCCAGCAGGTGCACGTGTACCTGGGTCACCTCGGGATCCGCCGGCGCGACCCGGACTTCGCGACGCTGATCGTGATGGACCACGTGCTGGGCACGGGGCCCGGGCTGAACGACCGGCTGTCGCGGCGGCTGCGCGAGGAGCTGGGCCTGGCCTACACCGTCCACGCGAACATCTCCGCCTCCGCGGGCGTGACGCCGGGCGTGTTCAGCGCCTACATCGGGACCTCGCCCGAGCACGTGCCGACGGCGATCGAGGGCTTCCTGGACGAGATGCGCCGCATGCGCGACGAGCCCGTGCCCGCCGACGAGCTGGCGGCGGCGAAGGACTACCTGCTGGGCTCGTACGCCCTGGGCTTCCAGCGCGCGACCCGCCGCGTGAGCTACCTCACGAGCCTCGTGCGCCACGGCCTGCCCGACGACCACGTCGACCACCTGCTGGCGGAGTTCGCCGCCGTCACCGCGGCCGACGTCCAGCGGGCCGCGCGCGCGCACCTGCGGCCCGACGCGTGCTGCGTGGCCGCGGGGGGGCCGCTGTCGGCGCGCGACCTCGAGCGCTGGGTCCGCAAGGCGTCCCGCGCCCCGGGGCGCTGAGGCCCCTCCGGGGCGGCGGCCTACGCCGTTGTCCCGGCGCGGCTACTCCCCGTGGCGGACGGAACTCGGGCCGCCGCACGCCTAGATTCGGGCCATGCATCCAGGAGGTGACGCATGCAGCGGTCCAGTCTCTTCGGCACCGCCTTCGTCCTCGTCGTCGCCGCCCTCCTCGCGGGGGCCGCGCTGGGCCGCCAGGACCTCGAGGGAACCGGTCCGGGTACCTATTGCGAGGGCAAGCGCAGTTCACTGGGCTGTGTTCCCTTCGTGCAGGCCTGCCTTTGCGGGCAAGCGAGCGTCAGCAGCCCGGAGCCCTTCAACGTCCTCGCCTCGGACCTGATCCCGAACTCCTACGGGGTCCTGATGTACGGGTTCGCGAAGTCCGACGCGCCGTTCCACGGCGGGCGGATCTGCGTGAAGTCGCCGCGGATCCTGTGGCCGCCGCGCCTGGCCGAGGACATCGGCTTCGGCGCCTGCACCGGCGTGGTGAACGTCGACTTCAACCGGCACATCCAGAGCGGGGCGGACCCGTTCCTGACCCTCAACCAGACCGTGTACGCGCAGTACCGCTTCCGCGATCCGCGCGACCCGGCGGGGTACGGGGACTCGCTCACCGACGCGCTGGCCTTCACCGTCGGCCCCTGAGGCCGGGCTCTTTCTCCCCTCGGACACGACGCGCCGTCGACGCGACCCCGCGAGGGGGCGAGCCGGCGCCGTTTCGTACGCGGCAGCGGTCGCTCCGGCTTCGCCGGACTGGCGCGGGCTGGATCTCCACTTGGCCCGGGGGGGCTGGGAGGTCCGGCTAGCCCACCTCCGATTCCCTCGAGCCGGGCGCCGCCTTCGCGGAGGGGCACCGCCGCGGGGGTGGTGGTGCCCCTCACTCCCCCGATTCTCTCTCTCGATGTCTCCAGCGCCCGCGCACGGGTTCAACCGTGTCGCGGGCGCTCCATTTCCTCGAGGGTGCGCGGCCAGTCGCCCTTCAGCAGGCGGGACAGCGCGCGGTCGGCCAGGACCTTGCCGCCCGTCTGGCACGCGGCGCAGTAGTTGACCTCGTTCTCGGCGCGCACGATGCGCTGCACCGGGGCGCCGCAGTCCGGACAGGGCTCGCGGAAGCGGCCGTGCACCGCCATGCCCTCGCGGAAGGCGGTGACCTTTTCGGGGAAGCCCTCCCCGACCTCGGCGCGCAGCCGCTCGGTCCACTCGGTCAGCACCGCCCGCGTCGCGGCGTGCAGGCGCGACAGCTCGTCGTCGGAGAGCCGCTGCGTCCACTTGAGGGGGGAGAGCCGCGCGCGGTGCAGGATCTCGTCGGAGTACGCGTTGCCGATGCCGGCGAGGATGCGCGGGTCGGTCAGCGCGCGCTTCACCGTGTGGTTGCGCGCCGTCAGGCGCGCGCGGAACACCTGCTCGTCCGCCGCGAGCACGTCGAGGCCGCCCGGGTCGTGCGCGGCGAGCGCCTCCTCGCCGGCGACGACGTGCAGGGATGCCCGGCGCTTCGTGCCCTCCTCGGTGAGGAGCAGCGTCCCCTCCTCCCAGTCGAAGGCGGCCAGGCCGCGCCTCCCGGGCAGCTTCGCCCCCGGCTTCCGCCAGCGCAGGCGCCCGGCGACCATGAGGTGGAGCACGAGGAACAGCTCGCCCTCGAGGCCGAGGACCACGCGCTTGCCCAGGCGGCGCAGGTCCGCGACGGCGCGGCCCTCGGCGGCGGAGACGGGCGGGTCCACCGAGCGCAGGACGAAGGGGCTCCCGATCCGGACGCGCTGGAGCTCGCGGCCCCGCACGCGCGCGCGCAGGGCGTCGAGGTAGACCTCGATGTCGGGCAGCTCGGGCACCCCGGGATGGTCGCACGGGCTCGCCCGCGCCGGAACCCGGGCGGCCGGGGCGCCGCGCGGGCGGATCCGCCGTTCGCCTCCGGGGGCCACGGCATAGAATCCCGCGACTCCGTCGCCCGCGCCGCGGGCGGCCGGGCCCGGTCCGACGGGCGCGGCCGCGACCGCGGGTCCGCCCGCCCACCGCTTCCCGAGCATCCCCATGGCCCCCTCGCGCATGCCGACCGCCCTCGCCCTCCTGCTGGTCCTCTCGCTGATCCTCGTCGCCTGTGCCTCGTCCGGCGGTCCCGAGGCCGCCGGCGCGCCCCGGCGCGCCGCGCAGCTCTCGCCGCCGCCGATGGCGCCCGTCGACCAGACGGTGCACGAGCTGCACGGCGACCGGCGCACCGACGAGTACTACTGGATGCGCGACCGCGAGGACCCGCGCGTGATCGCCTACCTCGAGGCGGAGAACGCGTACCTCGAGGAGGCGCTGGCGCACACCGACGAGCTGCAGGCGGAGCTCTACGAGGAGATCGTCGCCCGCATCCAGGAGACCGACCTGTCCGTCCCGTACCGGAAGGGCGACTTCTGGTACTACTCGCGGACCGAGGAGGGCAAGTCGTACCCGATCCGCTGCCGCAAGCGCGGCGGGCTCGACGCGCCCGAGGAGGTCCTGCTCGACGACAACGTCCTGGCCGAGGGCCAGGAGTACTTCCGCGTCGGCGTGTTCCGCGTCAGCCCGTCCCACGGGCTGCTCGCCTTCGCGACCGACACGAGCGGGGCCGAGCGCTTCACGCTGCGTTTCAAGGACCTCGAGACGGGCGAGATGCTGCCCGACCGCATCGAGAACGTGTCCTACTCGCTGGCGTGGGCCGGCGACGGCGTCGTCTTCTACACCGTCCAGGACGAGACGCACCGGCCCTACCGCGTGATGCGCCACCGGCTGGGCACCGACCCCTCCTCGGACGTCGTCGTGCACGAGGAGCCGGACGAGCGCTTCTACTGCGGCGTGTCGAGCACGCGCAGCGACGAGTACGTGCTGATGGGGATGGGCAGCAAGATCACGTCCGAGTACTGGTTCCTGCGCTCCGACGACCCGCTGGGCGAGTTCCAGGTGGTCGCGCCCCGCGAGCAGGGCGTCGAGTACGACGTCGAGCACCACGACGACCGCTTCTTCGTCGTGACCAACGCCGACGGGGCGACCAACTTCAAGCTGATGGTGACGCCGATCTCGTCCCCGGGGCGCGAGCACTGGGAGGAGGTGATCGGCCACCGCGAGGACGCCATGATCACCGGCGTCGACGCCTTCGCGGACCACCTGGTCGTCAGCGAGCGCTCCGGCGGCCTGCCGCAGTTCCGCGTGCGGCGCCTGGCGGACGGGGCCGAGCACTTCGTGGAGTTCCCCGAGCCCGCCTACGCGACCGGACCGGGCGTGAACGCCGAGTTCGAGACGGCGACGTTCCGCTTCCGCTACGAGTCCCTGGTCACGCCGGACTCGGTCTTCGACTACGACCTCGAGGCCCGCACGCGCGTGCTGAAGAAGCAGGACGAGGTGCTGGGGGGGTACGACCCCGAGGACTACGAGTCCGAGCGTTTGTGGGCCACGGCGCGCGACGGCGCGAAGGTGCCGATCTCGATCGTGCACCCGCGGAACTTCCCGCGCGACGGCTCGCGGCCGCTGCTGCTGATCGGCTACGGCAGCTACGGCTCGAACTACGACGCGCGCTTTTCGTCCACGCGTCTCTCGTTGCTCGACCGCGGCTTCGCCATCGCCATCGCGCACGTGCGCGGCGGCGGCGAGATGGGGCGGCGCTGGTACGAGGACGGCAAGTTCCTGAAGAAGCGCAACACGTTCACCGACTTCATCGACTGCGCCGAGCACCTGGTCGCGCAGGACTACACGCGGCCCGAGCGCCTGGCGATCAGCGGCGGCAGCGCCGGCGGCCTGCTGATGGGCGCGGTGGCGAACATGCGCCCCGAGCTCTTCCACGCGGTGATCGCCCACGTGCCGTTCGTGGACGTGGTGACGACCATGCTGGACGAGTCGATCCCGCTGACGGTGATCGAGTACGAGGAGTGGGGCAACCCGAACGACCCGACGTATTACGAGTACATGAAGAGCTACTCGCCGTACGACAACGTCGCGCAC
>JAUIDW010000374.1 GCA_030428395.1 bacterium | reverse complement strand
CGACGAACGACCCGCGGCTCTTCGACCCGGTCGTGGGCAACCACGAGTTCAACGGGCGCGACCACAACCAGTACCTGCTGTACGAGGACTACGACAACGACAGCCGCGACGACACGCCGCCCGACATACACTACGAGGCGGGCATGGGCTGCATCGACTGCCACGGCAGCTACGACCTGCACGGCGGCGACGTGGACGACCCGGCCGGCGAGCACCTGGCCAGCCGCATGGAGCACGGCGTCGCGATCCGCTGCGAGAGCTGCCACGGCACGGTCTCGGCCACGGCGCCGACGGTCATGGGCATCGCCCACGACGGCGTGACGCGCGAGCTCGCGACGGACGCCACCGGCAAGGCGCTACCGCACGTCGTGAAGGAGGCGGACGGGCACTTCTACCTGTACAGCAAGCTGACCGGGGCGCAGCACTTCGTGCCGCAGACCCACGACGTGGTGGTCGACAACTCGGTGACCAACCCGTTCACGAGCCAGCCGGTGTACAGCCCGAAGGGCTCCTACGCGATGGGCACCTACGACGGTCTGGCCTCCACCGGGCTCGGCCCCGAGCAGAGCTACCACGCCGGGACGCCCAACGGGTTCACGCACGCCACCAACATGGACTGCGCCTCGTGCCACGCCTCGTGGACGAACACGTGCATGGGCTGCCACCTCGAGGGCGAGTACACGAACAACAACAACACCTTCAGCAACATCACGGGGGACCGCATCGTCTTCCGCGAGCGGGAGGCGGACTTCGTGTACCAGTCGCCGGTGTTCTTCCAGCTGGGCGTGGACTCCTCGAACAAGGTCACGCAGGTCAGCTCCAACACGAAGATGTTCTTCCGCTGGCGCGACCGCTTCGGCGGCCAGCCCACCGAGACGTTCGCGTTCTCCGACCGCAGCGGCAAGGGCAGCGACTCGGGCGTGACCGCGCCGTCGCTCTCGCACAACGCGATGATGGCGCACTCCATCCGCGGCCGCGTGGACGCGAACAACGAGGGTCCGCGCTACTGCGTGGCGTGCCACCTGACGACCGACGGCATGGCCGCCTACGGGGCGGAGTACACGGCGCTGCGCAACGCGCTGGCCGCCAACGACTTCGACGCCCTGGACCAGCCGCCGCTCGGCTTCGACTCGGTCCTGCGCAACCACTTCGGCCGCAACACGGGCAACCAGATGAACTCGCCCCTGTGGGTCCACATGGTCGCCGGCCTGGGCACGGGCCTGTTCCTCTTCGACGAGGACGGCTGCCCGGTGAACCCGATCGACAACGACACCCAGCGCAAGGGCTGCAACGGCCAGGCGCCGAGCGCCTCGCCCTTCAGCGCGGCGCGGGTGGCCTTCAACATGGACCGCATCGTCACGCCGCTGGGCGTGCCGATGGGCGGCAGCACCCACGCGCTGGTGCAGCCCGTCCAGGGCGGCAACCTGCGCGACGGCGCGCCGGACCCGGACATGGCCGGCCCGCTGGGCGCTTCGCTGATCGAGCAGCTGACCGACCCGACCACGGGCATCGTGCTGGACAGCTGGCTGGACGCCGACGGCGCGTCCCACGGCCTGGCCACCACGCTGGTCGGACCGTGAGCGCGGCGTAGAGACTTCCGGGCCGCGGCGACCGGCGGGGAAACCCCGCGGGTCGCCGCGGACCCCCGGGGGGGGCGCGCCCGCTCGCCGGGCGCGCTGGACGGACGGAGGACCGGAAACCGGTCCTTCCGTCGTCGCCCCTCCTCCCCGTCGCCGCTCCTGCCACCCGTCGCGGCCCGCTCGTTCCGTCGCGGCCCTCTCCTTCCGTCGCCACCAGCCCCATCCGTCGCCGCCGCGTTCAGCCGGCGGCGCCCTCTCCCTTCTGCGTCGCCGTTCGGGGAGGGTCCCTTCACGAAGGACGGCCCCGCAACGCCCCCCGGCGCTGCGAGGCCGTCGGAGGGGTTCCGGGGCCTGGCGCGATGGATCCCGTCGCGGCGCGTCAGCCCCGCTGTTTCTCGATCTGGCGGCCCGCCGTGGCGTAGTCCAGGTACCGGCGGTGCTCGACGACGAGCCCGTCGCGGAACTCGAGCACGTGCAGCACCGGGTGCTCGAGCCGGAAGGTCGAGCCCGGGGCGCCGACCTCGGCGCCGTCCATCGTGTAGCGCGCCAGGCACTCGTACACGACGTGGCGGTTGGAGGCGAAGCTCCAGCGGACGTCGACCTGGAGGTCGCCGGCGTTCCCGGCGGCCTGCTCGACCATGGCGAGGATGTCGTACTTGCCCCGGACCTCGAGCGGCTCGGCCACCGCCGCGCGCGTCGGGTCCAGGTACACGGCGTCGTCGTGCAGCAGCCCCTCCATCGTGCGGGGGTCGTCCTCGCGGTAGGCGCGGAAGTAGCGGTCGGCGCGCTCGACGAGCTCGGCCTCGCGCTTCGCGGCCTGCGGGAACAGGCGGTCGTAGTCCCCGTAGTCCCGCCGGTGGACGATGGCCCCGTCGCGGACCTTCAGGATGGTGCAGAAGGGCAGGTCCTTCACCGGCGCCTGGCCGGCGGTGTGCCACATGGCCTCGCCCACGTAGACGGCGTAGGGCCCCGTGACGAACGAGTGGCGCACGGTGAAGTCGGATTCGACGATCCCCCAGCTGGCGACCAGCTTCCGCAGGACGTCCTTGCCCTGCACGCCCCGCGCGGCGGGGCCGCCCCACAGCTCGGCCGTGGGGTCGACGAACGCCACGTCGTCGGACATGCAGGCCATCATCGCGTCCACGTCGCGCTGGCCGAACGTGTGGTGGAGGTAGCGGTGGGTCAGCTCCTCGACCTCGGAGACCTCGGCGGCCGGATCCGCAGCCGGGCTCGCGGGGGCCGCGGAGACCGCGATCGGAGCAAGCGGCGTGGCGAAGGCGAGCGGAACGAGGGCGAGCGAGAAGGGGGCGAAGGCCGAGCAGAGGGCCTGGAGGAGGATCATGGGGGGCTCCGGTTGGGATTGCGTCGCGGGCGCCCGTGCGCGCCGCTCGCAAGCCCAAGACCCCCGCGCCCGCCGGCGGTCGCAGGATTTCCCCCGATTCTCCGCCGGCCGCCCTCAGCCCCCGGTGGCGGCCCGGATCTCGGCGGCGATCTCGTCCGACAGCTGCGCCAGGGCGGTGCTCATGGCCCCCACCACCTCGGGGTACCCGGCGCCGACTCCCCCCGGCACCGAGGCCTCGAGCCGGGACACCCGCGCGGTGCGCGTCTCGCCGTCCGCCCCCACCAGCGCCCAGTGCGCCTCGAGGTGCACGACGCCCCCCTCGGCCTCGAAGCGGCGCACGCCGAGGTACAGGCTGACGTCGAACGTCCCCCCGCGCCCCCAGGCGTGACTCGCCACGCGGTCGCTGGGGACCTGCCGCTCGAGGTTCGCGGCGAGGACGCGCCCCAGCTCGTCGTCGAGCGAGCCGCCCCACCGGTCCAGCTCGGCCAGGTCGAGCTCGTTCGGCCCCGACCGGGTGACCACCTGGTTCACCCGCAGGTACTGGGGCAGCTCGACGACGGCGATGCGCACGGCCGGTCCACCCGGGGACGGCGCCTCGCCCGCGACGGGGGTCAGCGCGTAGAAGCTCGAGGGCGGCGTCCGGCCCAGGCAGCCCGGGGCGAGCGCGGCCGCGGCCAGGACGGCGAGGCGGAGGAAGGTGCGGTTCATCGCTGCGGCTTTCCGGAGATCAGGGCCTCGGGGTGGCGCTCGAGGGTGCGCGCCAGGCCCTGGACGGCGCGCGCCGCCTCGCTGAGGTCCTCGAGCGCGGTGACGACCCGGACGAGCACGTCGGACTCGCCGCCCAGGGCGCCGTTCAGCTGGTCGAGCGTGCGGCGGACGACGAGCAGGGTCTCGTCGGCCGACTCGGAGAGCGGGGCGATCCGGTCGCGGAGGTCCTGGACCACCTCCAGCACCTGGTCGTCGGCGCCGTCGATCGTCTCCTCGGCCGTCGTCGCCGCGTCGCGGATCGCGGTCAGGGTCTCCTGGACCGAGTCCGCGAGCGGGTCGACGTGCTGCTCGACGCGGGTGAGGAGGCTGTTGGTGCTGGCGATCGTGCGACGCAGCTCCGGGTCGTCGGCCAGGTCGCGCAGCGAGTTCAGCAGGGACCGCGTCTCCTCCACCATGTCGCCGATCGGCAGGTCCTCGAGGCTCTTGGCCAGCCGCGCGAAGGCGGCCTCCTGGGTCGGGATCTCCGGGTACTCGGTGCCCCCGCGCAGCCGGATCGGCGAGCCGGGGTGCGAGCTCAGCGCGACGTACAGCTTGCCGGTGACGACGCTGTCGAGCATGAGCTCCGCGCGCAGCCCGTCCTCGACCAGGCGCTCCATCACCTCGTAGGGATCGCGCAGGGCGATCTCCTCCGCCGTCTTGCCCGGCGGGGGCTTCACCGCCTTGCGCGCGAGGGACAGCGTCACCGGCGTCAGGATGTCCTGCTGGTTCATGGTCCAGACGGCCCGGATGTCGACCACCTCGCCCACGCGCACGCCGTTCACGCGCACCGGGGCGCCGATGTCGAGGCCCGCCACGGACGTGTCGAAGTAGCACACGAAGCGCACCTCGTCGCGGAACAGCTTGCCGCGCCCGAACGCGACGGTCCCGACGACGAACAGGGCCGCCGCCCCGAGCACGAAGCCGCCGACGAGCGTGGGGTTCGCCTTCTTCGTCATGAATCACCTCTCGCGGTCTGTTCGCCCCGGGTCAGGAAGCGGTGGACGGTCGGGTCCTCGCACGCGTCGCGCAGCTCGCGCGGCGGGCCGCTGGCGAGCAGCGTGCGCTCCTCCGTGCCGAGGAAGATCGAGTTCGTGCCGATCGACAGGATGCTGGGCAGCTCGTGGCTGACGACGATCACCGTGGCGCCGAGGCTGTCGCGCAGCTCGACGATCAGCTCGTCCAGGCGGCGCGAGCTGATCGGGTCCAGGCCCGCGGAGGGCTCGTCGAACAGCAGGACCTCGGGGTCCAGGGCCATGGCGCGGGCCAGGCCGGCGCGCTTCTGCATGCCGCCGCTGATCTCCGCGGGCAGGAAGCCCTCGTAGCCGGCCAGCCCCACGAGCGCGAGCTTGTAGCGCGCGACCTCGCGCACCTGCCGCGCCGGGAGGTCGGTGTAGGTCTCGAGCGGCAGCGAGACGTTCTCCTCGAGCGTCATCGAGCTCCACAGGGCGCCGCCCTGGAACAGCACGCCGCACCGGCGGACGAGGCGCTCGCGCTCGGCGCCCTCCAGCGCCCAGAGGTCCTGGTCGGCGATGCGGACCGTCCCGGCGGCCGGTCGCTTCAGGCCGACCAGCGTGCGCAGGATCGTGCTCTTG
>JAUIDW010000373.1 GCA_030428395.1 bacterium | reverse complement strand
GGAACGCGAGGGCCCGCGGGAACCAGAACAGGCTCGAGGTGTCGCGCGGCACGAGGCCCGCGCCGGCGAGGCCGCGGCGCAGCTCGCCGGGCGACAGCAGGACCGCGTCGCGGTCGAAGGGGATCCGCGACATCACCCAGCGCGTGCCCGGGTTGAAGGGGTTGTTCTCGAAGACCGCGACGACCCCGCGCGGCGCGAGCATCGCCGCGAGCCGGCGGTACAGCGCGGGCCGCTCTTCCGGCACGACGTGGTGCAGGACGCCGTTCACGTGCACGACGTCGACCCCCGGGCCCCCCTCGGCCTCGAACTCCCCCAGGGGGCGGAAGCGCGCCCGCGAGCCCGCCTGCCGCTCGGCCGCGCGCTCGACGCACTTGCGCGAGGTGTCCACGCCGAACACGTCGGCGCCCGGGAAGGCCTCGGCCAGCAGGGCCGCGCCCTCGCCGAGGCCGCAGCCGAAGTCGAGCACGCGCCGCGGCTCCGCCCGCCCCGCGGCCCGCCACCAGGCGCGCAGGTGCTCGACCCGGCCGCGCGCGAAGAACTCCTTCGACTCGCCGCTCGCGCGCAGGCCGCGCATGAGCTGGTCGTCGTAGTCCTCGACGTGCGGGTCGAACCCCGCCTCCTCCGGCGGGTCCTGCTCCGGGCTCATCGGCGCCGGCCCATGCCGAGCAGGCTGACGAAGAAGCTCGACAGCAGCGTCTGGAACGACAGCGCGAACAGCGTCACGCCCGGGATCACCCAGCGCATCGTGCGCGCGTAGTCGAGGTCGCCGAAGTCGACCGCGCGCCAGGCCAGGAAGGCGCGCGCGACCAGGACGAAGCCCAGGACGAGGCCGACGACGCTCAGCACCAGCCCGCGCTCGAGGTTGGCGAAGCGGTAGAAGCGGTCCAGGACCGGGCTGGCCGGCGTCAGCCCCTCGTTCACCGCGTAGGTGCGCGCGAACACCGACACCAGGCACGCCTGGTAGCCGCACAGCAGCGCCAGGCTCGAGACGAGCAGCGTGTGCGCGTCGATGTTCGTGCCGCGGATCCGCACCCCCGGCAGCGCCAGGGCGTAGCCCAGCAGGCCGAGCGCGATCAGCGCCAGGCCCGGGTACAGGAAGAGCCAGCGCGGGCTGTACAGCAGGAAGAACCGCAGCGTGCGCCAGCCGTCGCGGTACGTGCGCAGGTGCGGGGCGTGCTGGACGCGCTTGTCGGGGTGCAGCGTGATGGGCACCTCGGCGATGCGCGCGCCGGAGAGCGAGGACTTCACGATCATCTCGACCGCGAACTCCATGCCCGTGCAGCGCTGGTCGAGGCGCTCGTACAGGTCCTTGCGGAAGCCGCGCAGGCCGCAGTACACGTCGTGGATCGGGGCGCGGAACATGCGCCGCGCCAGGATCGAGAAGAGCGGGTTGCCGACCCAGCGGTGCAGCGGCGGCATGGCGCCGGGCAGCACGGTCCCGCCCCCGCCGGGCAGGCGGCAGCCCTGGACGAGCTCGTGGCCCTCGCGGTACCTGGCGACGAAGCGCGGGACCTCGAGGAAGTCGTAGCTCATGTCCGCGTCGCCCATGATCACGAACTCGCCGCGGGCCGCGGCGATGCCGCCCATGAGGGCGCTGCCGTAGCCGCGCTCGGACACGTGCTCGACGCGCGCGCCGAGCCCCTCGGCGATCTCGATCGAGCCGTCCTGGCTGCCGTTGTCGGCGACGATCACCTCGCCCTCGACGCCGGCCTCCGCCAGGCCGCGCTGGGCGCGCTCGATGCACTCCCCGAGCGTGTCCGCCTCGTTCAGGCACGGGATGACCACGGAGACCTCGGTCACCGGCGACCTCCCCCGCCCTGCAGCGCGGCCAGCGGCGTCAGGCGCGGCGGCGGCGCGACCTCGTAGGGCCCCGGCGGCGCCGAGGGCGGCTGCGCGGGGTCGGCCTCCAGCACCCACACCTCGCGGCCGGCGAAGTGCTCCAGCATCCGCCGCGTGCCGGCGTCGTCCAGGGCGCGCGCCCACACGACCGGCGACCCGTCGACGTCCGCGGCGTTGTAGACCCACTCGTGGTGCGGGTTGTGCCAGGGCCGGTAGCGCACGAGCACGAGGTGCTGGCCGCCGCGCGCCTCCAGCTCCTCGGCGATGCGGGCGCGGTGGTTCAGCGGGCTCGCCGCCCGCAGGCGCAGGTGGTGGCGCGCGCCGAGCCCCTGCTCGAGGAGCCCGCCGCCGATCATGGCCGCGACCAGCACCTTGCCCAGCGCGCCCGGACCGACGCGCCACCAGCGCCCCAGGCCGATGGCGACCAGGCCCGCGATCAGGCAGAGGCCCGGCGCGGCGTAGTGCGGCAGCTCGTACGTCTCGAGCGCCAGCGCCAGGGCCAGCGGCACGCAGGCCCCCGCCAGGAACAGCGTGCCGCGCTCGCGCAGCGCGAAGGGCAGCGCCAGCAGCGACGCGGACAGGCTGTAGATCGGGAAGAAGGTCCAGAAGACCATCGCCTTCAGGCGCACGCCGGCGAGGAAGCCGTCCCACGTGCGGCGCTCGGTGTACGGCGGCGCGGACACCTGGGCGTAGTAGTACTCGAGGATCGGGTGCGTGTACTCCGGCTTCTCGCGCGGCGCGCCGACCAGCAGCTCGGGGACCGCGCAGTAGGTCGCGGAGTGCAGCGAGTACGGCAGCGTCCACGGGCTGCCCGTGACGCGCCAGTCGTAGTAGGCCAGGAAGCCCAGCCCGAGCGCGACCGGCACGGCCGCCAGCGCGGTGACGCGCAAGAGGTCGGCGCGGCGCTTCCACGCGACGAGGGCCAGGGCCGGCAGCGCCACCGCCAGCCCCTCGTAGGGCCGGCTCAGCGCCAGCACGGCCAGCCCGAGGCCGAGCAGGACCGCGTCGCGCGGCCGGCGCGCGTCCACGACCCGGCGGGCCGCACCGTACACGAGCGCGCCGCCGCCCATGGCCAGCGCCCCGCCCCAGAAGAGCGTGCCCCAGAACACGACCAGCTGCCCGGACAGGGCGACGACCAGCCCGGTCACGAGGGCCCAGCGCGGCTCGACCCAGGCCCGCAGCATCCACACGAGCAGCGCGCACGCGGCGGCGAACGAGAACCACACCCCGACCGTGGGGCGGCCCGCCACCAGCTCGCCCAGCGCGAGCACGACGCCCTGCAGCGGCGGGTACTTCGAGGCGTAGGTGGGCTGCTGCAGCACGTGGATCGTGTCCAGGTGCCGCCAGTGCGGGTGCGCGGGGTTCGCCAGGCGCCCCTCGAGGAACGTGTCCCCCAGCAGCGCGTAGCTGAACTCGTCGTGGACCTGCGGGACCGCGGGGTGCAGGAGCGACACCACGGCGCTGGCCAGGAACGCCACGAGCCCCGCGAGCAGGGGCGCGAGCGTCGGGTGGTCGACCAGCGCGGCGCGCGGGCGCGCCGGCGGCGGCTGCTCGCCCTCTTCGTGCTCCGCGCCCATGGGCAGGTTGTAGCCGATCGCGCGCGGCCGTGCGCCCTCCGGCTGGCCGCAGGAGCACCCCGCGGGGCTCCCGGAGCCGGTCGGGCCCGCTCCGGGCGCGAGCTCAGGCGCGCGTCGCGGCGTACAGCTCCTCGAGCCGCGCGACCGCCCGCTCGAACGCGCCGGTGCGGTCGGGGCGCGCCGCCGCCAGCCGGTCGAGGCGCTCGCGGTCGCCGGCCAGCTCCTCGAGCGCGCCCGCCAGCGCGGCCGCGTCGCCGGGGGGCACCAGCACGCCGCCCTCCCCCACCACCTCCGGCACGCCGCCGACCGCCGACGCCACGACGGCGCGGCCCGCGCGGTGCGCCTCGGCCACCACGAGCGGCGCGTTCTCCGGCCACAGGCTCGGCACGGCGACGAGGTCCAGCCCCGCGAGGACGTCGTCGACCGCGCGCGGGTCGAAGCGCCCGGCGAGGCGCACCTGCGCGCCGGCGGCCCGCTCGCGCAGCCGCGCGACGTAGTCGGGGAACCACTCCAGCGCGCCGTGCACGGACAGCTCCGCCGCGCCGGCCGGCAGCCGCCGGAACGCCTCGACCAGCACGTGCGCGCCCTTGGCCGGGTAGAGCCCGCCGACGAAGCCCACGCGCAGCGGGCCGTCGCGGCGCGCGCGGTGCGGCGGCGCCGGGTCGCCGGGCACGCCCGACGGCAGCACCTCGACGCACCCGGGCGGCAGCAGGCCGAAGGCCGTCCAGCGGTCGGCCACGTGGCGCGAGGGCGACACGGCGCGGTGCACCGCGGCGAGCCCGGCGCGGAAGCGGTCGAGGCGCTCCCGTGCCGCCGCGAGGAGCGCGACCTCGCCCCCGCCCGCCGCCGCCCAGCGCGGCGCGTGCAGCGGGTGCTTCGCCAGGCAGCGCCCGCAGGGCCGGTCGGGCTCGACGCCGCAGGGCGCCTCGCCGGCGAAGGTCGTGCCGTCGTCGCAGACGGGGAAGTAGTCGTGCAGCGTCAGCACCACGCCCGCGCCGGCCGCGCGCGCGCGGCCCAGGCAGGCGGGCCCCCAGAAGGCGACGTGGTGCGCGTGCACGACGTCCGGCGCGAAGGCGGCGAGCTCGCGCTCGAAGGCGGCGAGCGCCCCGGGCTGCTCCCACGACTCCGCCACGTCGGCGTACTCGCGCTGGTGCACGACCTCGCGCACGGGGACGCCGTCGACGACGCGGTCGCGGGCCTCCCCGGCGGGCCGCGCGAGGTCGCGCTCGGTCGTCAGCACCAGCACCTCGTGGCCGCGCTCGCGCAGCGCCATGGCCACGGCGTGCGCGTGCAGCTCGGTGCCGCCGACGTGCTCGGGCAGGTAGTCGTGGACGAGCTGGAGCACCCTCACGGCGCGCCCTCCGCGTCGCCGCCCGGCAGGCCGAGCTCCGCGGCGGTGCAGCGGCCCAGGGCCTCGTCCCAGCTCGCCGCGGCGAACGTGCGCATGCGCGCCTCGAACCAGGCGACCGCGGGGACCTCGGGGGCGCCCGCGCGCGCGGCGTCCGCGTACACCTCCTCCAGCACCTCCGCACCGGCGGCCGGGTCCGGCAGGTCGCGGGCCGCCTCCGCCGCCGCGGCGGTGCGCGCGGCCAGCCCCGCGGCGTCGCCGGCGAGCTCGTCGAGGACCGCGGCCAGCGACTCCGCCGAGCCGGCGGCGAAGCGGCGCGACCAGCGCTCGCCGGGGTCGCGCTCGGCGAACACGTCGTGGTCGGGCAGCACGCAGGGCCGGCCCAGCGCGAGCGCCTCGTCGACCACGAGCCCGTAGGACTCGCGCACGCGCGTGGCCGTCGCGACGACGTGCGCGTCCGCCGCCAGGCGCGGCAGGTCCGCGGCGCCGAAAGGCCCG
>JAUIDW010000372.1 GCA_030428395.1 bacterium | reverse complement strand
GCTCACGAACCAGCCGGCGGACGTGTCCAACCTGACCGAGTCGGGCGACTTCGACTACGTCCGCGCCCGCGCCGGCGGGCTGGACGCGCCCTTCATGTCGATCTACGTGCCCGCGTCCCTCGAGGCCGAGCCGGGCCGCTCGTTCGAGTTCGCCAACCAGCTGATCGACCTGGTCGAGGGCCTCGCGCGCGAGCACCCCGACCAGTTCGTGCTGGCGCGCACGGCCGCGGAGATCCGCGGCGCCTTCGCGAGCGGGCTCATCGCGCTCCCGATGGGCCTCGAGAACGGCTCCCCCGTCGAGGGCGACCTCGCCAACCTCGACGCGCTGGCGGCGCGCGGCATCCGCTACGTCACGCTGTGCCACTCGAAGGACAACCACATCTGCGACTCGTCGTACGACGACCGCCGCACCCACCGGGGCCTCTCCCCCTTCGGCCGCGACGTCGTGCGGCGCCTGAACGAGCTCGGCGTCATGGTCGACGTCTCGCACGTGTCCGACGACACGTTCTGGCAGGTCATGGAGCTGACGCGCGCCCCGGCGATCGCGTCGCACTCGTCCCTGCGGCACTTCGTCCCCGAGTTCGAGCGCAACCTGAGCGACGAGATGGTCGTGCGGCTGGCGGAGAACGGCGGCGTCGTGCAGGTGAACTTCGGCTCGACCTTCCTGACGGCGGAGGCCAACGCCCACGGCACCGCCCGGCGCGACGCCATCGGCAAGTTCGTCGACGAGAAGGGCATCGACCGCCGCGGCGACGAGGCGCGGGCGTACGCCGCCGGGTGGGACGCCGAGAACCCCTTCCCGCGCGCCTCGGTGGAGGACGTCGCCGACCACATCGACCGCGTGGTCGCGCTGGCGGGCATCGACCACGTCGGGTTCGGCTCCGACTTCGACGGCGTCGGCGACACGCTGCCCCACGGCCTGCGGGACGCCTCGATGTTCCCCAACCTGATCGCCGAGTTGCTCCGGCGCGGCTACACGAGCGAGGAGATCGGCAAGATCGCCTCGGGCAACGTGCTGCGCGTGATGGAGGCCGTCGAGCGCGTCGCGCGCGAGTCGCGGGGCGCGGCCGGCGCCGGCTGAGCGCGCTCAGCGCCCCGCGGCGCGCAGCCACTCGCCCACCGGATCGCCGGCGCCCCGCAGCAGCGGGTGCAGCCACGGCGCCACCAGGACGAGGACCCCGAACGCGACGCAGAGCGCGTCGTAGCCGCGCGTCCCGCGCGCGAAGGCGCCGCCGCCGTCGTCCGGCGCGCGACCGGACAGGCCGCGCAGGGCCGACCGCAGGCGCCGGGCGACGGTGGTCCACGGCGCGAGCGCCAGCAGCCAGAGCGCGGCGGGCACGTGGCCGGTGAGGACGCCGAGGCAGGCGAAGGCGTGGCGCTCGCCGCGCTGCCAGTACCCGCCGCCGCCGCCCGGCCCCAGGTTCTCGGCGCGGGCCTTCGCGTAGCTCGTCAGGTAGGCCGCGCCGGTCGCCAGGAAGCAGAGCGCCACGAGCGTCGCGTTCCCCGCGGCCGCGAAGTGCACGGCGCACCCGGCGAACAGCGCCAGTTCCGCGACGCGGTCGGCGGTCGAGTCCAGGAACGCGCCCGCGCGCGTCCCGCCCCCCGCCAGCCGCGCGAGGGCGCCGTCCAGCATGTCCATCGCGCCGGCCAGCAGCAGGCAGGCGGCGGCCGCCGCCGGCCAGGCGCTGCGTGCGACGCCCTCGGGAGCCGGCCCCCAGGGAACCGCGTGCCCGGCGCCCAGCGCCAGGCAGGCCCCGCCCGCGAGCGCGCACAGCGTGCCGGCGACCGTCGCCGCGTCGGGCGTGAGCCCGAGGCGCAGGAGGACGCGCGCGAGCGCGTCCCGCGCGTCCGCCACCGCGCCGCCCACCGAGCGCGCGAGCCCCGGGCCCCAGCCGCGCGACGGCCGCTCCCCACCCGGGCGGCGCTCCGGCGAGACCGGCTGCGGAGAGCGCGGCGGGCCGGGCGAGGACGGGGCGGCCATGCGCGCACCCTAGCGCCGCCCAGGGGGCATCGGGCGCGCGCGGCCCTAGAAGCCGATGCGCCGCATCACGAAGCGCGGCAGCGAGCGGATCACGAGCATGACGAGCGCCCAGGGCCCCGGCGCGTACACGACCGGCTTCCCGCGGTCCATGGCGCGCGCGACGATCCGGGCGACCTGCTCGGGCTCGCCGGCGAAGGGCGGGGGCTTCAGGCCGGCGGTCATGCCGGTCTTCACGAAGCCCGGCTTCACGCAGACGGTGCGCAGGCCCTGCGCGTGGAACCTGTGGTCGAGCCCCTCGAGGTACGCGGAGAGCCCCGCCTTGCTGGCCCCGTAGAGCACGACCGGCTTGCGGCCGCGCTCGCCGGCGACCGACGAGAACACGCACAGCGTGCCGCCGCCGCCCGCGAGCAGCCGCGCGCGGGCCCGCTCGCAGAACGCGACGGTGTTGGCGAAGTTGACCGTCAGCAGCTCGCGCGCGCGCTCGACGTCCTGCTCGAGCTCCTCCTGGGTCGCGAACTGCCCCGCCGTGACCACCACCGCGTCCAGGCCGCCGAGCGCGGCGGTCGCGGCGTCCAGCGCCGGCTCGAACGTCTCGGGGCGGGCCAGGTCGCACGCCGCGCTGCCCGCCGGGGCCTCGCCGCGGGCGGCCAGGTCGGCGGCCGAGCGCTCCATGTCCTCGACGTCGCGACCGAGCAGGAACAGCCGGTCGCCGCGCTCCGCGAGGACGCGCGCCAGCGCGCGGCCCATGCCCTTGGTCGCGCCCAGGAAGGCGACTCTCATGTCGGATCTCCGAAGATGCGCACCGACTGCGCGCTGCGCAGGCGGAGCTCGGGGTCCCAGCGGCGGCGCACCTCCATCCAGCGGTCGAGGCGCGGCTCCATGGCGCGGAAGTCCTCCGGCCGCGTGAAGGCGTCCTTCGCCAGGTAGATGCGCCCGCCCATGTCGATCACGTCGCGGTTCAGCACGTCGACGAGCTCCTGCGTGCCGCGGTCCACCGGGATGTCGAGGGCGATCGAGATGCCGGGCATGGGGAACGAGAGCATCCCCTGGCCCTCCGCGGCGCAGTCCTTGATGACGCAGAGGAACGAGGCCCCGCCGCGGCTGGTCAGCAGCTCCAGGAACCGGCGGGCGGCGCCGTGCCCGGCGGACTCGGGCAGCACGCACTGGTACTGCGTGAACCCGCGCCGCCCGTAGATCCGGTTCCAGTGGTGGATCTTGTCGAGCGGGTAGAAGAACTCCTCGGGGTGCAGGATGCCCGACTTGAAGGCCGGGACGTGCGTGCGGTAGATGGCCTCGTTGAAGGCCCGGATCGACAGCCTGTTCAGCGCGAACCCCGGGAAGTCGAAGGGCACCGTCTTGCGGCGCTTGCGCTTCGGCGGCTCGGCCGGCGCGCTGGCCGCCTCGGCCCAGCGCCCGCGGTAGAGGATCCCGCGCCCCAGCCTGGCGCCGCGCGAGGCGCAGTCGATCCAGCCCATGGTCATGGGCCAGTCCGGCCCCGACTCCTTGAGCCTGGCGATGAACTCGTCGATGTCGGCGACGCGCATGCTCTCGCCCTGGATCCACGGGCTCGGCACGCGCTTCATGCGGAACTCGACCTCGAGGATGTGGCCGGTGAGGCCCATGCCGCCGACCGTGGCCCAGAAGAGCTCCGCCTCCTCCTCGGGCCCGCACTCGAGGATGCGCCCGTCCGCCACGCGCATGCGCAGGCGCGTCACGTGCGCGCCGAAGCAGCCCTCGACGTGGTGGTTCTTGCCGTGGACGTCGGCCGCCACCATGCCGCCGAGGGTGACGAACTGCGTCCCGGGGCTGACGGGCGTGAACCAGCCCTTCGCCAGGTACAGGCGGTTGAGCTCCGCGAGCGAGAGCCCCGCCTCCGCGCGCAGCAGCCCCGTGTCGCGGTCGAAGGACAGGATGCGATCGGCCAGGACCGTGGTGGCCACGTCCAGCTCGCCCGGGGGCGGCAGGGCCGAGTCGCCGTAGGCCCGCCCGAGCCCGCGGGAGAGCACCTTGCCCTCGGTCAGGCGCTCGAGGTCCTCGGAGAGGACCTCGCGCCCGGGACGGGCCAGGCGACCCCAGCCGGAGAGGGTCGGGACGTTGTTGCTCGACGCTGCCAAGGGACTCCTGCCGAACCGGACAAGCTAGCCTCGCCTGTCTCGGCACGCGAGCGGGTGTCCCCCGCGCCGACGATGAAAAAATGCCCGCGGGGAGCCCGGGACGTCAGGAGCTCGCCCGGACCCCCGCAGGCTGGACCACGTGCTCGGCGCCGGAGCGTGCCGACGTCGATGGGGAATCTGCGTGGTCAGGAAGGGTGCCGCCGCGCGGGGCGGCGTCCTCGGCCTCGGCCGTCCCGGCGCGGCGCGGAGCGTCGCCACCGCGGGTGGGCGCGGCGACCGCCGCGAGCAGCCTGCCGAGGCTCTCGACGAGGGCCCGGCAGCCGGGCGCGGGATCTTCCGCCGCGAGGAAGGCCGCCGGGTCCGCGTCGACCGCGTGGGCGCCGACCGCGCACCACGCGAGCCTCCCGCCCGGCCCGCCGTGCAGGCGCGCCTCCGCGAGCTGGAACCCGAGCTCGAGGGACGGAGCGCCGGCCGCGGAGAAGGCCAGGGAGGAGGGAGGGGCTCCCTCGCGCCGGAACCCGATAGTAGACGCCGCGCCATGGGGCCGCGCAGCGTCGAGCCGGGTCCCGGCGCGACGGAGCGAGCCGGCGGCGCCCGGGGCGCAGCCGGCGGGGTCGACCGCCTCCGGGAGACCCGCGCCCGGCCCCGGGGCCGGCTGGGCCGCGGTCCTCCCGACGTGGGACCGCTCGGCGCGCGTGGTCAGCTGGAGGGCGGACGCACCCCATCGTGAGGAGAGCTGTCCGGTCGTCCGCGCCCCGCGCGTCTCGCGCGCGTCGCGGGTGAGGGCCTGCGCCAGGGCCAGGCCCTCGCTCAGGGTGATCCGTGCGGGCGTCCAGGAGCCGTCGGAGCGGCGCTCCACCACCGCCTCCGCCCCCGCGGGCCGTCCGTCGAGGCGCGCCGACAGCAGCCGCTGGCCCGCGTAGGTCTCGAGCCAGAAACGACCGTCCGCGTCGGACCGCGTGGCGCCGTGCTCGAACACCAGCTCGACCCCGCCCAGCGCGAGGCCGTCGGCGGACAGCGTCCGCCCCACCAGGGTGCCGTGGGGCACGAGCACGAGCTCGACCCCGTCGACGGCGGCCCGGTGCGCGGCGACGTCGAGGATCTCGACCGCCGGCGCGTGGGCCTCGTCGAGCTCGGCCCGGAGCGCGACCCGCGTGCCGTGCGCGCCGGCGGGGAACGGCAAGTC
>JAUIDW010000371.1 GCA_030428395.1 bacterium | reverse complement strand
ACTCGAAGGTGAAGGTCGTCCCGCTGCGGTTCACGTCCGGCGGCCGGATCGGGATGCCCAGGCGGCGGGCCTCCTCGACGTAGACGCGCGCCTCGTAGTAGCCGGTCTCGCTGCCGAGGAAGGCGGTCAGGAAGGGGCCGGGGTAGTGGGCCTTCAGGTAGACGGTGCGGTACGCGATGCGCCCGTAGGTGACCGCGTGCGCCTTGCAGAAGGCGAAGGACGCGAAGTTCGCGACCAGGTCCCACACGCGGCGACCGTCCTCCGCGGCCACGCCGCTCTCGACGCAGCCCTGCAGGAACCGGCGGCACAGCCGGTCGAGCTGCGCGTGGCGGCGCTTCTGCAGCGAGCGCCGCAGCAGGTCCGCCTCCGCCATGTCCATGCCGGCGAGCAGCGACGCCGCCTGCATGACGTCCTCCTGGTACAGCATGATCCCGTGCGTGTCCCACAGCAGCTCGCGCAGCCGGGGATGCGGCGGCGCGGGGTCCTCGAGCCCGCGGAAGCGCCGCACGTACGCGTCCTTCATCCCCGCGCCGGCGGGCCCGGGGCGGATCAGCGCCACCGCCTGGATGACGTCGTCCATCGTCGTGGCGCCGGTCTGCTTCAGCAGGTTGCGCATGCCCGGCGACTCGACCTGGAAGCAGCCCAGCGTCGCGCCGGTTCGCAGCGCGCGCGCGGTCGCGGCGTCGTCCTCGGGGATCCGCGCGAGGTCCAGCTCGACGCCCTGCTCGCGCAGCAGGCCCAGGCAGTCGTCGATCACCGTCAGCGCGCGGTTGCCCAGCAGGTCCATCTTCACGAGCCCGACCGCCTCGACCGCGTCCTTGTCGAGCTGCGTCACGACCACGCCCTTGGCGGCCCGCTGGCACGGCACGAAGTCGGTGATCGGCCCGGGCGACACGACCACGCCGCCGGGGTGCAGCCCCAGGTGCCGCGGCGTGTCCAGCAGGCGCGCCGCGGAGCGCAGCACGCGCTGGAAGCGCTCGTCGTCGAGGGGGAAGTCGCGGCACTCCGGCGTCGAGCGCAGCGCGCGCGCGACGGGGTTGTCGCGCAGGTCGGCGGGGAGGGGGTCGGCGTCCGGATCTCTGCCCCGGTTCCGCGGGGGCGCGCCGGTCCCCCCGGGCCCGCCGGTTTCATCGGTCCCGCCGGGCCCGCCGGTCCCATCGGGCCCGAGCGCGGCGCGCTGGCCGGGGGCGAGGCCCGGCGCCGGTGGCGCCCAGGGCAGCCGCCGCGACCACACGTTCACCTCCGCGGGCGGGATGCCCTCGACCAGCGCCGCCTCGCGGAAGGCCGAGCGCAGCCCGAAGCAGCACGTCGTCGCGATCATCGCCGTGCGGTGCGGCCCGAAGGCCTCGTAGACGTGCTCGATCACCTCGTCGCGGCGCCGCCAGCAGAAGTCGAGGTCGATGTCGGGCCGGTCGCGCCGCGCGGGGTTCAGGAAGCGCTCGAAGGGCAGCCGGTACCGCAGCGGGTCCGCGTCGGTCAGCCCCATGCAGTAGGAGACGAGGCTGTCGGCCGCCGAGCCGCGCCCGACGCTGGGGATGCCCTCGGCGCGCGCGAACTCCGCGATGCGGTGCACCAGCAGGAAGTAGGGCGCGAAGCCGAGCTCCTCGATCGACGACAGCTCGTAGTCGAGCCGCCGCACGACCTCCGGCCGCAGCGGCCGGTAGCGCCGGCGCGCGCCGTCGAAGGCGATCGCGCACAGCCGCGAGTAGGCCGTCTCGCCCGCCTCCAGCTCGACCTCGGGGAAGCGCACCCGGTCGAGCTCGGGGACGTGGTCGCAGGCCTGCGCGACGAGCCACGTGCGCGCCACCGGCGCGGGCACCTCGCGCAGCTCCGCCGGCAGCGCCGCGGGGTCCACCGGCCACGGCCCGGGCACGTCCGGCAGCTCCGCGAAGAGCGCCGCGAGCTCGTGCAGCGACGGCAGGTGCGCCGGCTGCTCCGCGAGCCACTCCTCCGGCAGGTCGCAGGCCAGCGCGTTGTGCTTGATCGCCGTCCGCACCCGGTGGTCGCGCGCCCCCCCCGGCAGCGCGTGGTACACGTCCGGCACCGCCACGATCGCGACGCCCGCCGCCCGCGCCGCGTCCACCAGCTCACCCGCCGGGAACGCCCGCGCCGGGTCCGCCGTCTTCGCCGCCGCGAGCTCCTCGTCCGCCCCGTCGCCGCCGTCCGTCCACCGATCTCTGCCCGCGCCCCCGCGCCCCCCGGAAGCGCCCGGGCCGAGCCCGTCACCGCCGAGGCGATCTCTGCCCGCCTCGAGCCCGCCGCCGCCATGGCGATCCCCGCCCGGCTC
This sequence comes from bacterium, assembly GCA_030428395.1. GTDB lineage: Bacteria > Planctomycetota > UBA1135 > UBA1135 > JAUIDW01. The sequence continues at coordinate 3,027 of JAUIDW010000371.1, read as the reverse complement.
GAGCGCGCCGTTCCCCGCGGGATCTCCGCCCGGACGGGGCGCGCCGCCCCCCGGAGAATCTCTGCCCGAATCGAGTCCGCCGGAGTCGGCGCGGGCTCCGGGCGAGCCGAGCGCGCCGTTCCCCGCGGGATCTCTGCCCAGCGCGGCGCGCGCGCCCGGGTGCGGAACTCTGCCCGCGGCGGCGCGGGACGCGGCGTCGAGGCCCGCGGGGGAGACCGCGACGAGGAGCCGGCGCGCGGGGACGCGTCCGAGCAGCCGCAGGAGCAGGCGCGGGTGGTCGACGAGGTAGATCAGCCCGCGCTGGAAGCGGACGGCCGCCTCGACCAGGTCGAAGTCCTCCTCGTCGGTCGGCTCCGCGCCGGCCTCGCCGGGGTCGCAGCCGAGGTGCCGCGCCGAGACGAGCCGGCAGAGATTCCCGTACCCCTCCGACGCCGCGACGAGCGCCACCACGCGCCCGGGCTCCCCGGAGGGGTCGGACACCTCCGCGGCGACGATCGGACGCACGGCGCCGGTGCGACCCGGCGCGTCCGGCGGGGATCCGTTCCGGGGCAGGGATCTCGATCCGGGCAGAGATGCTCCCGGAGCCGGTGCGCTCGATCCGGGCAGAGATCCGGGCAGAGATCCGGCGGAGGCGCCGGGCGGAGCTTCGTCGGAGTCGGGGGGCAGGGATCCGGCGGGCTCCGGAGGCCGCGGGCCAGGCGCGCGCGGGGCGGGCGGCGTCGCCGCGCGGCGGGGCAGGGATTCGATCTCGGACGGTGCGTCGTCGGCTCCCGAGGGTCCGGCGGAGCCGTCGAAGGGGACGGGAGGCGCGGCGCCCGGCGCGGGCGCTCCGGTCTCCTGCCGCCGGGCGGCGCGCAGGAAGTCGACCAGGCCGCAGAGCGTGTCGACGTCGGCCAGCGCCAGGGCCGGCAGTCCGAGCTGCCGCGCCCGCTCGAGCAGCTCGCCCGGCGCGTCGACGCCCGTGAGGAGAGAGTGGTGCCCGTGCACCCGCAGGGGGACGTACATGAGTCGGAATCCCACCCGGCGGAGTCCGCGCTCTCCCCGGTCCTCGGAATACTAACAGGTACCTAACTCGGTGGGCCGGCTGGACATGCACAGGGGGTCCGGGCGGCTTCGAGGTGTTGTCCTACTGGACTTAGTCCGATAGACTCACGGCATGGAGATCGTGAACACCCACGACGCCAAGACCCGTCTCTCGCAGCTCCTCGAGCGGGTGGCGCGCGGCGAGGAGATCGTGATCGCGAGGGCCGGGAAACCGATCGCGCGCCTGGTTCGCTTCCGTGGCGACGAAGCCGACCGTGCGGGCGGCCTCTGGAAGGGCCTGGTTCGCATCGGCGACGACTTCGACGACGCGCTCCCCGAGGGGATCGCCGGGCCGTTCGGAGTGTCCTCGTGACGGCGGGCTACCTGCTCGACACGCACGTCCTGCTCTGGTGGCTCTCCGAGCCCGCGAAGCTCTCCGGTGAGGCGCGGAGCGCCATCGCGCAGGGGTCGAACTCCGTGTACCTGAGTTCGGCGGCCGCCTGGGAGATGGCCATCAAGCGCTCTCTCGGCCGCCTGGAGTTCCCGGGGAACCTGGAGGAAGTGCTGCGAAAGGAGCGCATCGAGGTCCTGCCGGTCACGCTGGCGCACGCGCTCGCGGTCGCCGACCTTCCCGTCCACCACCAGGATCCCTTCGACCGCATGCAGGTCGCTCAGGCCAGGCTGGAGAACCTCACCGTGGTCACCCGCGACCCGAAGATCGCCGAGTACGACGTCGAGGTGCTGGTCGCCTAGTCCGATGGGTCGCGACGCCCTGCGGATCGTCCGAGGCATGGACCCGTTCGCGTGGATCGCGGCGGTCGCCTTCGTGCTGTGGGGGCTGTCCGTCGCGGCCTTGCACGACTGGGACGCCTACAGGTCGAGGATCTCTTGGGAACTCGTTGCCGGGTTGAGCGACGTGCAGCGCTTCCTGGATCGAGAGGGAAGGCTGCCCCGGGACTCCTCCGAGCTGTCCACGCGCAACGACCCCTGGGGGAGGCCGTATCGCTACGAGCTCGCCCCGGGGTGCGTCGACCCCATGCTGGAGCGCTGCCGTGTCTTCACGCTCGGGTCCGACGACGCCGAGGGCGGACGCGGCCGCGCCACCGACCGGTCCTCGCGGTGGTTCTGGCCCGGGCGGTAGCGCCGGCGTCACTGGTTCAGCGACGGGGTGCGCAGGCGGAAGCCGTCGCGGGTGACGGGGTGGGTCTCGGCGAGGGGCCAGGTCGAGCCGCGCAGGAGGCGGCCGAAGCCGTGGCGGTCGCGCAGCTCGTCGAGGGCGCGGTCGAGGCGGCGCTGGCGGTCGGCGCGGCTGCCGGGCGGGCCGGCGGCCCCCGGAGTCCCGGGACCGGGCGCGGACGGCGCCGCCGCGGCGCGGTCCTTGTCCGGGTCGCTGAAGAGGTGGCCCTGCCAGCCGGTCGCGGGCGCGAGCTGGTGCAGGACGACGCCGACGCGCTTCACGAGCGCGCGGCGGCGGGGCAGGGAACGGAACAGGACGCGCGCGTGGTGCACGAGCTGGTCGGTCGAGTCGCTGGGGGACTCGAGCGCGCGGCGGACGCGGCGCAGGGGCGAGCCGTCGTCGCCCGCGGGCGCCCAGCGGCCGGCGCGACGCGCGGCGCGGCGCTGCGCGGGCGTGCGCGTGTCGACGTGGAGCACGTGGACCTCGAGCGAGCCGGCGCGCGCGCCGAGGCCGCGCAGCTTGTGGGCGGCGCGGTCGACGACGTACGCGAGCATGGCCTCGACGAGGTCGCGGCGGCCCTCCTCGGGCTCGAACGTGCTGTCGCGGTGGATCGCGCCCGGCAGGCGGCGGCGCAGGGTGCCGTCGGCGTCCTCGACGAAGGTGGGCTCGACGGGGTCGTCGTCGCGGCCGTGGGCGCGCCCGAACAGCACGAGCCCGGGGTAGCCGAAGCTCGCGAACAGCACCTCGCGCGAGACCTGCTGCAGGTCGCCGACGGTGCGCACGCCGAAGCGCGCGAGGTGCGCGCCGATGGCGTGCCCGACGCCGGG
>JAUIDW010000370.1 GCA_030428395.1 bacterium | reverse complement strand
AAGAGCGACATCCAGATCCCGAACCTGATCACGTGGGAGCCCTCGTTCGGGATCGAGATGGACTGGATCCTGTCCGACGCGATCAAGCGCCAGATGGAGGACCGCAACGACGGCCGCCGCGGCGTGCTGCTGCGCGGCGTGACGCGCGCGCTGACGCAGCGGACCCTGCTGGACGAGCTGCGCCGCCAGGCGCGCTTCAAGCAGTCCTACCAGGGCACGCTGAAGCCCAAGGGCGCCGGCGCGGACTGGGGCGGCGCCACCGACGAGAGCTCCGTGTCCGCTCTGACCGACGAGCAGATCCTGGCGCAGACGCGCGAGGACTGCCTGGCCGGCGGCTACTTCCTGCGCGACTTGCGCGGCTACGAGGGCTACGAGCCCGGCGACAACGTCGTGCACGTGTTCGCCATGGGCTCGCTCGTGTTCGAGGCCCTCGAGGCCTCCGACCGCCTGCTCGAGCGCGGCGTCTTCGCCAACGTCGTGTCGGTCAGCTCGCCCGAGCTGCTGCTCGGCCTCCTCGGCCACGAGGACGGCTACCGCCACCTGCGCCAGGGCCTCGGCGTCTCCGGCGACCTGCACGCCGTCGAGGGCGCCGGCGCGTCCGAGGCGGGCCTCGTCAGCCTCGCCGGCCGCCGCGTCCCGGTCGTCGCGGTGTGCGACGGCGAGGCGGGCCTGCTCGACAACGTCGGCTCGATCGTCGGCGTGCGCCAGGAGACCTGCGCCGTCCGCCGCTTCTCCAAGTGCGGCCGCCCCGACCAGGTCTTCGACTACCAGGGCCTGGGCGCCGACGGCATCGTCGAGGCCTGCGGCAAGGTGCTCTCCGAGACCGCCCTCGAGGACCTCGTCGTCTCCCCCGCGCTGCTCGAGCGCCTCGCCGGCCGCGCGAACCGCACGCGCCCCGACTGGCGCGAGCTGTGGCCCGACCCGCCGCAGCAGGCCTGACCCTGGCGCGGACCCCGCGCCCCGCCTAGCCTCGGACTCGCCGCGCCGCCGCGCGCGGCGAGACCGTGCGATCCCGTCTCCCCCACTGGTGCGGCGCCGCCGTGGCGCTGCTGGTCGTCCTGGCGGCCTGGCACGTGGCGACCGCGCCGCCGGACGAGGCCCTCGCCCTGCCGACCGCCCCGGATGCGGCGGCCGACGAGCCTCCGCGCGACGCGGCACCCCTCGCGGCGACGACCCCGACGCCGGCGGAGCCCGCGCGCGAGGAGGCCCCTGCCGAAGCGGCGCCCGACGCCGCCGCCGCGCGCCCCGCGGCCGACGTGCCAGAGAGGGCCGTGCTGCGCGTGCACGTCGTGTCCGCCACCGACGGGACGCCGGTGCGCGAGGCGCGGGTGGGGCTGCACGTCCAGAAGCCCGACCTGCCGGCCGACCAGCGCAGCGCGGGTGCCCCGGACGGGACCCGCGCGCGGCTCGACGACGAGGGCTGGATCCACTTTGCGGCCCTGCCGGGCGCCGAGCTCACCCTCTTCGCCTTCGAGGACCGGCACTGGCATCGCGCCCGCCGCGAACTGGCACCGCTGCAGCCGGGGGAGCAACGGGAGGTCGTGCTGGAGCTGACGCCCGTCGCCACGTACCGCTTCTTCGGACGGGTCGTGCGCGCCGTGGACGGCACGCCGGTCCCCGGGGCCCGCGTCCGCCAGGCCGGAGTCGACCCCGCGCGGTTCTCTGCCGACCCCGCCTCCTGGAAGCGCACCGCTCCCTCGCCGGTGCTGGCGGACCGGCTCACCGACGCGGACGGCTGCTTCGACGTGGAGGCGCGCTCGGACGAGCACGTCGGCCTGCGCGTGGACGCCGAGGGGTTCGCGCCGGCGTTCGTGACACCGGTCCGCGGCCACGACTCGCGCGCCGATGCACGGCTCGTCGAGCTCACGGCCGGCGCGACGCTCGCCGTGCTGCTGCTCGACGCGCGCGCCTCCCCCCTCGGCGACGTGGAGGTCCGCGCCACGCCGCCCGTCTGGCGACTCGTCGAGCGCGAGGCGATCCCGGCCTTCTCGCGGGGGCTCGAGTGGGCAGCAACCACCGGAGCCGAAGGGCGCGCGACGCTCGGGCCACTCCCCGCCCACGTCCCCTTCGCCGTCGAGGCGATCCTCGCCGAGGGTCCGATCCGCGCGGCCGAGGACGTCACCCTCGCCCCCGGGGAGATCCGCGAGATCGAGCTCCGCGCGGGGAGCGACGGCCGCATCGTCGGCGTGCTCGTCGACCAGCACGGCGCGCCGATCGCCGAACACCCCGTGTGGTGCGTGCCAGCGAAGGGAGCCTTCACGTGCGTGGGGCTCGGGGACAGGGGCAGCCTCCTGGCGGAGACGAGGACGGACGCCGCGGGCGAGTTCTCCCTGGAGGGCATCCCCCCCGGCGCGTGGCGTGTCGCTCCGACCCCGGCCGACCTCGAGGTGGTGCCCGTCGCGACCCGGGTCGAGATCACCCCGGACGCGCCGCTGCACCACATCCGGATGGAGGCCCCCCGGGGCCTGTTCCTGGAGGGCGTCGTGCTGGACCCGGAGGGCGTGCCGACGAGCGCCGTCGGGCTCGCGGCCTACGCCGACTCCGGGTGTCCGGCGAGCGGCGAACCCTCCGAGACCGGCGCCTTCCGCATCGGCCCGGTCAGCGACGGCTGGTACTCCCTGATGATCTTCCCGCGGGCGGGGCACGCGCGACCGGATCCGATTCGGGCCCGGCCCGGAGAGCCCCTCACCGTCCAGCTCTCGGCCGGGGCGAGCCTGCGCGTGCGCGCCCGCGACGCATCGACGGGCGAGCTGCGCCACGCCCGGGTCTCCTGCAAGCGCGTCGGCGCGGAGCACGGGCCCTACGGGAGCTCGATGATCGGCAGCGACACCGAGCTCGCCCTCCGCGGCCTCCGGCCGGGCCCCCACGACGTCCGCGCCTGGACGGCCGACGGGCTGGCGGGCGTGCTGCCCTCGGTCGACGTGCCCGCCGCGGGCGAACCGCCGGTCGCCGAGGTGCCGCTCCTGCCGGGAGGCACGCTGCGCGTCCGGCGGCCGTCCGGCGCGCGCCCGCGGATCGCGGTCGTCCAGGGCGGGGTGGGGGTCGCGGTGGATCGCGTGGACCGCCGCGGCTCGGACGACGACCTGCTGTACAGGCTGCCGCCCGGAGCGGCGGAGGTGCAGGTCCTGGACCCGGGCGGGGACGTCCTCGCGCGCCACGACGTACGGATCGCCGCGGGCGAGGAGACCGTCGTGGACCTGCGGCCCCCCGAGGATCCGAGCCGCTAGGCTCCGCGGATGGCGCGCGCCGGTTCGAGCTCCCGCAGGGTCGTCCTGCTCGCCGCGGGGGTGGCGCTGGCGCTCGTGGTCGCGCTCGGCTGGCTCGTTCGCGGCGAGCGCTCCACGTCGCCGGCGGGGCGGAGCGGAGCGCAGGCAGCCCGTGAGGCCTCCGCCGCGGCCGCCCTGGAGCAGAGCGAGCCGGACGCAGCCGGTACGGCGCGGCGCAGCGCGCCCGCGGCGCGCGGGGCGGTCGACCCGGAGCTCGTCGCTCGCCCGCCGGCCGCGACGCCCCCGGACCCCGAGGCGGTCCTGGCGGTCCACGTTCGCTCCACCGCGGACGGGGCGCCGGTCGACGGCGCGCGCGTCCACGTGCTGGCGCTCCCTCCGGGCGCCTACGCCGCCGTCGCCGCGGGCGACGCGGACGCGCGAGGGACCGTGGAGGTCGGCGTGCCGGCCGGGCGGCTCCTCGAGGTGCTCGGCGGCGCCGGTCTCGACTGGCACGGCGGTCGGGCGCAGGTCGACGCGCTCGCGCCCGGCGAGCGCCGCGAGCTCGCGCTGTCGCTGGCGCCCGTCGTCGAGCGGGTGTTCGTCGGCCGCGTGGTGCGCGGCGAGGACGGGACGCCGATCGAAGGCGCCCGCGTCGTGCCCAGCCTGTCGCGCACGTGGCGAGCGATCCCCCCGGAGGAGCTGCTGCCCGCGACCAGCGACGGCGAGGGCTACTTCACGGTCCGCCACGAGTCGCGCCGGCACGCGGTCCTGCGCGTCGAGGCGCCCGGCCGGAGCCCGCGCTTCGTCGCCGTCGACGCGGGCCACCCGACGCGCGCCGACGCGCGCGAGATCGCGCTCGACCTCGCGTGCGAGCTGTCCCTGCGCGTGGTGGACGAGCGCCGGGGCCCGCGGGGGCGCCTGTCCGCGCGCCTGGAGGTCGCCCGGGCGGAGCCGGGGACGCTGGACCGCGCCCCCGCCACGCGCGTCGCGGTCCTCGCCGACCTCGAGACGGACGGAGTCGAGGTGGACGGCGTCCTCGCCTTCCCGGACCCGCCGACCGGCGTGCCCCTCGAGGTCACGCTGCGCGGACCCGCCTGGATTCTCCTGCACCGCCAGCGGGTGGTCCTCGCGGCCGGCGAGCGCCGCGAGCTCGTGGCGCACCTGCCGCGCGGCTGCCGCGTCGTCGGCAGACTGGTGGACGGGGACGGCGCCCCCGTGTCGCGTGCGGTCGTCCGCGTGGCCCGGTTCGACGATCCGCGGCCGTGCGCGGCGTGGTCGGGGGACCACCCCGCGCAGGTCGTCTCGCCCGACGGCCACGGGTGGTTCGCGTTCGACGAGGTCCCGGCGGGCCGCTGGCTGCTGGGCGTCGTGGACACGACCGGGGAGGTCGCCTCCGCGGTCCGCGAGGTCGAGGTGCCCGCCGGCGCCTCCGAGGTCCGCGCGGACCTGGTGGTCCACGGCGGCCTCGCGCTCGAGGGCCGCGTGGTGGACGCGCGCGGCGAGCCCGCCGCGGCCCGGCGCGTGCACGCGCGCGCGAGCGACGGCGGGTGCGGCTTCGACGCCGTCACCGACGAGGAGGGGCGCTTCCGGATCGCGCCGGTGCCGCTGGACGCGTTCACGCTGACCGCCTGCGACGCCGGGGGGCGCTCGTGCTCGGACGAGGTCCCCGCGCGGCCCGGGGAGCCGGTCGTGCTGCGCCTCTCCGCGGGCGGGGGGCTGCTGGTCGCCGCCCGCGACGCGGCGACCGGCGCGCCGGTGCGGGCCGACGTCCACGTCGCGCGACCGGGGCGCGCGGCGAGCCACCTGGCCACCACCGACGCGCAGCCGCCGGTGATCGTGGACGGCCTGCGGCCCGGCCCGTACGGCGTGGTCGCGCGCGCGGCGAACGGCGACCTGGGCGTCGCGGCGGACGTCGTGGTCCAGCTCGGCCACCGGCTGCCCGTCGACGTCCCCCTGCGGCCCCCGGCGCGGCTCGAGGTCCGCTGCGGGCGCGACCGCCCCGTGCTCGTGCGCGTCCTGCACTCGGGCGTGCGGGTGGCCGAGGGCACGTGCGGCCCGGACCACGCGCTGCGCGTCTCCGTCCCGGCCGGGGAGCTGATCGTCCGGGCCCTCGAGTCCCCG
>JAUIDW010000369.1 GCA_030428395.1 bacterium | reverse complement strand
GGCCGCGGCCGGGGCGCCCCCGCGCGGGTGGCTGGCCCCGGCGCGCCCCGGCCCGGACGGGCGCCGCTTCGGGCACCCGGTGGTCGTCGGGCGGGAACTCCTTTCCGACCTCGGGCCGCCCGACGAGCCGCTGCGCGCCCTGCGCCGAAAGGCCGATCCGCTCCAGTTCGTCGACGTGGAGGCCGACGAGGTTCTCGACGACCTCGACCGGCCGCCCGACCTGCAACGCATCCGACGACGCCTCTCCCCCCCGTAGGCGTCATGTTCGGGTCCCCGCGCGCCGATAGGGCTCCCGAACCATGGGCTTTCAGGGTGACGTTGCCGGCATCGGCCTGGGCGAGCTGCTCCAGGGTCTGGCGCGCGGTGGCCGCGAGGGCGTGCTGCGCCTCCACAGCCAGTCGCTGAGCTGTTCCCTCGGTCTCCACGGCGGGCAGGTGTTCCTGCTGCCGCAACCGGACGAGGACCCGGAGATCTGGCGCCGGCGCTCCGAGCGCGCCTGGGTCCAGGAGGCGCACCAGCGCATCGACACGCTCCGCATGTCGGAGATCGCGTTCGCGGCGCGCCTCGAGGGGCTGTTCCAGCTGCTCGACGCGGAGGGCGTGCACTTCCGCTTCGAGCCGGGCCCGCTGCCCGACCGTGTCCGCAACCCGAACCAGCCCGAGGGCGAGGACGACCTGCAGGCCGAGGAGTCGCGGCGCAGCTCGCGCACCCCGGTGCACTGCCCGGGCGTGTCGGTCGAGTTCCTCCTGCTGGAGTACGCCCGCCTCAGCGACGAGGGCCAGCAGTACGGCGACTCGACGCGCATCTCGTCCGACGACGTGCCGTGCCCGTTCGACCTGAACCCGCCGTCGCCGGAGCTCGAGCGCTTCTGGCGCCAGTGCGACGGGGCCTCGAGCGTGCTCGAGATCGCCGACCGACTCGGCTCGCCGCTGCGCCAGGTCCGGGCCACGGTCCAGGAGCACATGGTGCGGGGCACGCTGCGCCTGGCCGACGCGCGCGAGCTCCTGATCCTGACCGCGCGCGAGCTCGAGCAGAACCGCTTCGTGCGCGCCGGCTCGCGCCTGGGCGGCTGGGTGCGCAGCTCGCCGCCCGGCCCGCCGGCCGCGGGCGAGGTCGAGATGCTCCTCGACGAGTGGGACAACGACCGGCTCCCGCACGTGCTCGAGGGCATGGCCTCGCGCGAGGCCCGCCGCCTGCTGCGGCGCATGGACCTGGTCGACAACGACCCGGGCCGCTCCGTCGTGCGCTGGCGCGAGCTGCGCCAGCGCCACCGCCAGGACCCGATCAGCGAGGTGGTGCTGCAGCACCGCCAGCTGGTCGACGAGACCGACCCCGAGGCCCCCTCCGCGACCGACCTGCTGCGCCTCGCGCGCAACATGCAGGACCACGGCAGCCGCTTCCGCGCCGCCGTCATGCTGCGCGCCGCGGCCTCGCGCCTGCCCGAGAGCACGGGCGCGCGGCTCGAGCTCGGCACGCGCATGCTCGAGGTCGGCCTGGTCGAGGACGGCACGCCCTGGCTGGTCGAGGCCGCCCGCACGCTGATCGAGAACGGCTACGCCGAGAAGGCCGTCCAGCCCCTGCGGCAGGTCGCCAGCTTCTCCCCGAACAACCGCGAGGTCCGCCGCCTGCTGTCGCAGGCCCGCGGCCAGTCGGCCCAGGGCCGGCGGCGCCGCCGCAACGCGATCATCGCCGTCGCCACGCTCGTGCTCGTCTCCCTCGGCGCCGTCGTGAGCCTGCAGATGGAGGCCGAGTTCCGCGGGAAGATCGCGGAGGTCGAGGAGCACATCGGCGACCCGCGCGTGGCGCTGAGCCTGCTCGACGGGCACTTCCCCGAGGCCAAGCACCCGGAGGTCGCGACCCTGCGCGGCGCGCTCGTCGAGCGCCTCCGCGACGAGGAGAACGGGCTCCACGAGGACTACACCGCGGAGTTCCGCGACGTGCAGACCGAGCTCGAGGTCGGCGACCCGAAGCTCGGACTCGCGCGCGTGCTCGGGCTGCCCGCGCCGCCGCGGCTGACGTACTCCTCGCGCGAGTTCCCCGACGTGCAGGAGCTGTACGCGGTCCTCGTCGCGCGCCTCGAGACGACCGTGGCCACCTGGCCCGAGGCGGACATCGAGGACCCCGAGACGGTCCGCTCGGAGGCGGACTTCCTCGACCTGGTCGACGACCTGGAGGCCGTGCTCGAGGAGGCCGGGGACTCCGACCCGGTGGACAGCCTGCGGGTGCGCCTCGAGGAGCTGCGCGCGGAGACCGAGGAGCGCCGCCAGACCCGCGCGCAAGCCCGGCGGGTGCGCGAGGAGCGCGAGACCCTGCAGATGCAGGACGAGCTGCTGGCGGCCGCCCGCGCCCACGCGGAGGCGGGCGACATCGACCGCGCGCTGGCGACGTACGAGCGCCTGCTCGAGTCCGACCGCACCGGCAAGCTGCGCAAGGTCCTCGACCCCGAGGTGTCCGTCCTCGAGACCCAGCAGAGGACGTACCTGAACGCGCGCAACCTCGCGCGGCAGGGCGAGCACGCGTCCGCCATCGCCTCGATCGAGCGCATCGGCGCCAACCCGGCGCAGTTCGCGCTGCCGTGGAAGATCGTGAGCGAGCCCGCGGGCGCCACCGTGCGCATCAACGGCGGGGAGCCGCGGCCGACCCCCGTCGGCATCGAGTCCACGCCGGGCACGCCGTACGACCTCCTGTTCGAGCTGACCGGCCACGAGTCCGTCCGCGTCCGCCTCGACGAGCCGGCCGACCAGCACGTCGTGCTGTCGCGCATCCCCGACCGCCACTGGTCGAGCTCGGGGAGCATCGAGAGCCTGCCCGTCGCCGTCGGGGACGAGCACGTCGTCGCCGACCGCTCGGGCAACCTGGCGCGGCTCGACTCCCGCGGCCAGCTGAAGTGGGAGCAGACCCTCGAGTCCCTCGGCGGCATCGCGCGCTCGCCCGTGTTCCTGCCGCGCCGGCCGGGCACGCTGCTCTGCATCACCGAGGACGGCGACGCCTGGTTCCTCGACTCCGAGACCGGCTCGCTCGAGGGGCCGTGGTCGATGGAGGTCCCGCCCGTCGAGGGCCCCGTCCCGACCGAGTCCGGCGCCTTCGTCCGCTTCGAGGACGGCCGCACCGCGGTGTGGGACAACCGGCTGCGGCCCGAGATCCTGCCCGTGCCGGAGGCGCGCGGTCCGCAGGAGGACCCGCACGTGGCCGCCGCGCGCCGCCGCGCCGAGGCGATCGCCAACGGCACGTTCTACGGCACCGACGCAGGCCTCGAGGTGCTGCGCCGCGGCAGCGACACCGACCTCGAGCTCGCGAGCCCGTGGACGACGTGGAGCGTCACGGTCGAGGCGGACGCCTACCGCGTGCGGCGCGACGACCCCGACGACCCGCGCGAGTTCGCCATCCGCCGCTCGGGCGACTGGATGTACGTCGCCTGGGAGGCCCCCGGGCCGGAGACCCCCACCGGACGCGTCTGGGTTTCCGACGAGGAAGGCTTGCGGGCCTTCGAGCCCTGAGCCGATGCTGGGCGCCGTGACCCGCCGCGCGCGCCTCTGCCCCGCCGTCCCGCCGGACGCCCGCCGCGCCGCGCGCCGCGCCGCGCTGGCCCTGACCGCGGGCCTCCTGGCCGGCTGCGCGGCCCCGCCCGGGGGAGGCGCCGACGTCCCCCCCGCCGCGCCGGCGACGCCCTCCGCCCCGCTGCCGGCGGACTGGGACGCGCGGTCGCCCGAGGCGTTCGAGCGCTGGTACACGTCGCTGGCCCCCGGCGCGGGCGTCGCGCTGGAGGAAGCCGAGCTGCGGGAGCTCCGCGCCGCGCTCGACGCGGGCGAGACGGTCGACGAGGTGCTCCGCGGGGTCCGCGCCGCGCTCGTGCTGGGCGCCAGCCGGGACCCGCGCGCGCCCGGCCTGCTGCTCGAGCGCCTCGAGCTGCGCGTCCGCCCCGAGGCCCGCCACGCCGACGCCGCGGACGTCGTCGCCGCGGCCGCCCTGGTCGACGTGCCCGAAGTCGACGCGCCGGAGCGGCCGGACGTCACGGAGCGGCTCGCGGAGCTGGCGATCGGCGACCGGCCCCACCCCGACCTCGAGGTGCGCGTCGAGTGCGCCGCCACGGCGCTCGCCCGCGGCCGCGACGACGTCGCGCCGTTCCTGCTGGCGGTGATGCGCGACCTGACGCTCGCCGGCCGCGCCGACGACAAGGACTGGCCGTACCAGGAGACGATGGCCTGGGCGAAGAGCCGCGCGGCGCGCGCGCTGTTCGCGCGCCTCGGCCGGACGAGCACGTTCTCGCCCGACGTCGGCTACGCCGAGCAGGAGCGGCGCGTGGCCGCCCTCGCGGGCGAGCTGCGCGCCGCCGGCGTGGCCGTGCCCGCCTCGTTCTGAGGGACCGCGGCCCGGCGCGCGCTCGGCCTCAGGGCCCGGTCGAGCGCACGGTCGCCCGCCGCGGCGCGCCGCCGGCGGACTGCGTTGCGCGCGTCCCCAGCCCCGGGTCCACGACCCGGAACACCGTCTCGGTCGCCGCGCGGCCGGGCAGCGAGAACCAGGGCGTCGAGGGGAACCACGGGTCGTCGGAGACGAGCCGCGCGCGCCAGTGGAACGCCCCCGGCGCCAGGCCGCCGTGCAGCGCGGTGGCGCGCGGCGCGGGCGGACCCGCGGGGACCGCGTCCACCGCGGCGCCGCGCAGCACCCCGAGCCCGTCGAAGGGCTGGCCCAGCGGCTCGACCTCGAGTTCCAGGCGCACCTCGCCGCGGCCGGCGGCGCTGCGCGCCTCGAGCCCGGCGACCAGGGACGCGGCCGGGCCCGCCGTGCCGCCGACGGCCACGGGCGCGCCGTCGACGCGCTCCTGCCGGGGCGCGCGGACTCCCCCCGCCCCGCCGCGGTGCAGGAACGCGGCGCCCTCGCCGACCTGCCCGCTCGAGCGGCCGGGGGCGCCCGCGAGCACGTCGGCGACGCCGTCGCCGTCCACGTCGCCCTCGCCCGCCACGGCCGTGCCCAGCGCCGCGTCGGCGGCGTCCCCCGCGAGCACGAGCGCGGCGCTCGCGGCCGGTCCGCTGGCGGAGCCCAGGAAGACGTGCACGCGCCCCGCCCCCGCGGCGGCGCCGAGCTCGCCCGGCGCCCCGACGACGAGGTCGGTGTATCCGTCGCCGTCCAGGTCGCCCGCGGCGGCGACCGCGGCGCCGAACTCGCCCAGGTCCTGGTCGCCCGTCGCGGTCCACGCGGGCGCCGGCTGCAGCCCGCCGGCCGAGCCGAGGAACAGCCACGCCGCGCCGGGCGCGACGGCGCCGACGGGGAAGCCCGGCGCGCCGACGACGAGGTCCGCGAAGGCGTCGCCGTCGACGTCGCCCGCGCGACCGAC
>JAUIDW010000368.1 GCA_030428395.1 bacterium | reverse complement strand
GGGGCGTCCCCGGCGGCGCGGGCGGCCGTGGCCACCTCGGCGGGGAGCTCCGCGGGCGTCGGCGCGAGCGCCCGCCACAGCGCGAGCACCAGCGCGAGGCCCAGCAGGAGGACGAGGACGAGGCTGCGCACGGAGTCCCTCGGCCCCGCCTACGGCGCCGGGGGCAGCGGCGTGAGCGCGAACCGCCCGGAGGCGACCGGATGCGCCCGGAGGAGGCCGGGTGGACCGGGGCGGGGCCCGGCCGCCCCGGGGCGCGGCGCCGGCGAGGCCGTCAGCGCGCGAAGAGCCGCGACGGGTCGCGGAAGGCCTTGAACTCGAGCGCGTTGCCGGCGGGGTCGCGCACGAACAGGGTCGCCTGCTCGCCGGGCTGGCCCGCGAAGCGCACGCGCGGCTCGATCAGGAACGGCACGCCCTGCTCGCGCAGGTTCGCGGCCAGCTCGTGCCACTCGTCCCAGGGCAGCACGAGCCCGAAGTGGCGCACCGGCACGTCGTCGCCGTCCACGGGGTTCGTGCGCGTCGCGTCCCGGCCGTCGACGAGGTGCGCGGACAGCTGGTGCCCGCGCAGGTCGAAGTCCACCCAGCGCGCGGCGCTGCGGCCCTCGCGGCAGCCGAGCCGGCCGACGTAGAACGCGCGCGCCGCCTCCAGGTCGTCGACGGGGAACGCGAGGTGGAAGGGGGCGGTCATCGCGAGGCGGCCGCGAGCGCGGCGGGAGAGATCGGGTCGGGGTCCTGGAAAACCGAGCGCGGCAGCTTGCCCATGACCAGGATCTCGCGCAGCCCGCCGAACTCGCCGCGGTCCCCCGAGAGCAGGATCCCGCCGCGGCGGCGCCACCCGGTCCACGGCGTCGTGAGGGCGGGCTGCTCGTCCCCGGCCTCGCGGTAGTACGACCACTGCTCGACCAGGCTCGTGTCCCGCGCCACCAGCACCCGGTACTTGTTCTGCGGCGTGACGCCCACCTCGTCGAACGTCAGCTCCAGGACGTCCGCCGGCCGCCCGCCCGGCAGCGCGCCCTCGCCGACGTGGCGGAGGGTGACGCCGGAGTCCTTCAGCTTGTAGGGCATGAGCAGCCAGTAGGAGTCGTTGACCCACTGGTGGTAGCCGGCCTCCAGCGCGGCCTCGAGCTCCTCGGGGTCGGTGACCGGGGCGCCGTCGCGCCAGGCGCGCCCCTCGCGCGTGTCGACGTTCATCAGCACGACGCCGTCGACGGAGCCGTCGTCGGCCAGGCTCTCGATGCGCACGTCGCCGGTGCTGCGGTCCCACACGTGGCGGCGCCGGTCGAAGAAGACCCACGACAGCGTGCGCGTCTCGTCCCAGGCGCGCCGGCCGCCGAGCGCGTCCATCACGCGGTCGGCGATCTCGATGGCGCGCGCGTCCGAGCCGGCCAGGTCGAACCCCTCGGCGGGCGGGTTCGCGCCGGGCCCGCCGAGGTCCGGCAGGTCGCTGTGGTCGGTGACGGTCGTGCAGGCGGCCGCCGCCAGGGCGAGGCCCAGGGCGGCGGTCGCCAGGGGCGGACGGGAGCGAGGGCGCGGGTTCATGCGTGGGCCGGTGCGGGGGGCGGCGGGGGAGGACGACGCGCGAGGATTCGCTCCCACGCCTCCACGGTCAAGCGCGCCGCGGCCGCCCACGGGTAGCGGGCGGCGACCGCCTCGCGATGGGCCCGGCGGGCCGGGTCGAGCGCCGTCGCGAGCGCGTCCGCCAGGGCGTCCGCGAGCGCTCCGGGGTCGGGGGGCCCGGGGTCCAGCAGGTGCGCCTCGCCGCCCAGCGCCTCCTCGAAGGCCGGCAGGCGCGTGGCGACGACCGGCGCGCCGAACGAGAAGGCCTCGAGCGGGGTGACCGCCGTCCCCTCCGAGTCGGCCAGGTGCACCAGGGCGCCCGCGCGCGCGACGAGGGTCGGCATGCGCGCCTCGTCCTTCGCGCGCACCCACGTGGTCGCCAGGCGCGCGGGGCTCGACGCGAGGGCGCGCTCGAAGGCCGCGGCCGCGTCGCCGGGGACGCCGGCCCAGACCAGGCGCGCGGGCACGCCGCCCGCGCGCAGCCGCTCGAGCGCGGCGAGCAGCTCCAGCGGGCGCCGCGCGGCGTCCAGGCGGCCGAGGACCAGCAGGGTGGGCGGATCCGCCGGCGGCGGCGGGTCGGGCAGCTCGCGGCGCCAGTGGTCGCAGCCGACCGGCAGCCGCTCGACCGCGGCGGGGTCCACGCCGAGGCGCGCGGCCAGGCGCTCGGCGGCCCAGCCCGCGAAGACCGCCAGGCGCGTCCCCGCGGCGACGAGCGCGCGCAGCCGCGCCTCGCCGGGCGAGCCGGGCGCGGGCAGCTCGGCCACCGGCTGGAGCGCGGGCACGCCGCGCGGCCCGGGCTGCTCGGGGCGCACGCGGTGGTGCACCTGCGGGGCGCCGAACACCAGCCGCGAGCCGCCGCCCGCGCACAGCGCCGCGACGCCGCGGCGGGGGAGCGGGACGCGGCGGCGTCGCTCGGCCCCCGACAGCCCGAGCGCGTCGGGCGGCACGATCGCCGGGGCGCGGCCCAGCTCGACGAGCTCGAGCTCCGGCGCGCGCTCGAGGGCGACGACGGCGCGGACCAGCTCGCGCGCGTAGCGCCCCGGCCCCGGCCAGTGGGACACCGCCGGGAGGTAGTCGACCGAGACGCGCACGGGCCGTCGCCGGCGCCCTCACTCGCCCCGGCGGGCGGTCAGCGCGATCTCGACGCGCGCCCCGGCGGGCAGCGCCGCGACGGCCACGCAGGTCCGCGCCGGCGCGCGGTCGCCGAAGTACCCCGCGTAGGCCTCGTTCAGCGCGGCGTAGTCGGCCATGTCGACCAGGTACACCTCGGCGCGCACCACGTCGTCGCGCCCGAGCCCCGCCGCGCGCAGCACCGCGTCGAGGTTGGCCAGCGCCCGCGCCGCCTCGGCCGCGGTGCCTCCCGGGACGAGCGCGCCGGACGCCGGGTCGATCCCGACCTGGCCCGACAGGTACACCGTGTCGCCGGCGCGCACCGCCTGCGAGTACGGCCCGACGGGCAGCGGCGCGTCCTGCGTCCGCACGACGTCGGAGGTGCCGCAGCCGACCAGCGTCACCAGCGCGAGCAGCGCGGCGGAGCGTCGAGCCGCGGCCATCAGGCGGGCAGGCCGTCGCGCACGACCTCCTCCACGGCCTCGGAGAAGCGGTCGAGCTCCTCGACCGTCGTGTACACGTTGGGCGTGACCCGCAGGCCCTCGAAGTCGTCGTGCTCGATCGCGACGGTGAGGATGCGGTGCTCCTTCCACAGGTGCTGCTGGAGGTCGCGCGTGGGCACGCCCTCGACCTGGACGGTGGCGATCGCGCATGAGAAGCGCGGGTCGAGGCTCGTGTGCAGGCGCACGCGGTCGTGCTCGAGCAGGCGGTGCGCCCAGTGGTCGCGCAGGTGCCGCAGGCGCGCCTCCTTGCGCGCCGCGCCGATCCCGAGGTGGAACGACAGCGCCTCCGCGATCGCCAGGTGGTTGGCGGCGGGGTGCGTGCCGATCTCCTCGAACTTGCGCACGTCGTCGTCCATCTTCTCGGGCGCGGCCATCAGCGGCCACAGCTCCGGGATGCGCGCGCGCCGCACGTACAGGAACCCGGTCCCGTGCGGCGCCAGCAGCCACTTGTGCAGGCTGGTCGCGTAGTAGTCGCAGTCGAGGTCGGGGTGCGTGAAGTCCATGTGCGCGAACGCGTGCGCGCCGTCGACGATCACGGGGATCCCCCGGGCGCGCGCCATGGCCACGACCTCGCGGACGGGCAGGATCTGGCCCGTCAGGTTGATGACGTGGCACATGAGGATCAGGCGCGTCCGGTCGGTGACGTGCTCCTCGAAGCGCCGCACGACCTCGGCCGGGTCCTCGGCCGGCACCGGCAGCGGGAACGTGCGCAGCACGAGGCCCTCGCGGCGCTCGCGCTGCTGGAACGTCGTGCGCATGCGCGGGTAGTCCTGGTCGGTCGTCAGCACCTCGTCGCCCGGCTCCAGGTCGAAGCCCAGCTGGCAGATCTGGAGCGACTCGGAGGCGTTGCGGGTCAGCGCCAGCTCCTCGGGGTCGCAGCCGAACGTGCGCGCCAGCCGCGTGCGCACCTGCTCGCGGCGCGGCTCGAGCACGTGCCACATCGTGTGCGCCGGGGCCTCGTTCGAGTAGTCCAGGAAGCGCTTCATGGCCGCCTGCACGTGCGCGGGCGACGGGCTCACGCCGCCGTTGTTCAGGTTGACGATGCTGCGGTCGACGGTGAACGACTTCTGCACGTCGAACCAGAGCGCCTCGTCGCGCGCGAGCTGCTCGGGCGGCTCGTCGCCCACGGCGGCGAAGGCCTCCAGCGCCGCGAGGACGCCGGGCGCGTGGAAGCTCACCGGGGCGACGGCGGCGGCGGCCGGCGCCGCGAGGGCGCCGAGGATCTGACGGCGGGTGTGCATGGTGGCCTCCTCGCTGCAGGGCGTCGGGCCCAGCATGCCCGAGGTGCGCCGCGGCGTCCACGCGCGCGCGGCGGGTCCGGGCCGACGCGTCCCCTTCGGCCCTCAGCGGCCGCGCAGCGCGGCCTTCGCCGCCAGCACGCCCGACGCCCCGATCAGGAACGGGCCGGGGTGCACCCCGCGGCCGGCGAGGTGCAGCCCCGCGACCGGCGTCGCGCCACGCGCGCACGTCGACGCGGGGCGCAGCGGGCCGAGCTGGTCGAGCGCGAGCTCGCCGTGCGCGACGTGCCCGCCGCCGAGCCCGTGGCGCTCCTCGAGGTCGGGCGGCGCGAGCAGCTGCGCGCCGACGACGCTCGCCCGCGCACCGGGCGCGCAGGCCTCGAGCCGCTCCAGCGCGGCGTCCTGCAGCGCGCGGCGGGAGGCGTCGGTCCAGCCGCCCTCCAGGTCGCGCGGCGCGAAGTGCACGGCGCACTGCACGACCGCGGCGCCGTCGGGGCACAGGTCCGGCGCCGTGCGGCTGGGCACGCGCACGTCGAGGTGCGGCGCGCTCGACGCGCGGCGGTACTTGACCGCGTCGAAGGCGCGCTCGAGGTCGTCGACGTCGGCGCCGATCCGCGCGCTGGCGAAGCCCCCGTCCGGCGCCCCCTCGAAGGCGGGCGGGGCGGACAGCGCCAGGTTCAGGAACGCGGTCGTGCCGCGCTGGCGGAACGCGCGCAGCTCCGCGACCGTCCCCGCCGGCGCGGTCCCGCGCGGCAGCAGGTCGAGCACCGCGCGGCGCGGGTCCCCGGTGGCGACCACCGCGCGCGCCGCCACGGTCTCGCCGCCGCCGGGCCCGGCGAGCTCGACGCCGGTGACGCGGCCGTCCGCGACGGCGATCCCGGTCACCTCCGCCCCGGTCCGCACGTCGACGCCCGCGGCGCGCGCGGCGGCCTCG
>JAUIDW010000367.1 GCA_030428395.1 bacterium | reverse complement strand
CCCAGGGCCATCTCGAACCCGGCGAAGCTGTCGGCGACCACCTGCCCGCCGACCGGCGCCCAGGCGAGGCCCTCGACGTCCAGGTTCATCGCGGCCTCGTCCTGCAGCGAGAACCCCAGGTCGACGTAGCGCCACACGCCCTGCATGTGGGCCCCCAGCGGGTTCAGCGGAACGCTGACGCCCGTCGTCAGCGGGGTCATCGCCGCGGTCGTCAGCGTGCTCCCGTCCGCCTGGGCCGAGAAGCGCGCCACCCGCCGCGGCCGCACGCGCGTCGCCGTCAGGTCGGACAGGAACTGCCCGCGCAGCTCCGGCGCGCCGTTGCCGTCCTCGTCGGTCGAGCCGAAGCGCAGCACGATCCCGCCCGTGTCGACCGCCGGCGCGTCCGCGGCGATCCTGAAGGGCACGTCCTCCAGGTCCTGCTGCATGGGCGTGCCGGTCAGGTCGTGCAGCCCCTGGGCGAAGCCGAGGGCGTCGAACAGGTAGGTCTCGCCGACGCCGGCCGCGTGGTCCAGCGGCAGCGCGGGCTGGAAGGTCACCCCGCGCAGGTCGGGGTCGACGACGAGCGTGCCGACCACGGCCTCCTCGAGCGGGCTCGCGGCGCCCGTGCGCCGGAGCGCGACCGACTCCATGGGCCGGAACGAGGACAGGTCCATCGCCTCGCTGAAGCGCAGGGCGAAGGAGGCGTTCGGGTCGATGCCCTCGGCCGTCGTCGCGGACGGCACGGTCCGCACGAAGCACTCGGGCGGGTCCCCCGCCGCCAGGATCCACGCCGAGCGGAACACGGCGGGACCGGGGACCACCGCCGACGGGTCGCCCCCGTACAGGCGCGCGACCAGCGACACCGCGGAGCCGCTCGGCGCGCCGCCGGAGAGCACCTGCAGCACCGCGCCCGGCAGCAGGACCAGGTCGCGCGGCTCGGCGGCCAGGGCGCAGTGCGGGTCGACGAAGCCCAGGTCGACCCGGTAGGTGCCGCCCGGCTGCAGCGCGACCTGCGTCAGGTTCACGCCCTGGTCCCCGATGACCAGCGGCGGCCCGAAGCCGCCGACGATCCCCTCGGGACCTCCGGCGGTGCGGAACGCGGCGACGACGGTCGCGCCCCCGACCGACACCGACGCGACGACGTCGGCGGGCAGGCCGGCGCCGGGGTCCAGCGGGACCGGCGACACGAGCGCCTCGAGCTCGTCGGTCGCGAGGTCCACGAGGATGCGAGCGGGCGCCCACTCGGCGACGCCGTCGCCGTCCACGTCGACGTGGCGCCCGTGGTTCGAATCGCCCAGCACGCGCAGCCCGGGGGCGGGCCGCGGCGGGCCGTCCCGGCCCACGGCGACCTGCACGACGCCCGCGCGGACCGCGCGCGGGTCGAGCGCCTCGTCGAAGCCCAGCACCAGCACGCCGTCGCGCGCGACGGGCCGCGCGCCGTCGAGGCGCGGATCGATCGTCGAGCGCGCGTGGATCGGGACGAGCGCGCGCTCGGCGCGGCGCAGCGCCTCGGCGAAGGCCTCCGAGCCGCCGGGGTGCAGCACGACCAGCTCGTCGCGGCCGGCGACGGCGTCGCGCGCGAGCCGGTAGTCGACGCCGTCGGTGACGACGTCCGGGCCGATCGCGACCGCGGGCAGGCGCAGCTCGCTCGTCCCGCGGGCAGCGTCCCAGTCGTACACGTCGACCAGGCGACCCCAGGCGACCGCCGTCACCTCCAGGGGCTCCGCGGCCACGCTCGCGCCGGCGGCGCGCGCCGACTGCAGGACCGGATTCCCGTCCGAGGCCTCGCCGCAGCCCGCGGCGAGGAGCGCCAGCGCGAGACCTGCGGGCGCGCGCGACGCCCGTGCTATCGAGTTCGACAAACCATCCTCCAGGGACTCGGGCCTCCAGGGGCTCGGGAGTTCCTTCGAGCGGGACCCGCACCGCCCGACACCGGCCGACCCCTCGCAAATCCCGGGCCCCGGCCGAGGCGGGGAGGGGAACGACTCCCGGGAGCGGACGCCGGCCCGCCAGGGGCGACGCGCCGAGCGGCCCCGCACAGGCGAGCGAGCGCAGGCGGCGCACGGCGGCGGGCGCGAGCGCGCGCCCCGGCGCTCGGCCGGGCTACGTCGCGTCGAGCGCGGGCCGCCCCTCGACGGCGACCTCGGTCCCCTCGTCGGGGTCCCGCGCCAGCTGCTCGAGCGTGCGGTTGTCGGCCGAGCGCTCGACCGCGCGGGCGAGGTTGTCGAGGCGGCGCTGGATCTCCGCGTCGATCGCGTCCCCCGCGGGCAGCGCGGCCGCGCGCACGTCGCCGCGGAGCACCTCCAGGACGTCGGCCACCCGCACCTGCCCCGGGTCCCGCGCGGGGAGGTAGACCACCTCGTCCTCGCGCTGGGTCGTCGCGAGCACGCCGCGGCCGGTGAGGTCGCGCAGGACCTCCTCGGTCGAGCGCAGCGGCAGCCCGATCGCGCCCGCCAGCGCGACGGCCGTCGGCGGCGCGTCCCCGGCCAGGAAGGCGCGCACCACCCGCGCGGTGGCGCGCAGGGCCACGGTCTCGCGCAGCGCCTGGGTCATCACGCGCGCCCGCGCCAGGTAGCGGTAGGCGGGCTCGCTCTGGTGCGCCGCGGCGAGCTCGGCGCCGAACAGCACGACGGCCCAGGACACGTTGATCCACACCATGAAGATGGGGAAGAAAGCGAAGCCGGCGTAGATCACGTTGTAGTTCTTGACGCCGATCTGGAAGCGGACGTGCAGCTCCTGCACGAACAGCCAGAGCGTGCCCGCCGCGATGCCCCCGAGCGCCACGGAGACGAAGCGGGTCGGCGCGTTCGGCAGGACGGCGTACAGGAACGTGAACGCGACCCAGATCACGACCAGCGGAGCCAGGGCCAGCAGGACGGCGCGCACGGCGTCGATCGGCATGGCGGACTCCAGGATCGCGGCCAGGCGCGAGCTGCCGCGCAGCTCGGGGTTGCCGGCGTTGGAGAGCGCCGTCGCCACCACCACGAACAGCGGGGTGACGATCAGCATCGCGAGGTAGTCGGTCAGCTTGCGGACGAAGCTGCGCGAGCGCTGGGCGCCCCAGATCTCGTTGAACGACTTCTCGATGTTCCCGAGCAGCTTCACGACCGCCAGCACGAGCACGAACAGGCCCGCGGTGCCCAGGCTGGAGACGTTCGTGTTCTCGACGAAGTCGATCACCCGGTAGATCGCCGTCTCGAGGTCGGCCGCCAGGTCCGGGTCGCCGGCGGCCTCCGTCAGGGAGGGCCCCACCGGGCCCGACGGCTCGACCGCCGCGAGGTCCTCGCCGAGCTCCACCGCCGCGAGGTCCTCACCGGCCCCGGCCGCCGCGCCCGGATCCACGTCCGGCGTCGTCGCGGCCGCCTCGTCCGCCGGACGCTCCTCGGAGTAGCGCCCGAGGTACTCGCGCAGCAGCGGGTCGATGCGCTCCCGCAGCCCTTCGCTCGCGCCGAAGCCCTTGGCCAGCGCGTAGACGCAGGCGAGCGTGGGCACGAGCGACAGCAGCGTGATGTAGGTCAGCGCCGAGGCCCGGAACAGGCAGCGGTCGTTGACGAACCCGCGGGCCGTCAGGAAGCCGACGCGGCAGACCTTGTAGACGCCGACCCTCCACCACGGCAGGCCCTCGAGCGGCACCCACACGTGGCGCGTGAAGAAGTCGTAGACGAGCTGGACCAGCGGCGAGCGGAAGCGCCGCTCGCCCCAGTCGTCCTCGCGCGCGACGCGGCCGTGGCCGTCGCGGTCTCGTCCGTTGCGGGGCATGGGGTCGGGCCTACCTCCAGGCGATCGCCAGGGTCGCGAGCAGCGCCGCCGCGGCCAGCGCCGCGCCGATCCAGAGGCTCGGGGGATTGTAGTGGAAGACCACGCGGTGGTCCCCGGGTCCCAGCGGGACGCCCCGGAAGATGGCGTCGGTGCGCAGGATGCGGCCCGGCTCCCCATCGACCTCGACCCGCCACCCGGCGAAGTCCTGGTCGGTGAGGACGAGCAGCCCGTCCCCGTCGAGGGACGCCCGCACCGACACGCGGTTGTTGCTGGCCGCGCCGAACGCCACCTCCGCCTGACGGAAGGGCGCCGCGGGCACCCAGTCCGCGCCGTCCTCGAGGAAGCACGTCGCGCGCGGGTCGAAGGCCGCGGGGTCGGCCAGCACCTGCGCGCGGTCGACCCGCCGCGCGACGCAGAACGCCCGCGGCAGCGGGTCGACGGCGCGCGCCACGTAGACCTCGGCCTCGCGCGGCGCGTCGCGCGGTCCCGCGACGAGCTCCCAGCCCGGCTCGAGCCGCGGCCGCTCGGTCACGAGCGCGCCGACGCCGAGCAGCTGGAACGCCGGGCTCGCGAGGTCGACGCCCCAGGCGTGCCAGCCCAGCAGCGGGTGGGTGCCCGGGCGCAGCGCGAACGGCCGGTACAGGTCGAACCCCGCGACGTCGAGCGCGTCGTAGCCGTCCAGGTCCCGCAGGCGCGCGAGCAGCCCCGTGTTCGCCGGCAGCACGCCCGGCGCGGCCAGGAAGCGCCGCGGGCCCAGCACCTCGGCCAGCACCGCCTCGGTGCGCGTCGGCGGGAAGCACTCGGCGCGCGGCACGGCCGGGTTCTTGCCCTCGGCGAAGTCCAGCGCCTGGAACAGCGCGACCGCGAGCAGCAGGACCGACGCGGTCGGGCCGCGCGGCACCACGAGCAGGACGACGAGCGCGAGCAGCAGCGCGACCGCCGTGCGCGCGCGCGTGCGCGGCGGCCGCGTGACGCGCACGACGCCGACGGTGCGCTGGCCGAGCACGGCGCCGTCGCCGGCGAGCAGCTCGACGCGCAGGCGCCACGAGCCCTCGTCGAGCCGGCGCACGTCGAGGTCGCGCGAGCGGAAGAAGCGCGCGCCGGGCGGCGCCGCGGCGCGCTCGTCGGGCGCGAGCTCGGGGAACGGCTCGCCGGAGAGCTCCGCCGGCTGCGCGTGCCCCGCACCCGGCCGCGCGGCGCCGGCCCCGTCGAGGCCCTCGAGGCGCAGCCGCGCGGCGACGACCGGCGGGTCGGGGTGCACCCAGCCGACGACCTCGAGCCGCCCGCTCGACACGCTGGCCGGCGGGCGCCGCAGGAACCCGGCGACCTCGTCGCCGAGGTCGCCGCGCGTCAGGGCGCTCGGCAGGGCCGGCGGCGGCGCGTGGTGGAACGCCAGGGCGATCCAGCCGAGCGCCAGGGCCACGGCGGCGAGGCGCGCGGGCCGCGGCGCGCGCTCGAGGGCGTCGCCGGCGAGCAACCCGAGCAGCAGCGCGCTGACGGCGCCGAAGCGCGCCGTCGCGCCGAGGCCGACGAGCGGCAGCGACCGCCAGAGATCGGCGAGCCCCGGCGCGGCCACCACCGTCAGCAGCGCGACGCAGCCCATCCCGGCCACGAGCCCGCGCCGGCGCAGGCCGGCGTTCGCCGCCGCGGGCGTGAACAG
>JAUIDW010000366.1 GCA_030428395.1 bacterium | reverse complement strand
TGAACGCCACGTGGTGGTTGGTCAGCACGAGCCCGTCGGGCGACACGAAGCTGGCCGAGCCGCCGTCGTTCACGCGCACCGAGCTCAGGCGCACGTGGTCCATCCACCCGGCGTCGACCTCGAACCCGTGGTCGTCGCGCAGGCGCTGGACCGGCGGGTTGTCGAAGGTCCACATGCCCTCGTCCGCCGGCCGGGGGGACGCGGGGCGCGGGTTCGCGGAGGGGAGCGCGAGGAGCAGGGCGAGGGCGAAGGTGGCGTGGAGCATGGTCGTCGGAGGGGCCGGAGGACCGGGGCGGACGGGAACGGGCGGGGCGCGGGATTCTAGCCGGCTGCCCCGCGCCGACGGCCGGGAGTTGCAATCCGGCCGGCCGGCCTCGACGCTGGGCCCATGGACGCCTCCTGCTACGAGAGCGGCAAGGCGGTGGCGCGGGCCAACCTGGCCTTCTACCGCGCGATCGAGGCGCTCGACGTGGACGCCATGCGGGCCGTCTGGTCGACGGCGCCGCACGCGAAGTGCATCCACCCCGGGTGGGAGCTCATCGCCGGGACCGAGAGCATCCTCGCGTCGTGGGAGGCGATCTTCGCGAACACCGACTCGCTCTGCTTCGACGTCGCGGACCTCGAGGTCGAGGTGCTCGGCGACCTGGCCTGGGTCAGCAACGTCGAGAAGATCCGCTCGGTGGTGGGCGACGAGCGCTACGAGTCCGAGGCGGTCGCGACGAACCTGTTCGCGCGCGAGAACGGCGTCTGGAAGCTGATCCTCCACCACGCCTCGCCCGTGTCCCAGCACTGACGCCCCGCGCGCCGGCCGCGCTCAAGCCCCCGCCCCGGCCCGCCGAAGCGGAGGTCGTGGAGCGAGCCCGCCGGACCCCGCCGCCGACCGCGGCCGCCGCCGACCCGCGCTGCGTGCTGTGCGTCGCGTTCCGCGCCACGTGGGACCCCGAGCGGCCGCGCGAGTGCACCGCCTTCGGCTTCCGCAGCCGCGAGTACCCCGCGGCGGTCGTGCGGCGCCTCTCGGGCGAGCCCTGCACGCTCTACCGCCCGCGCCCCGGCGCGCGCTGAGCCCGTCGCTCAGCCCGCGGCCCCGGCCGCGAGGAGCTCCCGCGCGGCGCGGCGCTGCAGGGCGCGCCGCAGCTGCGCCGTCAGCGCGCGCTCGGCGTCGTCGTAGATGCGCTCGGTGAACACGTCGTCGTCGTGGTCCAGCACGAACGTGTTGCCGTAGGCGA
This sequence comes from bacterium, assembly GCA_030428395.1. GTDB lineage: Bacteria > Planctomycetota > UBA1135 > UBA1135 > JAUIDW01. The sequence goes on along the minus strand of JAUIDW010000366.1, from coordinate 4,180 downwards.
CGCCCTCGGTCGCGCGCACGCGCCGCACCTCGTCGAGCGCCTCGTCCAGGCGCTCGCCGTGCTCGGCGAGCAGCACGTCGAGGAAGCGGCTGTAGTGCCACGCCTCGTCCGCGGCGACGGCCCGCATCAGCTTGCCGAACGGCCGCCCCAGCAGGTCGTACCACGGCAGGTTGGCGCGGTACGCGCGCACGGTGCAGAGCTCGTCGTAGCAGCACAGCACCAGGATCGAGAGCTCGTCCTCGAACAGGTGCGCCAGGGGCGCGAAGTCGGGCCGGCGCGCGGCCAGGCGCGCGTCGTCGCGCGCCGACCAGCCGAACACGGCCCGGTACGCGCGGAGCGCGCCCTCGTGGTGGCGGCGCTCGTCGGTCGCCCAGGCCGCCTCGACCTCGAGGAACGCGTCGGTCAGCGGGACCGACAGGCCGCGCACGTGCGCCGTCAGGAAGCGCGCGTCGTACTCGGAGGCGACGTCCTCCCACAGGATCGGCCGCAGGCGCGCGCGCTGGTCGGGGCGCAGGGCCGCCGCGTGCGGAGCGATCGAGGCCTCGACGGCGGCGAGGTCGAACCTCGCGCCCGGCGGCGTGTCGTTGCGGCTGCCCATCGTCGTCGCGGGGGCCCGGGAGCCCCCTGCGGGCGGTCCCCGGGCGGGGGCGGCCGGTCCGCCCCGCGCGCCTCCGGCGACCGCGGAGGCGCAAGATGATGGGGTCGCGCCCCGCCCTTGGCAAGCGCCGGACGGCCGGACGCCGCCGCTCAGCGGCCGTCGCCGCGCGCGCGGGTCGCGCCCGCGCCGCCCGCCGGCGGCAGCGCGTCGAGCACGCGCAGGCGCTGCGCCTCGTCCGGCATGCGCTCGAGGGCCTTGCGCAGGTACGCCGCCACGGCCGGGTTCGCCGCCTGCGCCTCGAGCAGCTCGAGCAGGACGTCGCCCTGCAGCGCGGTCGGGCCCGCGGTCTCGAGCACGGCGTGGATCAGGTGCTGCTGCTCGTGCGCGGACAGGTCCGGGCGGCGCGCGACCTCGTGCAGGCGCGCGAGCAGATCGTCCGCGACCAGCATCTGCGCGTACGCGTCGACGTCGTCGCACGTCGCGGTGTGCCGCACGCCGGGGGCCAGCGGGTCGGCGGGCGCGGGCGGTGGCGGCTGGATGTCCGCCTGGATCGCGGTCGGCTCGGCGCTGACCCCGAGGAAGAAGGCGCCGCCCAGGCCGACCAGCAGGAACAGCAGCGGCCCGAAGGCGAGCAGCCCGCAGCCGAGCGCCCAGGCCCACTTGGCGACGCCCGTGCGCCGGCGGTGGCGCGCGCGGCGCGCGTCGCGGCGCTCGGCGTGGTGCTCCGCCCAGTCCGTCGGCTCGACCTGCTCGCCGGCCGCGATCGACGTCACCTCCGTGCCCACCTCGCTCGCGTGCTGGTAGCGCCGGTCGGGCTCGCGGCGCATCGCCTTCAGCACGACCTCGTCCAGGCGCACGTCGACCGAGACCTTCTTCGACGGCGGGTCGAACGCGCCGACGGGCAGCTCGCCCGTGAGCAGCTCGTAGAACACGACGCCCAGCGAGAAGATGTCCGCGCGGTGGTCGACCTCCTGCGGCCGCTCGTACTGCTCGGGGGCCATGTAGTGCGGCGTCCCCATGGCCTGTAACGTCCCCGTCAGCCGGTCGGCGCCGCCGCGCGCGAGCTTGGCCAGCCCGAAGTCGGCGATCTTCACGCGCCCGGCCCGGTCGACCAGGATGTTCTCGGGCTTGATGTCGCGGTGGACGACGCCCTCCTCGTGCGCGGCCTGCAGCGCCGCGCAGACCTGGCCGACGACGTCGAGCGCCTGGCTCGGGCGCAGCTCTCCGCTGCGCATCAGGTGGCGCAGGTTCGTGCCGTCGACGTACTCCATGGTCAGGTACCAGTGCTCGCCGACCATGCCGAAGTCGTGCACGCCGACGATCCCGGGGTGCGAGAGCCGCGCCAGCGCGCGCGCCTCGCGGGCGAAGCGCTCGGCGAACGCGTCGCGGTCCTCGCGGCGCACCAGCAGGATCTTCAGGGCCACGTCGCGCTCGAGCCCGCGCTGGCGGGCGCGGTACACGACGCCCATGCCCCCGCGGCCCAGCGGCTCGGCGATCTCGAGCTGCGGGAACAGCTTCGCCAGCTCCGCGGAGGAGGGCGGCTCGGGGGGCGGGGACGCCGCTCCGCTCCCGGTCCGGACGACGTCGGAGCGGGCCTCCAGCCCCAGGCGCAGGAGGCAGCTCGGGCAGCTGGCCGCGTCGGCGCCGGCCGGGAGGGGGGAGCCGCAGCGGGGGCAGGGTTCGTTCGCGCTCATGGTCTTGCCTCGCTCACGCCCCTCCCTGAGCCCCTCTCGCGGGGAGGTTACCGGCGCTCCGGGAGATTCTCCTCAGTCGCGCCCCAGGGCCGCGAGCAGGCGGCCGAGCTCCTCGTCGACCCCGGAGCGGTCGGGGAGCGTCTCGCCGATCTCCCGCCGGAGCTGCTCGCCGAACCGGCGCCGCAGCCGGTGCAGGGCGACCTTGACCGCGCCCTCCTCCATCCCGAGCTCGGCCGCGATCGCGGCCCGGGGCCGGCCCGCGTCGGCCGGCAGCAGCTCGCCGCGCAGGGCCTCGAACACAGAGGCCTTGCCCGCGCGCGCGTAGTCGCGCCCCAGGACGTCGAAGGTCCGCTCGATCAGCGCCCGGGCCCAGTCGCGCTCGAAGGCGCGCTCGGGCGTCTCGCCGTGGGCCGGCTCCAGGCCGTAGCGGCTCTCGGCGTCGGCCGGGTCCAGGGGCGGGTCGAGCGACAGCGGCGCGCGCCCCCCGCCGCGCTTCTCCGCGCGCTCGCGCCGCCTTTCGCCGGCGAGGAAGTGCTTCAGCGCGCCCAGCAGGTACGCGCGGAAGCGGCCGCGCCCGGGGTCGGCCCCGCCCAGGTCGCGCTTCTCCAGCAGCCGCGCGAAGAACGCCTGCGTGCAGTCGAGCGCGTCGTCGGGGCCGTACCCGCGGCGGCGCACGTAGGCGTACAGCGGGTACCAGCTGGTCTCGCACAGCACGGCCAGGGCGTCGCGGGCCCGCGCGGGGTCGTCGCCCGCGGCGTCGCGCACCACGCTCCAGCGCGTGGTCAGGAACGAGCCGGCGTGCTCCGTCCCGCGACCGGTCGCGCCCGCGCTCCCCGTGGTCCCCGTGCCCCCCGTACCCATGGGGCCATCCTACTCCCGTCGCGCGCGCCCGCCCGTGCACCGGCGAGGGCGCTCGCCTCGGGCGCGGGCGGAAGGCACCATGGCGCCATGCAGCGGCAGGACCCAGGCCCCGCGCTCCCGCCCGGGCTGGCGGCGGGGATCGCCGCCGCGCTGGTGGCGGCCCTCGCCGGCTGCGGCGGCGCGGCGCGCGCGCCGGAGGCCCCGCCGGACCGCGCCGAGGCCCTGCAGTGGTCGCGCTGGTTCGAGCAGCTGCCCGCGCTCGACCGCCGCCTCGAGCGCCTCGAGCGGGACCACGCCGTGGCGGCGCGTCGGCTCGAGGGCGACGAGCGGGTCGTCGAGCAGCTCGCCTACCTGGCCGAGCGCGACCGCGTGGTGCGCGACGCGCTGGCCGAGGTGGCCGCCGAGGGGAACGCCGCCGATCCCGAGGAGCCCCTGCTGCACGTCATGAACGAGCTGTCGCGGCGCGGGCTCGCGATCCGCGACGAGAACACCGCGGCGCTGCGCGCGCTGCTCGACGAGCACGCCTGGTTCACGATCCCGCGCTTCGGCGAGCAGGCCGACCGCGACGGCTGGTGGCTGGCCCAGCACGCCGACGGCGCGCCCGACCTGCAGCGCGAGGTGCTCGCCCGGCTCGAGAGCCGCGTCGCCTCCGGGGAGACCGCGCCCGAGCACTACGCGCGGCTCTTCGACCACGTGGCCGCCACCGAGGGCCGGCCGCAGCGCTTCGGCACCGCGGGACGCTGCACCGGGGCCGGCCGCTGGGAGCCGCACCCGATCGAGGAGCCTGGCGGCCTGGCTGCGCGTCGGCGCGCGTACGGGCTACCGCCCTTCGAGGACGAGGCGGCGCGGCTCGCGCGCGCCTGTCCGTGATCCCGGTCGCGTGACGGGGTGCGAACCGCCGGCCGCGGCGCGGCGGTGGGTTCCGGGAGGTCCCGGGTGCGCCGGGGACCGGCGCGCGGCGCTCAGTTGAACGAGCGTCCGCCGCGGCCGCCGCCGCCGCCGAAGCCGCGGCCGCCGCCGCCCGTGC
>JAUIDW010000365.1 GCA_030428395.1 bacterium | reverse complement strand
GCACCCTGCCCCTGCCCGTCCGCGCCGCGGCGCTGCCCGCGCCGGCGCCCTCGGCCGACGAGCGCGCCCTGGTGCTGGACGGCGCCGGCGCGTGCCTGCGCGCCGCCGCCGCCGACGTGGACCTGGCCGACGGGCCCTTCACGCTGGAGGGCTGGCTGCGCGGCGACGACTACACCGGCCGCCACGGCTTCCTGTGCAAGACGCAGGGCTCGGAGTACGGCCTGTTCGTCGACGACGCGACGCCGTCGTTCTGGCTGCACCTCGACGGCGCGTACGTCGCGGCCCAGCCCGAGGCGCCCCTGCTGCGGGCCGGACGGTGGCACCACCTGGCCGGCGTGTTCGACGGCGCCGAGGCGCGCCTCTACCTGGACGGCGCGCTCGTCGCGGCCGTCCCCGCCGCCGGGACCCGCACGCGCAACGCCCTGCCGCTGCTCGTGGGCGCGGACCCCGACGGCGCGGGCGCGCCCGGCGCGTTCTTCCGCGGGGCCGTCGACGACGTGCGCCTCTCGCGCGTCGCGCGCTACACGGGCGAGTCCTTCGAGCCGGTCCGCCGCCACGCCCCGGACGCCGACACGCTGCTCCTGCTGCCGATGGACGAGCTGCCCGGCCCCTGGTCCTGGGACGCCTCCCCCGCCGCCGCCCACCCGCTGCGCGTCGGCGCCGTCGACTGGACCGTCCACGGCGACGGCTAGCTAGCGGCCGGCCAGGTCCGCCAGCAGCCCGTCGACCCAGCCCGGCACGACCTCGCCCGCGCGGCCCGGGAGGAAGCGGTCGTCGGGGTGCAGGTTGGCGGGCGCCTCGAGGGCGTTGACCCACGTGCGCGCCCCGCCGGCGCGCGCCGCCTCCAGCAGGCCCGCGGCGGGGTACACCTGGCCGCTGGTGCCGATCGCGGCGAAGTGCGTGCAGCGGCGCAGCGCGCGCTCGATCTCGTCCAGGCCGAAGGGCAGCTCGCCGAACCAGACGACGTCGGGGCGCAGCGCGTCGTGCCCGCACGCGTCGCAGGGCACGAAGACCTCGGGGTCGACGTGATCGCGGTCCTCGACGGTCGCCCCGCAGCGCTCGCAGCGCAGGCGGGCGAGGTTGCCGTGCATCTCGATCACCGTCGAGCCCGCGCGCCGGTGCAGGTCGTCCACGTTCTGCGACACGAGCGTGAAGCCGTGGCCCGCCGCCTCCAGCTCGCGCTCGAGCCGGACCAGCGCGACGTGCGCCGCGTTGGGCTCGACCTCGCGCAGCTGCGCGCGCCGCGCCTGGTAGAAGCTCCACACGAGCCGCCGGTCCCGCCGCCAGCCCTCCGGCGTCGCCACCTGCAGCACGTCGTGCCCCTCCCAGGTCCCGCCGGCGTCGCGGAAGGTCCGGACGCCCGAGTCCGCGGACGCGCCGGCCCCGGTCAGCACGACGACGTGCGGCTGCATCCCGCGCCCCGGCTCAGCCCGCGACGGCCCCGCGGCCGGTCTCGGTGGCGATGCGGTGCTCGAGCAGGCGCGCGCCCTGCGTCTCGGGCGCGTGGCCGGTGGGCAGCTCGACGACGTGGCCCGCGGGGACCTCGTCGGGCGGCTCGAAGGCCTCCTTCTCGCGCAGGTACACCTCCCAGTCCGCGTCGGAGACGTTGGCCGGGTCGCGCGCGCGCTCGTCCATGCGCTCGCGCACGACCTCCTCGGAGGCGGTGACGTGGATCACGTGGAACGGCAGCTCGAGCCGGGTCGCGGCGTCGACGTACGGCGCGCGGAACACGGCGCGCGAGAAGGTCGCGTCCACGATGCAGGGGTGGCCGTGCTGCAGGTGCTCGAGCGCGTCCTCGAGCAGCGAGCGGTACGTGCGCTCCTTCATGTCGTGGGAGTACATCCCGGTGTCGTAGCCGTCGCGCACGCGCGTCGTGGGCGCCATGCGCGCGAGCTGCTTGCGGCGCACGTCGCTGCGCAGCAGGATCGCGCCCTGGGACCGCGCCAGGTGGCGCGCGAGCCAGCTCTTGCCCGTGGCCGGCAGGCCGCACATCAGGAACAGCGCCGGCGGCAGCTCGTACGACCCCGCCAGCGTCAGGTACCGCAGCGCGCGCGCCCGGTGGGCGGCGCGGGCCGCCTCCTCGAGCCCCTCGTCGGACGCGGCGAAGGCCGACACCTTGCCGCGCACGACGGCCCGGTAGGCCTTGTAGAACGGCATCAGCTCGCGCAGCTCGTCGTCGTTCGTGCGCTCGGCGTACAGCTTGACCAGGTAGCCCGAGAAGGCGCGGAACCCGCGGTCGTCGAGGTCCATGGCCAGGAACGCCAGGTCCGCCGCCACGTCGCCGCACCGGAAGCGGTCGTTGAACTCGATGCGGTCGTAGGCCACCGGGCCGTCGTCGGTGAAGCAGAGGTTGCCGGCGTGCAGGTCGCCGTGGCCGTCGCGGACGCGCCCCTCCGCCACGCGGCGCTCGAACAGGTCGCGCCGGCGGGCGAGGAAGTTGCGGCAGCGCTCGACCAGGAACCCGAAGTGGCGCGCGCCGAGGACCGGCACGGCCGGCGCGGGCCCGCCCGCGTGGACCACGTAGGGCTCCAGCTGGGTGAAGTTCTCCTCGGTGTTCGCCGCCACCGCCTCCGGCGCGCCGTGCTCGTCCACGCCCGGCCCGGTGGCCGCCTCGGCGTGGAAGGTCGCCAGCAGCTCGACGACCTGCCCGATGCGCTCGTTGTCGATCTCGCCGCGCTCGAGCAGCGCGTCGAGCATCCGCGCGGCCGGCAGCCGCCGCATGGCGACGGCCCACTCCACGGGCTCGCCGTCGTCGGGTCCCGCGCCGACGCGCAGGCCGCCCTCGCCGGCGACCAGCGGCACGACGCCGCGGTACACGCCCGGGGCCAGGCGCTGGTTCAGGCGCACCTCGTCCTCGCAGACGCGCCGGCGGCGCTCGAGCGTCGAGAAGTCCAGGAACCCGAAGTCGACCGGCTTCTTGACCTTGTACACGCTCGCGCCGGCGAAGAAGAGCCACGAGCAGTGGGTCTGCAGGAAGCCGACCTCGTCGGGCCGCTCGGGCCAGGCGCCGGGGCGGCGCAGCTCCTCCACGAGGCGCGCGGGGTCCATGGCGCGCATCCTAAGGCGCGCGCGCCGGCCCTGCACGCGCCCTACTCGGTCCAGGACAGCTCGACGTCGGCCCCGTCGGGACCGACCTCGAACTCCCCGGGCAGCACGCGCAGGGAGCGGCCCGCGGCGACCACGCGGTAGCGCCCCGGGGCGAGCCCGTCGACGCGCGCCGCGGGCCCGCGGTCGAAGCGCACGCGCCGCGCGCGCAGGAGCGGGTCGGTGGACTCGTCGATGCGGAACTGCAGCGAGTCGGCCGGCGCGCCCTCCGGCGGACGGAACTCCCGGTCCACCTCGACGACGTACAGCGCCGCGTCCTCCGGCGGCGCCTCCTCCCCCGGCGCCAGGCGCAGGTCCACGTGGGCGCCCGCGCGCAGCTCGACGTCGTGCTCCGCGCGGGACAGGTCGTCCACCCGGTGCGGGCGGTACCCGGCCTCCTCGCGGTGCACCAGCAGCGCCGCGGTGTCCTCCGGCACCTCGAACGCGCGGTAGCCGTCCCCGTCGGCGTCGCGGCCGCCCGAGGCCGCCACGAGCCGGAAGGCGTCCTCCCCGTCCGCCCGGACCGAGAGGAAGTACAGCCCGACGTCCTCGCCGGTGTCCGCGTCGCGCACGCGCAGGCGCACGGAGCGCTCGCCGCGCACCACGAAGTCCACGTCCGACGCGCCCGGCGCGACGCCGCGGCGGCGCGACCAGCGGCCGCCGTGGCGCAGGAGCACCTCGTAGGGCCCGCCGTCGGCGGCCGTGTCGAAGGCGAACGAGCCGTCGCGCTCGGTGACGGCGACGTAGCGCGGCTCCTCGCGGTCGGCGGCCCGGGCGTACACCGGGAGGCCGGCGCGCGGCTCGCCCGCGTCCGTGGTCGCGCGGCCGCGCACGCGCGCGCGGACGAGGTCGACCTCGAGCGGGACCTCGCGCCGCTCCCCGGGCGCGAGCGCGAGCTCCACCCGGCTGCGCGCGCCGAGCTCGGGCACGTACCAGCCGCGCTCCGGCACGCCGGCCCAGGCGAGCTCGAGCCGGACGGCGCCGGCGGAGAGCCCCTCGACGGCGTACGAGCCGTCCTCCTCGACCTCGACGTACCCGCGGTCGTCGTCGCCCTCCCAGACGACGCGCAGGTCGGTGGGCTCCTCCCCGCCGACGCGCACGACCCCGTGCACGGCGGCGCTGGGCTGGACGACGAGCTCGACCCGGCGTTCCTCGCCGGGACCCCCGAGCGCCTCCAGCACGACGGGCTCCGAGCGCCGCGCGCCGGCACGCGCCTCGAGCTCGACGCCCTCCATCCACGGGACGAGGTTGGCGGCCTCGAAGGTCCCGTCGTCCGCGGTCCGCGCCCAGGCGCTGCCGGGCGCCGACGCGACCTGCAGGCCCGCCCCGAGCGCGGCGCGGTCGAGGCCGGCGCCGAGCAGCTGGTCGCGCACGGCGGGCTCGAGCGCCGCGCTCCGGCGACCGCGCACCTGCACGCGCGCCCCGGCCACGGGCTCGCCCGCCCCGTCCACCACGCGGCCGCGCACCGTCGTGGGCGGCAGCAGCGGCAGGACCCACGCCGCGCGGTCGAGGTCCTCGCTGCGCAGGCGCAGCGCCAGGCCGCAGTAGCCGCGGGCGGTGACGTGCAGCGCCAGGTCCTCCTCGCGCCAGTCGCTGGCGAGCGTCGCGCGCACCACTCCCGCCGCGTCCGAGCGCGCGAACGACAGCCGGCGGCCCGACGTGATCCGCCGCAGGCGCGCGCCCTCGACCGGGGCGCCGGTGACCGCGTCCACGACGCGGGCGCGCAGCGCGCCGGCGACGAGCGGCGTCAGCGCGATCGTGCAGCCATCGAGCCCCAGCCCCTCCTCGGCCTCGTACCAGTCCCCCTCCCCGGCGTAGCCCTCGGCCTCGACCAGCAGCCGCGAGCGCCGGCCCGCGGGCACGTCGAGGACGAAGGCGCCGAGCTCGTCCGTCTCCGCGCGCGACTCGGCGTCGGTGCGCCGCAGCGGGCAGCGCAGCGCGGCGCCCGCGACCGGCGCGCCGGTGTCGGCGTCGACCACGCGCCCGCGGAAGGGGACGGCGCGGTCCAGCGCGACCTCCGCGGTGTCCCCGGCGTCGGCAGCGACCTCGATCGCGGCCTCGAGGAACCCGTCCGCCACCGCACGCGCGCGCCAGGGTCCGTCCCGTGCGGGCCGCGGGACGCGCGCCTCGCCCGCGCCGTCGGCGCGCACCTCGCGGGTGCCGCCGGCCGCCTCGACGACCACCCTCGCCCCGGGGACGGCCGCCCCCTGCGCGTCGACCACGCGCACCACCCGGGAACCGTTCGCCGCGTCCACGGGCGCGCGCGCCGGCGCCTCCGGCGCGGCCGCGGTGCGCGCGGGCGGCGCGGGGACGGCGGCGCGGTCGGCCTCCGGCGCGGCGAGGGCGGCCCGCTCGGGCGAGCCCTCCGTC
>JAUIDW010000364.1 GCA_030428395.1 bacterium | reverse complement strand
CGCGCGATGTCCCGCCCGGTCAGGCGGTCCTTGCGCGGCACGCGCACGCCGTGCTCGGCCAGCATCTTCGCGACCGCCGCGATCTCCTCGGGGTCCTTCTCGGGGTGCACGCGGTAGATCGTCGGCAGCCCGCGCTCCCGGAAGAGGTCGCCGACGGCCTGGTTCGCGGCGAGGGCGGTCTCCTCGATCAGCGTCTGCGAGAAGTAGCGCGGCGCGTCCACGACGGCCACGACCTCGTGCTCGTCGTCGAACACGAACTTGCGCTCGCGCGACTGCATGCGCAGCGAGCCGCGCGCGTCGCGCAGCTTCTGCTGCGTCCTGGTCCAGCGCTCGAAGGCGCGCAGCGGCGCCTCCAGGTGCGCGATCGCGCGGGCGTCGTCGGTGTCCTTGCGGTCGAGCAGCTCCTGCACGCCGCGGTACGTGTTGCGGAACGCGCTGCGGATCACCGACTTGGCCACGCGCTTCTCCAGGCGCTTGCCGGCGGCGTCGAACACCATGAAGACCGAGAAGGCCAGGCGGTCGCGGTCGGGCACCAGCGAGCAGAGCCCGTTGGAGAGCTTCTCGGGCAGCATCGGCACCACCTGGTCGGGCAGGTACACGCTGGTGCCGCGCGCGAGCGCCTCCTCGTCCAGCGCCGTGCCCGGCCGCACGTAGTGGCCGACGTCGGCGATGTGCACGCCGACCTCGACCGTGCCGTCGCCGCGGTCCTCGATCGAGATGGCGTCGTCGTAGTCCTTCGCGTCCTCGCCGTCGATCGTGAAGATCGTGCGGCCGCGCAGGTCGAGGCGGCCCTCGAGGTCGGCCTCGCGCGGGTCGTCGGGCAGCGAGCCGACCTCGGACAGCACGTCGCCGGGGAACACCGTGCGCACGCGGAAGGACGCCAGCAGCTCCATCTCCTCGGAGCCCTCGTCGCGGTACGGGGGCGGCCCGTGCTCCATGGCGCCGAAGGCCGCCGGGCGGCGCTGGATGCGCTCGCGCGCGGTCGAGTCGGGCAGGTCCTCGAGGTCCGGCGCCTCGCCGCTGCCGTCGTCGAACGTCCAGCCGCGGTCGTCCGCGGGCTCCTGCGCCTCGTCGTCCCCGCGCCCGAGCGAGCGGGCGAGGTCCTTGAAGCTGCCGAACTTCTTCTCGGGCTCTTCCACCCTCGCAGGTTACGGCCTGGGCGCGCGGAGCGCGCGCGCGAGGTCCAGGATCAGCCAGGCGGCCAGCAGCACGAGCAGCGGGTCGATCGGGAAGCGGTAGCGCTCCGAGACGTGCGTCAGCAGGTACGGACCGGAGAAGCCCAGGGCGACCAGCGTGACCAGCCCGCGCTCGCGCCACGGCAGGTCGAGGCGCAGCAGGGCCACGATCCCCGCCGCTCCCACGAGGAAGTAGGCCACGAACTTCAGCCAGCTGGCCGGGTCGCGCCCCGCGCCCACGCCGCCCGAGGTGCGGGTGTCGCGCGTCGGCAGCTCGCCGATCCAGAAGTACTGGGCGCGCATCAGCGCGAGGCGCAGGAACGCGCCGGGGTGGTCGGCGATCCACGCGCGCGCCCGGCGGCCTGCGTCGCGGCAGTAGGCGCCCTCGCCGAGCGAGCGGTACAGCGCCAGCTCCGCGGGGACGTGCGAGGGATGGAACCGGAACGGGAGCGGCCGGCCCTGGGACTCGTCGTTGTTGCCGATCATCAGCTCGACGCCCAGGTTCGGGCGCAGCGAGAAGCTGTCCACCACCCGCGCGTTGCGGGCCATCCACGGCAGGGCCACCGCCGCGGCGCCCACGGCGAACAGCGCCACCGCGCGAGCGGCCGCGCCCACGCCGCGCTGGCAGACGGCCACGTAGCCCGCGAGCGCCGGCGCCAGCGCCATCCCCGCCGGGTTCAGGAAGCAGAGCCCGCCGAAGCCCGCGCCGAGCGCCGCCAGCGCCCCCGGCCCGGGGCCGGCGCCGGTCTCCCGCGCGCGCGCGTGCACGGCGACGAGGCGCTCGAGCAGCGCCGTCACCGCCAGGGCGACGAAGGTGGTGTCCCACACCGTCTTCACCGCGTTCCAGATCGCCAGCGGGTACAGCGCGAAGAGCCAGGCCGCCAGCCAGCCCGCGCGCGGCAGCCCGAGGGCGCGGCCCAGCCGCACGAGCAGCGCGCACGTCGCGACCGACGCCAGGACCTGCAGCGCGTACAGCCACGCCGCCGCGGCCGGCCCCACGCCGCCGCCCAGGGCCAGGCACAGGGCCACGACCAGCGGGTAGGGCGGCGTCAGCCACCCGCTCGGCCCGGTGTCGTGCGCCCAGGGGTCGCCGTAGCCGCGCCCGTCCAGCACGGAGTCCGCCAGGCACGCCGACTCGCCGCCCCACTGCCACGGCGTCTTGCCCGCCGCCGCGCCGGGGGTGTCGAGGGCCACGAGCGCCGCGACCCGCAGGGCCAGGGCGACGGCCACGAGCAGCACCCAGGCGGCCCGCCGCGGTGCGCGGGGGCTCGCCGCCTGCGCGCCGTGCCGGGGAGCGGGGTCCACGTGCGTTCCGCCCGGGCGGCGCCCGTCAGCGCCGGGCGGCCTCCGCGGTCACCAGGAGCCTCCCACGAACTCCACGCCGCGAAACCGCGCGGGCGCCGCGCCGTGGCTCATCTCGGCCACCTGCATGGGGTTGCCCTTGCCGCAGTTCGGCACGCCCCACAGGCGCCAGTGGCGCTCGTCGCAGACCGCGTCGCAGGACCGCCAGAACTCCGGCGTCGAGCCCTGGTAGGTCGGGCTGCGCAGCAGGCGCCTGCGCTCGCCGTCGACGATCTCCCAGCCCAGCTCCGTGGTGAACTGGAAGTTCATGCGGCTCGGGTCGATCGACCAGGTCTTCACGGTGTCGCAGTACACGCCGTCGGCGGTGTCGGCGATCAGGTCGTCGAGCGTCCACGTGCCCGGCATCAGCGACAGGTTCGTGATGCGCACGATCGGCGGGTGGAACCAGCCCTCGGCGCGGTTCGAGCCGCGGCTCGCCGCCTCGCCGACGCGGCCGGCCCACTCGCGACTGGTCAGGTAGCCCTCGAGCCGCCCCTCGCGCACCACGTGCCAGCGCTGCGACGGCACGCCGTCGTCGTCGAAGCCGCGCGTGTCCAGGCCGCCCGGCACCGTCGAATCCGCGACCAGGTCGACGTGGCGCGAGCCGTACTCGAAGGCGCCCAGCTTGTCGGTCGTCGCGAAGGACGAGCCGGCCAGGTCGACCTCGTGGCCGTGGACGCGGTCCAGCTCGGTCGGGTGCCCCACGGACTCGTGGATCTGCAGCATGAGCTGGTTGCCGGACAGGATCAGGTCGCGCCGGCCGGGCGGGCACGGCGGCGCGGAGCACAGCGCGATGGCCTCGTCGCGCACGCGCGGCGCCTCGCCGACGAGGTCCATGCCCAGCACGTGCTCCCAGCCGGCCGCGAGGTAGTTGCCGCCGAAGGAGGCCGGGTACGAGCGCCGCTCGACCTGGCCGTGGGCGGCCGCCTGGCAGGCGACGCCGGCGCCGGCGCGCACGAGCTCCTGGAAGGTCTCGCCGCCCTCGCTGGTCGCCATCCACTGCTCCTCGCGGCGCACGCTGCACGAGGCCTCGCGCACGACGGCCTCGTCGCGCCCGCCGAGCGCCGCGACGGCGGCCTGAAGCAGGTCCAGCCGGTCCGCGGGCGACACCTCGAACGGGTCGAGCTCGAAGGGCGTGCGGTACTCGCCGCGCGCGTCGGCGCGGCCGGCCAGCTGGACGGGGCTGCGCTGCGCCCGCCCCATGGCCTTCGCGGCCCGCAGGGCCAGGCGCGCGGCCTCGGCCGGCGCCGCGGCGGGGTCCTCCCCCAGCGGCCGCGCGGCGAAGCCCCAGCTGCCGCCCACCAGCACCCGGACGCCGAGGCCGAGGTCCTCGTCGCTCAGGGCACCGGCCAGGCGGCCGTTGCGCACGGTCAGCTCCTCGGTGCGCGTGCGCACGAGGCGCGCGTCGGCGTAGTCCGCGCCGCGCGCGGTCGCGCGCTCGACGGCGTCCCGGACCAGGCGCTCGGCGTCCATCAGCCCGCCTCCGCCGCGGACGTGAAGCGGAAGCCCTCGACGCGCAGCGCCGGCGTCAGCACGTCGCCGTCGAACAGCGCGCCGGCGACCGCGCGCTGCGCGCCGAGCCCCGTGACGCTCGCCAGGATGCGGACCAGGTCGTCGGTGAAGCGCAGCTCGTGCACGGGGTGGCCCAGCCGGCCGCCCTCGATCCAGAAGGTGCCGTGCCGCGTCGTGCCCGTCAGCGCGAGGTCCTTGGGGTCGATCATGTTCGCGTAGTGCAGCTGGCTGACCAGCAGGCCGCGCTCCACGCCGCCGATCAGGTCCTCGAGGCTCTCCGCGCCGGCCTCGACCACGAGGTTCTGCGGGCGCGGGCCGTCCTCGCTGGGCTGCGGCAGCGCGTGGCCGGTGCACTCGAGGCCGGTGCGCGCGGCCCAGGTGCGGTCGGTGACCGGGCCGCGCAGCACGCCGGCCTCGATCAGGGGCACCGTGCGCCGCGGGGTGCCCTCGCCGTCGAAGGGCAGGCCCGGGTTGCGCGGGTCGGCGGCGTCGTCGAGCAGCGTCAGGCCGGCGGGGAAGAGCCGCTCGCCCACGCGCCCGCACAGGAACGACGCCTGCTCGCTGAACTCGCGCGCGCCGAAGCCGCAGTAGGACGAGAAGAGCAGCAGCGCGCTGACGGCCGGCGGCTCGAGCACGACCGTGTACTCGCCGGGCTCGACCGGCCGGGGCCCCTGGGCGGCGCAGGCGCGCTCGACGGCGCGCGCCACGACGCCCTCGGCGTCCAGCGCGTCGACGTCCGGCCCGATCGCGTCCGCGAAGCCCGAGCCCTCGGGGCCCGTCGCGGTCAGGGCGAAGGACGCCCGCGTGCGCGAGCCGACCACGGCGCGCCCGCTGCTGTTGGCGATCGCCCGCGTCAGCCCGCAGGTCTGCACGAGCCCGGCCGGCGCCAGCCCCGCGGCGGCGCACGCCTCGACGGCGCCGGCGACCCAGGCGGCCTTCTCGCGGAAGCCGTGGTCCAGCGTCGGCCGGATCGGCGGCGTGTCGCGCACCTCGACCGCGCCCCCCAGCGCGGGCAGGTCCGGGTCCACCGGGCAGTGCTCGACGATCGCCTCGGCGCGCGCGAGGGCCGCGTCGATCCCGGCGTCGTCCAGCGCGCCGGTCTGCACCCGCGCCTCGCGGTAACCGCCGCCGGGCTCGCGGCGGCGCACGCGCACCGCCACGGTGACGCGCTCGCGCGCGCCGTTCTGGGTCGGGCCCACGTCGGCGAAGCGCACGAAGTCGTCGACCTCGGCGTCGACGGTCACCTCGGTCTCGTCGGCCGCGCTGCGCGCGAGCACGCGCCGCGCGAGCTCGGCGGCGTCCCCCCGTTCCATCAGCGGCATGGCGTGGCCGTCACCGTACGACGAAGTTCACGAGCTTCCCAGGGACGACGATCGTCTTGACCACCTGCTTGTCCTCGAGCCACTGGGGCACCTCGGCGCGGGCCGCGGC
>JAUIDW010000363.1 GCA_030428395.1 bacterium | reverse complement strand
CTCGTCGTGGCGGCACTTCAGCACGGGCGACCGCGTCGCGTTCCTGCGCGAGGTCCAGCGCGACCCGCGCGCCGGCGACGCGCTGCGCCGCGGCCTGCGGCGCTGGTCCGTCGTGGGCTGGGCGCTAGCGGCGGTCCTCGCGGCGCTCGAGGTGGCCTCGCTCTCGGGCTCGTGGCCCGAGGACCGCGTGCGCGTCGCGCTGCGCGAGGGCGACTACGCCGGCGCGCTCGCGCGCGCGGACGCGCACGAGCTGCCCGACGAGCTCGAGCTGCTCGTCCGGCGCGGGGCCCAGCTCGCCGACGCGGGCGACGCGACTCCCGGAGGCCTCGAGGCGTCCGCGCGCGCGGCCCTGCGCGCCGGCGACGTCGAGCTCGCCATCGCCGCGCTCGACCTCGCGACGCTGCGCGGGCGCGACGACCTGCGCCCGGTCCGCGACGCGGTGGCGCTCGCCGCCGACGGCCGGACCGAGGAGGCGCGCGGCCTGGCCGCCGGGCGCGCGTCGTCCTGGCGGGGCGAGCTGGACTCGTTCCTGGCGCGCTCGCCGCGCATCGCGCCCGGGTCCGCGCCCGCGCGGTAGAATCGCGCCATGCGCCCGCCGGTTCGCCTGGCCCTCGGCCTGCTGGCCTGCCTGGTCGTCTGGCTCGCCCTGCACGTGATCGACCAGCGGGGGACGAACCCCGTGCTCGAGGCGCGCGCGCGCGCCGAGGCGGAGGGCCTGGTCTCGACCGAGGCCGACCTGCTCGGCGGCGGCTACGGCAGCCAGCTGCTGCGGCGCTACGCGTACGTCCAGCTGCGCGAGCGTGGCGGCGAGCGGCGCGAGGTGACCGTCCGCATGGAGAAGTGGCTGCCCTTCGCCGACTGGACGATCGTCGCGGTCGAGGTCGCGCCCGCGGGCTAGAGGCTGCGCCGGGGCGTGAACAGCACGTTCGCGAGCAGCAGGCCGCCGACCAGCGAGACGGCGACGAGCGCCATGCGGAAGGCCGTCTCGACGCCCGAGACGACGTCGTCGGCGAGGAACGAGGCCAGGCTGCGGTAGCCGATGCTGCCGGGCACCAGCATCAGGATGCCGGGCAGCAGCGGCACCGACGCGGGCCGGTCCAGCGCGTGCGCGTAGACGTTGCTGCCCAGGCCGATGGCCAGGGCGCCGACGAAGCCGCCGAGCTCGGGCCCGAGCAGCAGCGCACCCGTGCGGGCGCCGACGAACGCGAGCAGCGCGGCCGGCAGGACCCAGACCACGTCGCGCGGCCGGCCCTGGAACAGCACCAGGAACGCCCCCGAGCTCAGCGCGACGGCGGGCCACACCGACCACACGGGCAGGCGCGGGCCCGCGTCGAGGGAGGCGCCGCGGCCGACGAGGCTGGCGGCGAGCTCGCTGCCCAGCGCCACGCCGAGGCCGACGGTCAGGAACACCGTCACGACGCCCGCCAGGCGCGTCGTGCCCGACATCAGGTGGCGCGTCGCCATCTCGGTCAGGCCGAGCGTGAGCGACAGGCCGGGCACGATCACGATCAGCGCGCTCAGCACGACGACCTGGGGGCGCAGGTCCGGCCACGCGGCGGCCGCGAGCCCCGCGCTCAGCGCGGCCACGAACGCCGCGGTCGGCTCGAAGATGCGCGTCGCCGTCGAGCGCCGGCCCAGCGCCAGGGCCACCAGGCCGGTCACCACGCCGAGGGCGAGCGACAGGCCGGTCTCGCGCGGGCCCCCGCCGAACAGCGTCGCGGCGCCCGCCGAGGCGACGCCGTAGCTCGCGACGGTGAGGGCCGCCCCGTACCGCGGCGGCGCGTCGGCGATCGCGTCGAGCCGGCGGGTGCCCTCGCGCGGACTGCAGCGCCCGGCCTCGACGTCGTCGCGCACGAGGTCCAGCTCGACCAGGGCGCCCAGGTCGATGTCGCGCACGTGCGTGGGCAGCAGGTGCGTGCGCTGCGCGTGGCCGCGGCCGAAGGCCGCCATCAGCAGGGTGGGGGTCGAGAAGACCTCCGCCACGACGCCCAGGCTCGCGGCGCAGCGGATGACGGTCTCGTCCAGCCGGTGCGCGGGCGTGCCGTAGCCGTGCAGCAGCTGCGCCAGCCGCACGAGGAACGCGAAGCGCGGGCGGTCCGGCAGGCCTTCGGCCGCGTCCGCGGAGCCGTCGACCTCCGGGTCGTCCGGTGCGGGGTGCTCGCGCGCGGGGGGCGTGCTCATCGGACTCGCCCGGACCGTGCCCGCCGCCGGGTCAGTACCCCAGCCCGTTCTTGCGCAGGTGCACGGCGGGGTCGCCCTCGCGGGCCAGGCGCCCCTCGGTCACCTCGCCGAACAGGACCACGTGGTCGCCGGCGTCGTGCTCGCCGGTCAGGCGGCACTCGAACGTGGCCAGGGCGTCCTCGAACAGCGGCGAGCCGAGCGCCCCGTGCGCCAGGCGCTGGCCGTCGAACGGGCCCTCGCCGTCGGGGAGCTTCCCGAAGAAGCGGTTCATCAGCCCCTTCGAGGCGCCGTCGAGCACCGAGACGCCGAAGGTCCCGCTGGCCCGGATCGCCTCGAGGTGGGCGCGGGCGTGGCCGACGGCGACGCACACGACGGGGGGCTCGAGCCCCACCTGCATCACGAACGACCCCAGGAAGCCCAGGGGACCCTCCGGGGAGGGCGTGGTGACGAGGTAGAGGCCCGTGGGGATGCGCCCGAGGGCGCGGGCGAGGGGGCTGGGAGTCGCGTCGGCCATGGCCGGGCAGGATAGCGGCCGCCGCGCCGGGGGGAAGTCCGGCCCCGACGCCTACATATATACATACGCGGGGAGCGCTGGAAACCCGCCCGCGCGAGCGGATAATGCGGGGTCCCCGGGCCGAGCGAAGGCCGCAGGAGACCCCCCATGAGCGGACCCGACGAGACGCAGACGCCTCGGTACGAGGAGAACATCGAGCCCCGCCTGGTCGAGCGCGAGATGCGCGAGTCGTACCTGACGTACGCGCTCAGCGTCATCCACGCGCGCGCCCTGCCGGACGTGCGGGACGGGCTCAAGCCGTCGCAGCGGCGGATCCTCGTGGCGATGGACGACCTGAACCTGTCGCCGCGCGCCAAGTACCGCAAGTGCGCCAAGATCGCCGGCGACACGTCGGGCAACTACCACCCGCACGGCGAGTCCGTCATCTACCCGACGCTGGTGCGCCTGGCGCAGCCGTTCTCGACCCGCTACCCGCTGATCGACGGCCAGGGCAACTTCGGTTCGATCGACGGCGACCCGCCCGCCGCCATGCGCTACACGGAGGCGCGCATGCACGGCACGGCCGTCGAGATGCTCGACGACCTCGACCGCGACACGGTCGACCGCCAGGCGAACTACGACGAGTCGCGCACCGAGCCCGTCGTGCTGCCCGGGCGCTTCCCGAACCTGCTGTGCAACGGCTCGGACGGCATCGCCGTCGGCATGGCCACGAGCCTGCCGCCGCACAACCTGCGCGAGGTCATCGCCGCGCTGCGCGCCGTGCTGCAGGACCCGGACGTGTCGATGCAGGAGCTCTGCTCGATCGTCACCGGGCCCGACTTCCCGACCGGCGGCATCATCATGGGCCGCCGCGGCATCCTGCAGGCCTACACGACCGGCCGCGGCCGCGTGCTGCTGCGCGCGAAGTACCACGTCGAGGACCTGCGCACGAAGCAGATCCTGGTCATCGACGAGATCCCCTACCAGGTCCGCAAGACCGGGATCATCGAGAAGATCGTCGACGTCGTGAAGGACGGCCGCATCACGGGCATCTCCGACGTCCGCGACGAGTCCGACCGCACCGGCCTGCGCCTGGTGATCGAGCTGAAGAAGGGCGAGGACCCGCAGGTCATCGCCAACCAGCTCTTCCAGTACACGCCGCTGCAGACCACCCAGAGCATCATCAACCTGGTGGTCGACAACGGCCAGCCGCGCACGCTGACGCTGCGGGGGCTGCTCGACTCGTACGTCGTCCACCGCAAGGAGGTCATCCGCCGGCGCACCCGCTTCCTGCTGGGCAAGGCCGAGGAGCGGATGCACGTCGTCGAGGGCCTGCGGATCGCCGTCGACAACATCGACGAGGTCATCCGCATCGTCCGCGCCAGCCAGAGCACCGACGAGGCCAAGCAGGAGCTGTCCGCGGCGTTCCAGCTGTCCGACCGCCAGGCGCAGGCGATCGTCGACATGCGCCTCGGCCGCCTGACCGGGCTCGAGCGCGAGAAGCTCGAGGAGGAGTACCGCCAGCTCACCGCCGAGATCGCCGACCTGAAGGACATCCTCGACCGCGAGTCGCGCGTCGTGGACATCATCCTGACCGACCTCGAGGACGTCGAGAAGAAGTACGGCGACGACCGCCGCACCGAGATCTCGTCCGAGGAGATCGACTCGTCGTTCGACATCGAGGAGCTGATCACCGAGGAGATGATGGTCGTCACCTTCTCGCACCAGGGCTACGTCAAGCGCGTGCCGCTCGACGTGTACCGCGCCCAGGGTCGCGGCGGCCGCGGCATCCGCGGCGGCGAGGCGAAGGAGGGCGACGTCCTGCGGCAGCTCTTCGTCGCCGGCACGCACGACTACGTGCTGTTCTTCTCGAACCGCGGCAAGGTGTACTGGCGCAAGGTCTACCAGCTGCCCGAGGCGTCGCGCACGTCGGCGGGGCGCGCGCTGTCGAACGTCATCGAGCTGGACAAGGACGAGCGCGTCACGAACCTGCTGCGCGTCCCGTCGTTCGACGCCCAGAGCCACGTGTTCTTCGCCACTCGCCGCGGGACGGTGAAGAAGACCGCCCTGGAGGCCTACTCGCGTCCCAAGCGCGGCGGCATCCGCGCGATCGTGCTCGAGGAAGGCGACGAGGTCGTCGCCGTCGGGCTGACCGAGCCGGGCGACACGATCGTCCTGGGCTCCGCCAACGGCCAGGCGATCCGCTTCGACGACACCGCCGTGCGCCCGATGGGCCGCACGTCGCGCGGCGTCCGCGGCATCCGCCTCAAGGAGGCCGACGAGGTCGTGGACATGATCGTCGCGCGCCCCGACACGTACCTGCTGACCGCCTGCGAGAGCGGCCACGGCAAGCGCACGCGGATCGACGAGTACCCGATCAAGGGTCGCGGCGGCCAGGGCGTCATCAACATCAGGACCGGCGGCCGCAACGGCCGTGTGATCGGCCTGGCGCTGTGCAAGGACGGCGACGACTGCATCTACATCACCGAGGGCGGCATGCTCGTGCGCTCGCCGGTCGCCGACATGCGGCCGATGGGCCGCAGCACCCAGGGCGTGCGCCTGGTCAACCTGAAGGATGGGGACCGCCTGGTGGCGATCGAGATCGTCAAGCAGGAGGACCTCGTGGCCTACGGCCTGGCCGACAACGGCGACGAGCCCGAGGGCGAGGGCGAGACCCCGGACGCCGACGGCGCTCCGGACGACGGTGCGGACGAGGGAGGCGAGGCGTGAGCCTGCGCGAGCGCCTCGAGGCCGACGTGAAGCAGGCCATGCGCGCCCGCGACGAGGTGGCGCG
>JAUIDW010000019.1 GCA_030428395.1 bacterium | reverse complement strand
CCCGATCACCTCCTCAGCAGCGATCCCCTTCCGATCGGCGAGGACGGGGCCCAGCAGACGCTGGTCGACAGCCTCGCGGCGAAGATCGACGCACGCCGGCGCTGGGAGGAGTCCCACCCCGAGCTGTTCGGGCTGCCGGACCCGCCGGATGGCGCGCCCCGGGTGCGCATCACCACCAGCCAGGGCGACATCGTGATCGCCCTCTACCGTCAGGAAGCCCCCGAGACGACCGCCAGGTTCGTCGAGCTGGTCACCGGTGGGTTCTTCGACGGCCAGGCGGTCCACGCGGTGCGCAAGGACCTCGCCATCGAGCTGGGGGACCCGCACACGAAGACGCGCCCCGACGAGCCCGACTCCTGGGGCCTCGGAGGCCAGAACGTCGGCGTCCCCGGCGAGACCAACGCGCTCAAGTTCTTCCGCGGCGCCGTGGCGACGGCCCCCGTGGTGAACGAGGGCGAGGAGTCCTCGAGCCGCTTCATGATCCTCAGCGCCGACGGCCTGCGCCTGGGGGGCCAGGGAGTGGTGTTCGGCGTCGTGGTCGAGGGCATCGAGCTGGCGGAGAGCCTGGACGACGTCGAGACCGCGCCGGGCTCCCTGCGTCCCGCCGAGCGCATCGAGATCGAGTCGATGCGGGTCGAAGCCGGCTCCTGACGCACGCTCCAGAACAGACGAGGGGCCCCGCGGGTGCGATCCCGCGGGGCCCCTCGTCTCGTTGGGGGAGAACCCTCAGCGCAGCAGTTCGCGCGGCGCGAGCACGTCGCAGAGGCGGTCGAGCTCCTCGCGACTGTGGTAGTGGAGGGTGATGGTCCCGCGGTAGCCCTTCGCGTTCTGCAGGCTCACGCGGGTCCCCAGCCGTTCGCGAAGCCGCCCCTCCAGGTCGACCTCCCAGGGGGCCCGGGCCGGGCGCTCCTCGCTGGGCTTCTGCGCCTGGGCCTTGCGGCGGACGAGGTCCTCGACCGCACGGACCGACAGGTCCTTCTTCACGATCAGGGCCACCAGGTCGAGCACCTCCTTGCGGGACTCGAGCCCGGCGAGGGCGCGGGCGTGCCCCATGGTGATCAGGCCCTTCGAGAGGGCCTCCTGCGCCTTGGGCGGGAGATCCAGCAGGCGCAGGTGGTTGGCGATGGTCGCGCGCTTGAGGCCGACGCGGTCGGCCACCTGCTCCTGCGTGAGCCCGAGATCCCTCATGAGGGCCTGGAAGGCCTGGGCGCGCTCCAGCGCGTCGAGATCGGAGCGCTGGACGTTCTCGACCAGGGCCAGCTCCAGCATCCGGTCGTCGTCCACGTCCTCGCGCACCACGGCCGGGATGGTCTTGCGGCCGGCCATTCTCGAGGCGCGGCAGCGCCGTTCGCCGAGGATCAACTCGTAGTGGCTGCCGACCCTGCGCACGACCACGGGCTGCAGGACCCCGTGCTGCTGGATGCTGACACGGAGCTCCTCGAGCGCCTCGGGATCCATGTGCTGTCGCGGCTGCCTGGGGTTGGGCCGGATCTCGTCGAGCGGGATCTCCTGGCTGGGCGCCGATGCCGACTTCTTCTCCTGCGAGCTGTCCGAGCCCGCCCCCAGCAGGGAACCGAGCCCCTTGCCCAATCGCTTCTCCATCGCACCTCTCTCGTGGTTGAGCCGATGTTCCACGTGGAACATCCATTCGCCGGTCCATGGACCGACCCCAGGAGACCAGGTGTCGCTCCGGGCGCAAGCGAGACGCGCAGGGTTGGCGCAAAGCATTATGTGCCAGCAGTTTATAGCGCTCCAGAATCCGGGTCCCGGGCGGGCGGCGCCCTGTCGGATGGCTGGCAATTGACCGGCCTGGCGGGTACACGAGAGGGGATGCGAAGCCTCGGTGTCCTCAGCATCCTGCTCGCGGACCTGCGTCGGAGCCCCGTGGCCTGGGTGGTCCTGGTGGGCCTCTCGCTCGCCTGGCTCGTCTGGGTGGAGGTCGGGACCTACGGGATCGCCACCACCAGGATCCGCGGAGACGCCGCGCTGTACGAAGTCGCATTTCTGGCGGGCCTGACGGGCGCGGCCCTCGCCACGGCGACCTGCGAGCGGTCCACCTGGTGGCTCCAGCCCCAGGGGCCGCCCGAACGGCTCCGGAGCCAGGCCCTGGCCCTGCTCGTCGGCGCGGCGGGCTTCCAGGCCGTCTCCCTGGCGGCGCCCCTCGCGCTGGGCCTCGTGGCCGACCCCGCGACGCTGCTCGCAGGGTCCCTCGCCGCGGACCTGCACCTGACCGCCCTGGGTCTCGTCGCCCTGGGCCTGCCCGCCCCGGCGGGGGTGCGCGCGCCCGCCCTCGTGCTCCTGGCCTGGCCCGTGGCCGCCGTCCTCGACGGCGTCGGGGTCGTGGGCCGGGTCCTGGGTCCCGTGCTGGGGGCCGGACGTCACCTGCGCTCCCTGGAGGGAGGCGCGGACACAACTCGGAGCCCGCACCTGGCCGATATCATGATCCTCGCAGGCCTGGCCACCGCAGCGGTGTTGCTCCACACGGGTCCGCGAGCACGCCATGCGGTACGGCATCCTCGGTGACATCCACAGCAACCTGACGGCCCTCGAGACCGTGCTGGGATGCCTCGAGCAGGAGCGCGTCGATCGCATCCTGAGCGTGGGCGACGTCGTCGGCTACGGCGCGGCCCCCAGCCAGTGCATCGCGCTGCTGCGAGAAGTCGGCGCCCACGTCGTGCTCGGCAACCACGACGCGGCCTGCGTGGGCCGGCTCGACGATGTCTACTTCAACAACTACGCCCGCGCCGCCGTGGCCTGGACCCGCGAGGTCCTGTCGTGCGACGAGATGGAGTTCCTCCACGACCTGCCGCTCACGCTGCACGAGGAGCACTGCTCGGTCGCGCACGGCACGCTCTACCGCCCCGAGCTCTTCGACTACATCCAGAGCCCGACCGACGCCGATCCGTCGCTGGACGTCATGCCCCTGCCGGTCTGTTTCGTCGGCCACTCGCACGTGCCCGTCACGCTCCTGCGCATGCGGGACGACCCCACGCGCACGGCCTACACCGCCGAGAGCGAGATCGACGTGGAGGAGGCGTACCGCGCCCTCGTCAACGTGGGCAGCGTGGGCCAGCCGCGGGACGAGGACAGCCGCACGGCCTACGCGATCTACGACTCCGACCTCGGCAAGGTCTGGATCCGCCGCGTCGAGTACGACATCGACGTCGAGGCCCAGCGCATCCGCGACGCCGGCCTGCCGCACATGCTCGCGGACCGCCTGTACCTGGGCGTCTGAGCGCGACTCGCGCAGGAACCCGGTGCCCGACGTGCGGCGCCCGCGCGCGTGACGTCAGGCGTCGCCGCGCAGGTACTGCAGGCTGGCGGGGAGCGTCTCCACGCCCTCCTCGCCCAGGCCGTGCTCGAAGAGCAGCGCGATGTCGCGCAGCGGCTTCTCGTCCCCGCGAACGACGAAACGGCGCGCATCGGGGTGCGAACCGACCGTGACGAGCAGCTCGAGGATCGAGCCGGCGTTGCAGGCCTTGCTCTCGACCTCGAGCTCGACCGGCGTGCCGTAGCGGTTCACGATGCTGACGATCAGCGCGGCGGGGCGCGCGTGGAGCTGGAGCTCCTCCGGCAGCTCCACCGTCATCTCGCGGACGTTGGTGTAGCTCGGCAGCAGGTCCTCCGCGATCGAGCGACCGCCCTGCAGGAACCGGTTGGCCCAGTAGAGCAGCTCGTTCAGCGTGACGTCCTGCACGACGTCGGGGTCGATGACCCGGCGCATGCGCTGCTCGGCCTCCTCGCTGCGCTGGCCGCTCTCGTGGCGCTCGACGAAGTGCGCCAGGAAGGTCACCGCCTCCAGCAGGTGCAGGGAGCCCGACGTGTGCCCGCGGAGCTGGAGCAGCCGGGCGTCCTCGGACTCGAGCACCGTGTTCTTGATGTACGTGTCGTAGGTCGACTGCAGGTTGTGGACCGTCGCCTCGTACACGCGGGCCTGCTCCTCGCGACAGTGGCGGTCGAGGAAGTCGCGGCGGCGGGCCGGATCCTCGATGCGCCCGATCGAGAGGTCGGCGAGCATCTCGCAGGCGGCCAGGTACTTGGAGGCGACCTCGGCGATCTTCTGGTCCTCGTCCGCGGGGTCCTCCTGGCCCAGGCTGCGCGGGAGGCGCACGCGGACGAGCGGGTCCATGAAGCCCTCCTCGGTGGCGCCGTCCCCGCCCACGGCGGCGATGCCCAGCTCGGCGGCCTCGTCGAGGATGGCCCGGAGCAGCGCGACCACGGAGTCGCGGATGGCCTCGCAGGCGCGGCGCACCCCGGCCTCCGCCTCCGGCGCGTCCACGCCGAGGCAACGGTCCAGCCCGTAGGTCCCGAAGCGGGCCTCGAGGTGGGCCAGGCTGAAGGCCGTCTGGGCGAACCAGCGCATGGCGGCCACGAGCTCCCGGAAGTAGTGGAAGCGCTGATTGTGCTGGGCCCCGTAGTCGTCGAGGAACGTCTCCAGCTCGTCCGACTCGGTCACCAGGCGGTGGTAGTGCTTCTTCTTCCAGTGGCGCTCGGCGGGCCCCAGGAGGACGGCGCAGAGCCCCAGGTACCGCTCCGCCTGGGAGCGGAGGAGCTGGACGAACTCGTCTTCCTGGATGACCTCTTCGAGGGAGGAGTCGGGCATGGCTGGGCTCGGGGGTCGCGTTGGCCTCCGGGAGGCCTGCGAGGGCACGACTTTAACACGGTCGGGGAGCCGCCGATCTGAAGCTCCGGCGAGGGAAACCGGACGCCGTGCCGGCGAGGAAGCCCTCCTCCCGGGAGTCTGCTGGGCATCTGGCGGCCCCCTGGGGGCCTCCTGCTCCCCGGCGCGCGCGGGCGCCCGCCGTCCGCTTCCCCGGGCAGCCTCAAGAACGGGATCGCCGGGGGTCGATCCACGCCACCGCATCGCGGCTGGTCCGCGTTCCCGATGCGCCGGCCCCCTCGGAGTCCGGCGAGCGACCCACCCGAGGACTTCTCACCCAGGGGAGGCCCGTCATTTCCGCCGAACAGTGCCTGGAGACCTACCTCCAGGAGATCAACGAGGTCCCGCTCCTCACCCCCGACGAGGAGAAGGAGCTCGGCCGCCGCGTCCAGTCGGGCGACCTGGCGGCGCGCGAGCACATGATCCGCGCCAACCTGCGCCTGGTCGTGTCCATCGCGAAGGGCTACTCGGACCGCGGCCTGACGCTCCAGGACCTGATCGCCGAGGGGAACATCGGGCTGATGAAGGGGGTCGAGAAGTTCGACCCGAACGCGGGCTGCCGCTTCTCCACCTACGCCACGTGGTGGATCAAGCAGTCCATCCGGCGCGCGCTGACGAACACGGTCAAGTCCGTGCGCGTGCCGAGCTACATGGCCGAGCTCATCGCCAAGTGGCGCCTGGTGAGTCAGGAGCTCGCCTACGTCCTCGGCCGCTTCCCGAGCGTCGAGGAGGTCGCCGAGGAGCTGAACATCCCGAAGGACAACTGGGGACTGCTCAAGCGCACCATCCAGACCTCCGGCGTCGGCGGCCAGGTCTCCCTCGAGGTGCTGACGACGCACCAGGACACCGTCGAGGACGAGGCGGTGAAGAGCCCGGACGAGCTGCTGCTGAACGAGGACCTGCTGGACCGCCTGTCCCAGCTGCTCGACGCGATCGACGAGCGCGAGGCCACGATCCTGCGGCTGCGCTACGGCCTGGACGAGGGCGTCGAGCCGATGACGCTCAAGGAGATCGGCAAGATCGTCGGCCTGACGCGCGAGCGCGTGCGGCAGATCGAGCGCGACGCCCTGCGCCGTCTGCACGAGGTCATGAACGCGGACTGAGCCCCGGCCGGCCGGGGACGGCGGCGGGTCCACTGGGGATCCCACCGCCCCCACCTCCACCCGTAGGACTCCCCGACGCGGCGCGGGTGTCGCCCGGGGTGCCGGATTCCTCGCTCGCCGCGTCCAGCGGCCCCGGGGACCCGGCTCGGCCGCCGCTCGCGGCCGGCGGCGGCGGGGGGGAGTATCCTGCCGGGCGTGGACCTCTGCGAGCCCGGACGGGCGCGCCCGGCGGCGGGCACGCCGCTGTACGTGCATCTGCCGTTCTGCGCGGCGAAGTGCACGTACTGCGACTTCTACTCGGTGCCCGCCGAGGGGCACGACCTGGGGGGCATGGTCGACGCGATCCTCGAGGAGGCGCGCCAGCGGGCTCCGGAGCGGCCGCGGACCGTGTTCCTGGGGGGCGGGACACCCTCGCTGCTGCCGCCCGCGCTCCTGCGGCGGTTGCTCGACGGGCTCGACGCGCTGACCGGGTTCCGCGCGTCCGCCGAGGAGGTGACGGCGGAGTGCAACCCCGAGAGCCTCGACCTCGAGCGTGCGCGGGTCCTGCTCGAGGGCGGCGTGCGCCGCGTGTCGATCGGGTTCCAGAGCCTGCGCCCGGAGGTGCTCGAGTCCTTCGGGCGCGTGCACGACGTCGACCAGGCCTTCGCCGCCTTCGCCGCGGCCCGGCGGGCGGGCGTGCCGTGGGTCAGCGTCGACCTGATCTTCGCGGCCCCCGGCCTGGAGCCGGAGGCGTGGCGCGAGGACCTGGCGCGGGTACTGGCGCTCGGGCCGGATCACCTGAGCGCCTACGCCCTCATCTTCGAGCCCGGCACGCGCTTCGAGACCGAGCGCCGCCGCGGCCGGATCCAGCCCGTGCCGGAGGAGGACGAGCTGGCCATGTTCCACGCCACGCGCGAGCTCGCCGGCGGGGCCGGGCTGGACGCGTACGAGGTGTCCAACTTCGCGAAGAATGGGGCTCAATGCCTCCACAACGTCAACTACTGGCGCAACGGCCCCTACCTGGGCCTGGGCCCCTCCGCGGCCAGCCACGTCGACGGGGTGCGCTCGGTCAACGTGCGTTCCGTCGAGGGCTACCGCGCGCGGCTGGGGGCGGATCGCGACCCCGTGACTAGCTCCGAGCGCCTGGAGCCCCTCGCGCGCCTGGGCGAGACCTGGTGGCTCGGCCTGCGGCTCGCCGCGGGCCTCGAGCCGGAGGCGGCGCTGGCCGTCGCCGGCCTGACGGGGCCGGACCCGGCGGCGGAGACGGTCGCCCGGCTGGTGGGGGAGGGGCTGCTCGAGCGCGCGGAGGGCCGGGTCCGCCTCACCGAGCGCGGCCTGCCGCTGGCGGACGCCGTGGGGCGCGAGTTCCTCGGCCTGGCTGCGCCCGCGGCGCCCTGAGCCGTCCCGGGCGCGCCCGCCAGCCGCGCGCGCGGGCGCGGGGGGCGCAAGTCCCGGGCGCGGTGGGGCCAGGTCGCGGGGGAGCGCGGCCCGGGCGCGGTGGGGTCGGGGCGCGCGGGAGCGGCGCAGGCGGACCGCTCCTCCTCCGGGGCCGGGCGGCGCCGCGAAAGCCGTGGGGCGATTGCATAGGATGCGACGCTCGGCGGCGCGGGGTCCGGTCGTGCGCGTCCGGACGTGCGCCTCGGCGAGCGCGCCCGCCGGCTCCCCCGAGCC
Organism: bacterium; assembly: GCA_030428395.1. Lineage (GTDB taxonomy): Bacteria > Planctomycetota > UBA1135 > UBA1135 > JAUIDW01. The sequence continues at coordinate 30,201 of JAUIDW010000019.1, read as the reverse complement.
GCTCGCGATCGTTCCGCAGATGCCCGCACGCAAACCGCAGGAAGCCGAGACCCCCGCCGAGGCCGAGCCCGTCGACGGCGCGTCGAAGATCGGGACGAAGAAGCGCTCCCGCGCGACGGCGTTCTTCCTGCGCGGCCTGCTCGTCATCCTGCCCGTCGTGTTCACGCTGGCGATCTTCGTGGTCGTCATCAACTTCGTGAACCAGTACGTGACCTCGCCGATCAACCGGGCGATCTACTGGTCCCTCGAGCACAACGCGGTCGGGTGGCGCGTGCTCCGCGAGCTGCGCATCGAGCCCTACGACGCGGAGTACCTCGACGTGCGCCTGCTGCCCCTGGGCCTGCAGCACAAGTTCGACCGCGAGGGCTACTCGGTCGAGTTCGCCGACGACGTCGGGCGCCACCGCGAGAAGTCCGAGTCCTTCTTCCGCGACCTCGAGGAGCTCGGCATCAACGCCGACCGCCTGCGCCGCGACGTGGGGCGCAACGTGCCGCCGGTGTTCGGCATCGCGCTGTCGATCCTGCTCGTGTTCGGCCTGGGCTACCTGGCCAGCGGCTTCATCGGCCGCCAGATCATCCAGCGCGTGGATCGCGGGCTGAACCGGCTGCCGCTGGTGCGCTCGGTCTACCCGTACACCAAGCAGCTCGTCGAGTTCGCGCTCTCCGACACGAAGATCGAGTTCGACACGGTCGTGGCGGCGCCCTACCCGAGCAAGGGCATCTGGGCCATCGGATTCGTGACCGGCAACGCGCTGAGGACGCTGCGCACGCGCACCGGCCGCGACCTCGTGACGGTGTTCATCCCGACGTCGCCGATGCCGATGACGGGCTTCACGATCTTCGTCGACGCGGCGGACATCCACCCGCTGCCGTTCACCGTCGACGAGGCGCTGCGCGTCACGGTGTCGGGCGGCGTGCTGGTGCCGCCCAAGGAGTACGTGGCGGACCTCGACCGGCAGGCGCTCGCCGACGCGGCGCCGCGCGCGCGGTCGGGGAGCGAGGCCGTCGAGCCCTCCGGCAGCGAGTCCGCTCCGTGAACTACGCCGACCGCCTGGCGGCCGCGGTCCGCCGCTGCGGCAACCCCGCCCTCGTCGGGCTCGACCCGCACCTCGACCGGCTGCCGGCGGAGTTCGCCGAGGCGCGCGACCCCGCCGTGCCGCGCGCGCGCCGCGCGCAGCGCATGGGGGACTTCCTGGAGGAGGTCGTCGGCCTCGTGGCCGGCCGCGTGGCCGCGGTGAAGCCCCAGTCGGCCTTCTTCGAGGTCCTCGGACACCACGGCGTCGAGCAGTGGGAGCGCGTCGTGGCCGCCGCGCGCGCGGCGGGCCTGCTGGTGGTGGGCGACGTCAAGCGCTCGGACATCGCCAGCACGGCGCGGGCCTACGCGCGAGCGTTCCTCGAGGAGGAGCCGCGCTGCGACGCGATCACGGTCAACCCGCTGCTCGGGGACGACTCGATCGAGCCGTTCCTCGAGGCCTGCACCGCGCGCGGCGCCGGGCTGTACGTGCTCGTGCGCACGTCGAACCCCGGCGGCGCGGGGATCCAGCACCACGGCGACCCGCCGCTCGCGGACGTGCTCGCGCGCTCGGTCGAGCGGTGGGGCATGTCGCGGCCGGAGCTCGTGGGCGAGTGCGGCCTCTCGAGCGTCGGCGCGGTGGTCGGCGCGACGCACCGCGACGAGCTGGCGCACTTCCGCGAGCTGCTGCCGCACGCGCCGCTGCTGCTGCCCGGCTACGGCGCGCAGGGCGCCGGCGCCGAGGACGTCGTCCCGGGTTTCCTGCGCGACGCCGAGGGCCGGCCGCACGGCGCGCTGGTCAACGCCTCGCGCAGCATCCTGTTCGCGCCGGGGGACAACTGGCGCGCGGCCCTCTCCGCGGCGCTCGACGAGATGATCGCGAGCCTGCGGAGCGCGCTGGACGCCGGGGCCTGAGCCTTGCGCGTCACGCTCGAGGAGCTGCAGGACCCGCTGCCCGGCGAGGGCGGATCCGCGCCCGCCGACCCGGTGCGCCCGGGGCCGGTGGGCGCGCTCGCGGAGATCGCGTGTCCGGCCGAGCGCTTCGAGGAGGACGAGCGCGCGGAGCTGGCGGAGACGCTCGAGCGCGAGCTCGCGCCGTTCCGGCCGCGCGTTCCGGTGCTCGACGCGGTGCGCTCGCTCGCGCGGCCGGGGACCAGCCTCGTCGCCGCCGGCGGCGCGCCGGGCCTGCTGCTGTCGCCGCTGGCGCACCTCGTCCAGGCGCTGCAGGCGGTGCGCCTGGCGCGCTCGCTGGCGCAGGCCTGGGAGCGCCCCGTCGTGCCGGTGTTCTGGGTGCACGGCGACGACGCGAGCGGCGACGAGCTGCGCGGCGCCTGGCTCCTGAACCGCCACCTCGACGTCCAGCGCGTCTCGCTCGCCGGCCTCGACCCGGGCGCGACGCCGCCCGCGCTGCGGCCGCTCGAGGAGTCGCGCCACGCCCTCGCCGCCTGCCGCGCCGCGGTCGAGCAGACGGTCGGCGCGGGCGCGCGCTTCGCGCCGCTGCTGGACGCCCTGTTCCCGCGGCCGGGCGAGTCCCTCGCCGACGCCCGCGTGCGCGCGCTCACCGAGCTGTGCGGCGGGCTGGGCCTGGTCGTGGTGCGCACCGACTGGCTGCGCCTCCCGCTCGCCCGCGCTCTGGCCCGGCGCCTGGCCGACGGGCTGGGGGGCGCGCCCGCGCGCGGTGGAGAGGGCCGGCGCGCCGTGCTGGCCGCGCGGACCCCGCAGGGCCCGCGACCCCTGCACCCGGGGGGGGAGGGCTGGCGCTATCCGGACGAGCCGGGCTCGCGCACGCCCATCGAGCTGGCCGCCGAGCTCGTGCAGGCCCCCGAGGAGTGGCTCTTCGACAGGAACCTGTTCCCCCTCCTGCCCTTCGACGTCGCCCCGCTCGCGGCCTGGATCGGGCCCGGTGGGTCCTTCAATGGTCTTTCGAAGGTCGTCTGGTCGGCACATGGCTTCCCCCCGTGGGTGCCGGCCGCCCGGCTGACGATCCTGGAGCCCGAGACGCGCGAGGCGCTCGAGCGCTGCGGCTGGGACGCCGCCGCCGTCGTGCGCGCGGGGGAGCTGCCGGCCGAGACCGGGGGCGGCGCGAGCGTCCCGCCGCCCGACGACCCCGCGAAGGCCCTGCGGGACGTCGCCGCGCGCGTCCGGCGCGAGCTCGGGGAGCTGCGGCCGCGGGTCGAGGAGCTCGACCGGCGCTTCGCCCCGCTGCTGCGCCGCGCGGCGCGGGACGCGGGCGACGCGCTGGAGGGCCTGGCGGGGAAGCTCGAGCGCCTGGAGTCCAACCGCCGCGGCACGGGGCGGCGCCACCGCCGGCGGGTGGAGAGCACCCTGTTCCCCCGCGGCCTGCCCCAGGCCGAGGGCCTCGGCCCGCTGCACCTCCTGGCGCGGTGGGGGCCCGACTGGATCGAGCCCCTGCTCGACGCCATGCCGGCGGTGCCGCGGGGGCCCTGGATCGCCCGGCTGGAGCCCGGGGACGCGTGATCCGGCGCGCGCGGGTCTCGCGGGCACCGCGGGGCTACAATCCCGTCCCGCGCCCATGCGTCGCATCGCGCTGATCAACCAGAAGGGCGGGGTCGGCAAGACGACCTCGACCGTGAACCTCGGTGCCGCCCTGGCGCGCCTGGGTCGGCGGGTCGTGCTGATCGACCTCGACCCGCAGGCGAACCTCACGGCCCACCTGGGCCTGGAGGTGCCCGCCGGGGCGCCCTCGACGTACACCGTCCTGACCGGGGTCCACCGGCTCGGGGAGGCGCTGCTCACCCGCGGGGACCTGCGCGTGCTGCCGTCGAACATCGACCTGTCGGGCGCCGAGCTCGAGCTGGCCGCCGCGCTGGGCCGCGAGCAGATCCTGCGGGACCTGCTGGACGAGTGGGAGCGCTCGGAGCGCGAGGCCGCCGGGGGCGCGGACCCCGCCGAATACGGGGGCGCGGACCCCGCCGACTACCTGCTGATCGACTGCCCGCCGAGCCTCGGCCTGCTCTCGGTGAACGGCCTGGTGGCCGCGCGGGAGGCCCTGATCACCCTGCAGACCGAGTTCCTGGCGCTGCAGGGCATGTCGCAGCTCGTGGACGTCGTGCAGCTGCTGCGCCGGCGCCTGAACCCCGACCTGGAGATCGGCGGGATCCTGCCCTGCCTCTACGACAGCCGCCTGCGGCTCGCGCGCGAGGTGCTGGCGGAGATCCGGACGTACTTCCCCGACCGCGTGCTGCGGCGCGCCGTCGGGTCGAACGTGAAGCTCGCCGAGGCGCCCAGTTTCGGGAAGACGATCTTCGAGTACGCCCCGGAGTCGCGCGGGGCGGCCGACTACCTCGAGGTGGCCCGCGAGATCGTCGCGCAGGAGCGCGGCGCGCGGACGGAGCCCGCGGACGTTCCGGACGACGAGTCCGCCGCGTCGCCGGCGGCGGCGGACACCGGGGAGGTCGACGGCGAGCCGGTCGTCGAGCTGACGCCGGCGCCGCCGGCCGAGGAGCCGTCCCTGGACGCGGTCCGCCGCGCCGCGGACCTGCCGGCGCTCCCGACGGAGCCGTTCGGCAAGCCGGCCGCGGCCGCCGAGGGCGCGCCGGCGCAGGTCGACGAGGCGACGCGCGAGTGACGTCGGTCTACCTCGACCACAACGCCACCACGCCCGAGCGCCCCGAGGTCGTCGCCCTGCGGGCGGAGCTCGCGGCGCGGCGGCTCGGCAACCCCTCCAGCCTGCACGCCGCGGGCCGGGCGGCCCGCCAGGTCATCGACGAGGCGCGCGAGCGCGTCGCCGGCGCCCTGGGGGTGGACGACGAGGAGGTCGTCTTCACGTCGGGGGGCACGGAGGCGAACAACCTCGCCCTGCTCGGGGCGATCCGGGCCGCGCGCCGCGCCGGCGGGCCGACGGGCGTCGTCACCACGGCGGTGGAGCACTCCGCGGTGCTCGGTCCGGTCGCGCAGCTCGAGCGCGAGGGCGCGCGCGCCGTGCGCCTCCCCGTGGACCGCCAGGGCCGGGTCGACCCCGCCCGGATGGCCGCCGCGGTGGCCGAGGGGGGCGTGGGGCTGGTCTCGGTGCAGGCCACGAACAACGAGCTGGGCGTCCGCCAGCCCCTCGGGGAGCTGCGCGCGGCCCTGGGTGCCGCCTCCGGGAACGTCCTGCTGCACACCGACGCGGTGCAGGCCCTCGGGCGCACGGCCCTGGACCTGCGCGGGTGGGGGATCGACCTCGCCGCCCTGGCGGCGCACAAGCTGGGCGGCCCGCTCGGCGTGGGCGTCCTGGTGCGCCGCCGGGGCGTCGAGCTGGAGCCCTTGATGTTCGGCGGCGGCCAGGAGGGTGGTCTGCGTCCCGGAACCGAGGATCCCGTGGCGATCGCCTGCGGCGCGCTCGCCGTCGCGCTCGCGGTCGAGGAGCGCGCAGACCTGGAGGGACGCCTGCGCGCGCTCGAGGACGCGCTCCGGGACGCGCTCGTCGCGGCCCTGCCCGGGGCGCTCCTGCTGGGCCCTCCGCTGGGCGACGCCGCGCGTCAGCCGGGCACGCTGAACGTGTTCATCCCCGACCTAGATGGAAAGGTGCTGGTCACTCGACTGGACCTTGCCGGTCTCGAGGTCAGCGCGGGCTCCGCCTGCGCGAGCGGTTCGCTCGAGCCCTCGCACGTGCTGCGCGCCATCGGACTCGACGAACGCGCCGCGCGCGCGGGCGTGCGCCTCACGCTCGGTCGCGACACGACCCGAGCGGACATCCAACAGGCTGTGGACATCCTGAGGAAAACCTTCGGATGAGCGAACGCAACCTGGCGCGACGACGCGCGCTTGCGGAGACGGCGTGAAGAGATCGTCGTTCCGGCGTTGACCGTACACGCCGGTCCGCTTGTAATCCTGCGCGGGTGAGAGAGCAGCGGTTCGACCGCGGAAGGCAAGTCCCACCACGCCTTCGCGCAACCCCGTCTCCGCACCCGAAGCCGTCGCGAGTCCGGGCCCCGTGGCACTGCCGGCCGCCGTCGGACGCCAGCACAGCTCGTTCAATCAGCTCGTCGTCCCGGAGCGCTTCGCTCGGTCCCCGCGCGGGAGCTTCCGGAATCAGGTCCTCCGCACGTCGCCCCCCACCGGGGGGTGGGGCCGCGACCGGGGGACGCGAAGTCGAGGGTCTTTCGGGGGAGGTCGCATTGCGGTTCGAGAACAAGATGGAGCAGTCGAACGGCCTCGACGAAGCCGTCGCCGCCCAGGCCTCGCAGGCCGGGACTCCGCCGCAGGCGCCCGACCGGGTCGAGCCGGCACCGGCCGAGCCTCCGGCGCCCGCCGACGCCCTCGACGTCCCTCCGGCCCCCGTCCCGGGCGCGCCGAACGGAGACGCGTCCTCCGCGACGCCGCCGGACGCCGGTCTCCCCGAGGACCTGTGGGCCCGCCTGCGGACCGCCATCCGCTCCCGGATCCAGCACGAGCAGTTCGAGACCTGGTTCCGACGCACCACGCTCACCGGGGTCGACGCGGCGACGCTGACGGTGGCCGTCCAGAACCGCTTCACGCGCGACTGGCTGCACGGCAACTACCGCGAGGTGCTCGAGCAGGCCGTGGTCGAGGTCCTCGGGGGTCCGCGCAAGATCGTCATCGCCGTGGACCAGGAGTCCGCGCTGCACCAGGGGGAGGCGAGCCCGCCGCCCGCCGGCGCCCCCGACCGCGTGAACGGCCACGCCGGGGCGTCCGCCCGGACCGGGAGCCGCGAGGCCCCCGCGCGACGGACGGCGTCCGCCGGCCGCTCCCGCAACGCCGAGCCGCCGGCGCGGCGCCTGCACTGGTCGAGCGACGTCGCGCTGAACCCCGGCTACCGCTTCGACAACTTCGTCGTCGGCCCGTGCAACCGCTTCGCGCACGCCGCGGCCGTGGGCGTCTCGAAGTCCCCGGGGCAGTGCTACAACCCGCTCTTCATCCACGGGAACGTCGGCTACGGCAAGACGCACCTGCTGCAGTCGCTGTGCTACTCGATCCTGGACCGGGAGCCGGAGACGCGGATCCTCTACCTGTCCTGCGAGACGTTCGTCAACCACTTCATCAGCGCCATCGAGAACGGCGACCTGCAGAAGTTCCGCAACAAGTACCGGAACGTGGGCGTCATGGTGGTGGACGACATCCACTTGCTGGCCAACAAGGAGCGGACGCAGGAGGAGTTCTTCCACACGTTCAACACGCTCTACAACAGCGGCAAGCAGATCGTGCTGTCCTCCGACAGCCCGCCGAAGGAGATCCCGTCGCTGCAGGAGCGCCTGGTGTCGCGCTTCAACTGGGGCCTCGTGACGGAGATCGAGCCCGCGTGCTACGAGACGCGCGTCGCGATCCTCAAGCGCAAGAGCAAGGAGCGCGGGCGCGAGCTGCCCGACGACGTGTGCTCCCTGCTCGCCGAGCACATCGACACCAACGTGCGCGACCTCGAGGGCGCCGTCACGCGCATCATCGGCTACACCAGCCTGAACGGGCGCGCGATCAGCGTCGACCTGGCGCGGCAGCTCCTGCGCGACGTGTTCGCGCCGCGCCGCGGTCAGCCGACGATGGACGACATCATTCGCATCGTCACGGCGCACTTCAACATCAAGCTGTCCGACCTGCAGTCGCGCAAGCGCACGAACGCGATCGCGTATCCGCGGCAGGTGGCGATGTACCTCGCGCGCAAGATCACGCGCCACTCGCTGGAGGAGATCGGCGGGTTCTTCGGCGGCCGCGACCACTCGACGGTGCTGTACGGCGTCGAGAAGATCACGAAGCAGCTGCGCGAGGACCCGCGCAACCGCGAGATGATCGCCTCGCTGCTGAACCAGCTGCAGCAGGCCGATGCCTGACGCCCGCGGGCGTCCCCCGTCCTCCGCCTGCTCGCGACGACCCGCGCCCGGCGCCCCTCGAACGGCGCCCGACGCCCTCGTCCGGCGCGCGCCACGGGGCGGCCTCCAGGAACGCGCGGGAAGCCTCCCGGCGGCGCGCGTCGAGCCGTGCCTCCCGGGCGCCGGGGCGTCCGCGCAGAGCCCCCGGGAGGCCCTCTCGAGGCCCCTCGCCCGTTCCCCTGGCCGACCCCATCGCGTACCCTGTGCGCAGGGTCCAGGGGACCTCTTCAACCGGGCCGAAGAGCCCGGGAGGGGCCGTGGACAACCTCTTCAGAAGCACTGGACGGAGCGGGGGACGAACCGTGCACATCTCGCGAGTCTTCCACCGTCGGACGCGGACCTCCTGGCCGTCGCGTGGAGGCGCGTGAACAACTCCGCCGAACTCCACGGGCTCTCCACGCCCTCGGCGAGGTTCTCCAGCAGCCGCGCGACGCTGCAAGCCCCGCGGTGGCAAGGGGCTGCGCGCCTCGACGGCACGACCGTCCACAGTTCGGGGCGCTGCTTAAGAAGACGAAGAAGAATTTCTCATCGAGGAAGAGCCAGCAGATGAAGGTCCTCTGCAACAGGGAGCGCTTGCGCGAAGGTCTCGCCGTCGTGAACAGCGTCGTGCCGGCGAAGAGCCCCAAGCCGGTGCTCTCGAACGTGTGCATGGTCGCGACCGACGACGCCCTCGAGCTCGTCGGCACGGACCTCGAGGTCGCCGTGCGCTACCGCGTCGAGGACGTGAAGGTCGAGGACCCCGGGACGACCGTGATCCCGGCGCGCGTGACGCTCGACTTCGTGCGCGACCTGTCCGGCGAGACCGTCGAGTTCGCCGCGGCGGGCGGCAACTGCACGATCACGTCGGGCGGCGACGCCTGCGAGCTCGTCACCGTCGACGCCGACGAGTTCCCCGTCGTGTCCCGCTTCGGGGAAGACGGCTCGCTGAGCCTGCAGGGGGGGACGTTCACCAAGCTCGTCGAGCGGACCGCCTTCGCCGCGGCGCGCGAGCAGGGGCGCTACGCCATGCACGGCGTCCTGATCGAGATCGACGACGACAAGCTGAAGATGGTCGCCACCGACGGCCGCCGCCTGGCCGTGGCCTCCGCGCCCATCGACCTGTCCGGCGCCCCGGCGCCCGAGCACGCCACGATCGTGCCGACCAAGGGCATGCAGCTCTTCTGCCGCGTGATCACCGACCCGCTGGACCAGGTGCGGCTGGCCTTCGAGGAGAACCAGCTCGGCCTGCGCACCCGTAACGCCGAGGTGTTCGCCCGCCTGCTCGACGGCGAGTTCCCGCGCTACTCCGCGGTCATCCCGAAGGAGGTCGGCAACGCCCTCGAGGCCGACGGCGACCACCTCCAGCGCAAGATCCGCCTGGTGGCCAACGTGACCGGCGACGAGGCGCGCGCCGTGCGTCTGTCGGTCAAGAAGGGCAAGCTCGAGCTCTTCGGCCAGTCCGCCGGACGCGGGGAGGCCACCGCCCACATGGACGTGGAGTACAAGGGCCGCTCCGCCGACATCGCCTTCAACCCCGACTACGTCGTGGACGGCCTCAAGAACGCCGAGCGCGAGCTCGTGCGCCTCGAGTTCAACGACAAGAGCTCGCCGGGCAAGTTCACGCTCGGCGAGGACTACGTCTACGTGGTGATGCCCATCACCATGGACGTCTGAGCCCGCGACCTCCCGGCCCTCGCCCCACGAGACCGACCCCGTTGCCGAAGACACCCCCGAGACGCGGCGGCGTCGCCCCCATGAGCGACGTGCTCTCGCAGTACCTGGCCCAGAGCGGGCTGGGCGCGCGGCTGCAGCGCGGGAAGGTGTTCGACGCCTGGGCGAAGGCGGTCGGGACGCAGGGGCGGCGGACGCGCGCCGTGCGCTTCCGCGACGGCGAGCTGACCGTCGAGGTCCAGTCCGCCGCGCTGCTGCAGGAGCTGCGCAACTTCACCGGCGAGGACCTGCGGCGCCGGACCAACGCACACCTGGGGACCGAGAAGGTCCGCAGGATCGACTTCCAACTCGAACGCTGACATGACCGAGAAGCCCCACTACGGCGCCGAGTCCATCACGATCCTGGAGGGCCTGGAGGCCGTCCGGAAGCGCCCCGCGATGTACATCGGGGACACGGACGTCCGCGGCCTGCACCACCTGGTCTGGGAGGTCGTCGACAACTCGATCGACGAGGCCCTGGCGGGCCACGCCTCGTACTGCCGGGTCGTCCTGAAGAAGGACGGCTCCGTGCTGGTCAGCGACGACGGCCGCGGCATCCCCGTGGACATGCACCCGACCGAGGGCGTCCCCGCGCTCGAGGTCGTGCTGACGCGCCTGCACGCCGGCGGCAAGTTCGACCACGGCGCGTACAAGGTCTCCGGCGGCCTCCACGGCGTCGGCGTCTCGTGCGTCAACGCCCTCTCCACGTGGCTCGAGGCGCGCGTGCACCAGAACGGGAAGGTGCACTTCGAGCGCTTCGAGGGCGGCGCGCCGGTGGGGCCGCTCGAGGTCGTCGGCGACACGGACCGGACGGGCACCGAGATCACCTTCAAGCCCGACGGCAAGATCTTCTCCACGACGGAGATCGACTACGAGATCGTGTCGAGCCGCCTGCGCGAGACCGCCTACCTCATGGGCGCGCACGGCGTGGTGATCGACCTCGAGGACGAGCGCACCGGGCAGAAGGAGCACTACGAGTTCCCCGAGGGGCTGCGGACGTTCGTCGCGCACCTCAACAAGAACAAGACGCCGATCCACGACGACGTCGTCCACTTCCGCAAGGCCGTCACGCCGCCGGAGTACCCCGACGCCGAGTACATGGTCGAGGTCGCGCTGCAGTACACCGACGGCTTCCAGGAGAACGTCTTCGCCTTCGCGAACAACATCAAGACGCCGGGCGGCGGCACGCACCTGGCGGGCTTCAAGGCGGCGCTGACGCGCTCGCTGAACACGTACGCCCGCAACGGCAAGCTGGTCAAGGACAGCGAGACCGGCCCCGCCGGCGACGACTTCCGCGAGGGCCTCACGGCGATCATCTCCGTCCACGTCCCCGACCCGCAGTTCGAGGGGCAGACGAAGGACAAGCTCGGCAACCGCGAGGTGCAGGGGCTCGTCGAGTCCGCCGTGGCCGAGATCTTCGGCCGCTACCTCGAGGAGAACCCCTCGTCGGGCAAGGCGATCTTCCAGAAGGCGCAGCGCGCCGCCGCGGCGCGCGAGGCGGCCCGCAAGGCGCGCGACCTCGTCCGGCGCAAGTCGGCGCTGGCCAGCGGCAACCTGCCCGGCAAGCTCGCCGACTGCCAGAGCAAGGACCGCGAGGTCTCCGAGCTGTTCCTGGTGGAGGGTGACTCGGCCGGCGGCTCCGCGAAGGAGGGCCGCGACCGCCGCTTCCAGGCCGTGCTGCCGCTGAAGGGCAAGATCCTGAACGTCGAGAAGGCCCCGCTGGACAAGATGCTGGGGCACTCGGAGATCATGACGATCATCTCGGCGCTCGGCTGCGGCATCGCCGACGAGTTCGACCTCGAGAAGGTCCGCTACGCCAAGACGATCATCATGACCGACGCGGACGTGGACGGCTCCCACATCCGCACGCTGCTGCTGACCTTCTTCTTCCGGCACATGCGCCCGCTGATCGAGGCGGGGATGCTCTACATCGCGCAGCCGCCGCTCTACAAGCTGCGCGTCGGGAAGACCGAGCGGTACATCGTGACCGACGCCGAGCTGCGCCGCGTGCTGCTCGAGCTGGGCGTGGACGCCATGACGATCCGCGACCGCCGTTCGGGTCGCGAGTGGACCGGCGCGGAGCTGCGCGAGCTCTGCGACGACCTGCGCAAGCTCGAGGACCTCGCCGAGCGCCTCGTGCCGGTCTGGACCCGCGTCCGCGCCGAGGACGTGCTCGCCTCCTGGAACGGCGAGGCGGTCGCGTCGCACTGGGCGCAGGCGCAGGGCGTCGACCAGCTGTTCCACACCGACGAGGAGCTGCGGAACTTCCTCGAGCTCCAGAAGGTGAACCTCTCGGGGGAGGAGGAGCTGCTCGTCTACGACGGCCCCGACCGCGAGTTCACGCGGGACAAGGCCCACGTGGTCACCGCGCGCGTCCAGCACGTGGACGAGGTCTCCGCGCTGCTGAAGTCGCTCCAGGAGCGGGGCATCGGCCTCGACGGGGCGGGCGACTGGCAGATCGAGCGCGGCAAGAACAGCACCGAGGCGACCGACCCGCTGGCCCTGGCCCGCGGCGTGCGCTCCACCGTCGAGAGCGACGTCGACCTCCAGCGCTACAAGGGTCTCGGCGAGATGAACCCCGACCAGCTCTGGGAGTCGACCATGGACCCCGAGCGCCGGCGGCTGTACCGCGTGCAGCTCGAGGACGAGTTCGTCGCCGACGAGATCTTCACCATCCTGATGAGCCCGGGCGTCGAGCCCCGCCGGATCTACATCGAGCGCCACGCGCTCGAGGCCACCAACCTCGACGTCTGAGCTCCGGGGCCGGCCTCGGGAAATTCCTTCCGGGGCTAAGGCGAGGGGGGGTCCGGGCCCGATGAGCCACGAGCGGACCCCCTACCCCGTGCGGGAGCGGTCCGCCTGCCCCCCCGGCTCCCGGTGAAGAACAACCAACGCTTCGACTACTCCGCGCTCGCGGAGCTCCTCGGTCAGCGCGGCCTGGTCGAGCCCGAGCGGCTCGCGGTGGCGCTGCAGACGTGCGCCCAGAGCGGCTTCCCGTTCCCCGACCTGCTCGTGGACAACGGGCTGATCACCGACTGGGAGATCGGCCGTGTCGTGGCCGAGTTCTACGGGCTGCCGTTCCTGCCGGTGGAGAGCTACACGCCCGATCCGCACGCGACCGAGGGCCTCGACATGGAGTTCCTGGCCCTCAACAAGATCATCCCGATGGAGCGCCACGGACAGCTCCTGACGGTGTGCATGCCCGTGCTCGTGCCGGCCGAGGTGCTCGGCATCCTGTCGGCCCAGACCGGACTCTCCGTGCTGCCGATCGTCGGCACGGTGTCGGGCAACCGCACGTGGTTCGTGGAGCAGCAGACCGCCGCCGCCAAGTCGGCCCAGCCCGCGGCGCCGAAGGCGCGGAAGGCCGAGGAGGTCGAGGCCGCGCTGCCGGGCAAGGCGGCGGCCGACCCCGAGGTCGAGTTCGAGCTGGAGGAGGGCGAGGCGCGGGAGCCCGCCGACGACGGCTCGTCGGCGACCGCGGAGGACCTGGACGAGTGGTCGAGCCTCTTCGACGAGGCCGACGCCGCGGTCCACATCGCGCTCGAGGAGACGGACGACGACGCCGACCCCGACGAGGCTCCGCCGCAGGCCTGAGCCCGTCGCCGGGCCCTAGGAGTCGCCGGGGCGCTTCCCGGAGGACGCGCCGGGCTCGTCGGCGGCCGGAGGCGACTCCGGCGTGCCGGACCCGGCCCCTTCGCCACCGGCTCCCGCGGGGGGATCCCCCGGATGGCCCGGCCTGGCCGCTGCGTCCGGCTTGTCCGCCGATTCCGATGCGGCCGCTGCGCCCGGCTCGGCCGCTGCGCCCGGCTCGGCCGCTGAGCCCGGTGCGCCCGGCTCGCCGGGGGCCGCGCCCGCGGCGCCGCGCTCGACGGTTCCGCGCAGGCGCGTGCGCGCCTCGAGCCGGGCCTGCTCGAACGCGGCGGTGGGGGACTCGACGTCGCGCGGGACCGCCTCCTCGAAGCGGCGGCGGACCTCCCAGATCTCGCGGTCGATGCCGGTCTCGCGCCGCAGGTCCTGGAGCGCGCGCCGCGCCCGCTGGGCCTGGACCGCGAGCTGCGCGGCGACCTCCGGCAGCTTGCGGCCGAACACCAGCAGCGCGACGACGCCGATGGCGACCAGCTCGCCGAGGCTCAGGTTGAACAGGAGGGCGGGCACGGGCGCTCATCCTAGCCCGCGCGGGGGCCGGGACCACCGCCCCGGCCGCGCCCGGGCCCCGGCGGCGGTCAGCCGTCGCCCTGGACCGACCGCAGCCGCTCGACGAACGCGAGGCGGGGCTGCCGGAAGAGCAGCAGGGGCTCCACGCCGACCGAGAACGAGGAGCCCTCGCCCTCGCGGAAGCCGATGTCGAACTCGAACACGAAGTCGTGCCCGTAGCGGCGGACCGTGCCCTGGGTCAGCAGCGTCCCGTCGCCCACCAGCGAGAAGGTCTGGCGGCCCTCGACCTCGTACTTGCGGCTGACGCGCCAGCGCGCGCTCAGGGTCAGGGCGTCGTAGATGCGCTCGCCGCGCGTGTTGCGGCCGACGTTGTGGCCCAGCGCGAAGTTGACCTCAGGCGTCGGCTCGATGCCGAACAGCGTGCGCGCGTACGGCGACACGCCGTTCTCGAGGTCGTACCGGCCGTCGTGGTAGATCCCCACGAGGACGTCGCCGATGCGGCTCGACCAGTCGGTGTTGATCTGCAGCGGCTGGAACCCGTCCGGCAGCTCCGGCGTGCCCTCGGCGTGCGTCAGGACGGCCTCGAGGTCCCAGCGGTGACGCCCCCCCGGCGCCCGCAGCAGGGAGCGCACCTTCATGTCGACGAAGCGCCCCTCGATGGAGTTCTCGATCGCGTCGAAGCGGAACGGCGTCGCGTCCGTCTCCTCGGAGACGACGTCCGTCCGCAGGCCGACGGACCCCGTGAGCTCGTGCAGCCCGTCGCCCCCGAACGGCTTCCAGATCGTCGAGGCCAGCTCGAGCCCCGCCAGCACCCCGCCGCGCGCCGGAGTGTCGTCGTCGGTCGCCGACTCGCTCCAGGCGGAGCCCACGCCCTCGACGTAGGGCGTCGCGATCAGTCCCCACCTGCCCAGGGGCTTGGGCGCCTCGACGCGGTGCCGGGTGTCGGCGCGCCAGGACGTGCCCTCCCCGAGCGCGTCCACGAACGGGCCCTCGTAGAACGGGTCGCCCTCGACGCGCCGCAGCCGGCCGAAGGTCGAGTCCGAGCCGTAGTAGACCGGGGTCTCCTCCCACGTCGTGACCTCGCGCCGGCCCATGTAGAAGCGCGCGTTGGGCTCCTCGATCACCTCCGTCCGCCAGTCGTCCAGGCGCGCCTCGGCGGTGACGTTCGCGTAGTCCTGGCCGTCGACGCGGCGCCAGTTCAGCCAGGTCTCCGCCTCCTCGTAGCGGATGTAGTCGCTCTCGAAGAACTCGCTCTGGACGCCGGGATCGCTCTGCTTCGAGAGCACCGCGTCGATCCACTGGTCCTCGCCCAGCAGCACGCGGCCGCGCTCGCGCACCCACCAGCGGAAGTCCTCGCGGTCGTCCTCCGGCACGCGGATGAGGCCGCGGTCCCGCCCCGTGTCGTAGATCACCGCGCTGTCGAGCCCGAAGTGGTAGGCGTCCTTCGCCCGCACGTCGATGCCGAGGTCCACCAGGCCGCCCCGGGAGCCCAGGTAGGCGGCCGACGCGTCCAGCTTGCCCGTCGGCTCCGGGCCGAGCGAGACGCCGTCGAGCCCCGGCGGCGCCGGTAGGCCCAGCGAGCCCTTCGGCAGCAGCTTCTTCAGGAAGCGGTTGAAGCGCTTCGCGAAGCCCGAGATGTCGCGCGCGACGCTGGTGCTGACGAACGTCCCGTAGCGCGCCGAGCTGCCGACCGACAGCGGCTGCGCGCCGGCCACCGACACCTGGTCGGCCTCGACCTGCTGGTCCTCGTCCATCCCGAACGTGATCTGCGGGAGCGGCAGCTTCAGGCCGCCCTCGAAGTGGATGGCGTTGTCGCTGAGCTGGACGAAGTAGAGCGTCTCCTCCTCGTCGTCGGGGTTGACGCGCGGCTCGATCGCGAGCGTGTCGCTGCGGACCGTGAAGTGCGGCTCGGCGAACTCACAGCTCGTCAGCACGGCGCGGTTGGCCGCCAGCGAGCCGTCGGCCGAGTGGCGCAGCCAGTCGGCGTGCAGGCTGACGACCTCCTGGCCGGAGCGCAGCGTGAAGTCGGCGTCGTACAGCCAGCCGTGGCCGTCGACCATGTCGAGGTACACCGCCTCCGCCCGGGCGACGCGCAGGCCGCCGTCGAGCACCTCGAGGTCGCCGTCGAGGTACAGCTCGCGCAGCCAGGGGATCTGCTCGCCGAGCTCGAAGTCGCCGAACAGGCTGGGCATGCTCGGCGGGGGCGGCAGGTCCTCCTGCGGCTCGGTGCCCTGGGGCTGCACCGCCGGCAGGTCCGGGTCGCGCGCCACCCCGGTGGTCAGCTCGCGGAAGCCCTGCGGGTCGATCCAGAGCATGGCCCAGTCGGCGCGCACGACCCGCTGGTCGTCGATGAAGACCGGGCGGCTGACGATCTGGATGGTCTCGTCGCGCTGGACGCGCGGCTCGATCGACTCGTACGTCAGCGTCCACGGCGACACGTCGCCCTCGACCTCGAGCCGCAAGGAGCCCCGCGTCGCGCGGATAGAGCCCACCTCGGGGTCGACCTCGAACGACTTCGCCGTCCAGTACGCGCCGGGGACGTGCACCTGCACGGGGGACCCGGTCATGCGCACGCGGGTCTCGCCGGCGTCCGCCTCGAGGCGCGCACCGGCGGCCTGCATGCCGCGCTGGAACCAGAGCGAGAAGCCGCCCCAGGCCTCGAGGCGCGACAGGCTCGGGGTCCGCCCCTCGTCCCCGGCGTCGGGCTCCGCGGTGAGCAGCACGCTGTCGGCGTCGAGCGACCACACCTCGCCGCTGTCGTCGAAGCGGCCGACGTACACGCTCTCCTCGAACAGGACGGACTCGGCGTCGGCGTCGAGCAAGCCCGCGATGGCGCGGATGCTGCCCGGGGCGCTGGACTCGCCGAGGCCGATGGCGACGCCGTCGACGTCCACGACCGCGTTGCGGGCGCGCAGGCTCTCGTCGTCGAAGTCCACCTCGTCGGCGGCGAGGTCGAAGGTCAGCTCCTGGGCCGGCAGGCGCCCGCGCGCGACGACGCGCTGTCCCGCGGCGGGCAGCAGGCGCCCCTCGCCCTCCGACTCGCCGGACAGCTCGACCTCGAGCAGGCCCCCGAACGCCGCCAGGTCCGACTCGCCCTGGTAGTCGACGATCACCTCGTCGCGCGCCGTGACCCGCGCGCCGACGAGCACGTCCTCGCCGGTCACCGGGTCGGCGGCCAGGCGCCCGCGGACCTCCAGGCTGCGCGACTCGAGCGCGGCGGAGCGCGCGCCGGAGGCGACGACCGTCGTCACGCCGTCGCCGGCGGTCAGCACGCGCTCGTTCTCCGACTGGACGAGCTCCACCCACGGCGCGTCCAGGGTCGTCGTGGCCTCCTCGGCCTCCCACAGCGCGCCGGCGTCGCCCTCGGCGCGCAGGCGCTCGGGCGAGTAGTCGATGGACGCGGCCTGCAGCCAGCCCTGGTCGTACTCGAGCCGCGCCGGTCGGCCCGGCACGCCCAGGAGCCGGCCGCTGTCGCTGCTGCGGGCCTGCAGCGTCTCGCCCTCGCCGCGCCCCGAGGTGCCCTCGAACGTCACGCCCTGCTCCGCGAGGAACGCGAGGGTCGTCCCGTTCAGGTCGACGATGCGGCCGGCGGTCGCCTCGAACGCTCCCTCGCCCGCGACCCGGAACGTCACGCCGCGGGCCTCGGGGACCTGGAACGACTCGTCGGTGCGGCGGTACGAGAGCCCGCGCGTCGCGAGCAGCTCGTAGGCGCGGCCGTCGGCCAGCTCGCCCTCGATCCGCGTCGGCCCCCGCGACGTCAGCAGGACGGCGACCTCGCCCTCCGTGGCCGCCACCGCGGCGACCTCGAGCTCGTCGGTGGTCAGCGTGCCGCGGCGCATGCGCCCGGCGGCGAGCGTCTCGCTGTCGATCTCCCCGACCACGTTGCCGACCGCGATCAGCTTGCCGAGCCGGCCCGCCTGGGTCCGCACGCCGCGCATGCGCCGCGCCGCGCGCAGCACGCCGCCGTAGCTCGGCACGCGCAGCTCGGCGGGACCCTGCAGGTCGAACGCGCCGCGCTGGGCCTCGGCCAGCTGCAGCGTCAGGGGGCCGGCGCCGGCGAGCTCGACGCGCACCGTCTCCTCGTCGGCGGCGTCGCCGCCGCGGCGCAGGTCCAGGCGCACCACCGGGCCGACGCCGCCGCGGGGGTCGGGGCCGGCCCCGGGTGTCGGCGGCGGCGCGCCGGAGAGCAGGGCGCTCACCGCGTTGCCCTCGGCGTCGAACTCGATCGTCGCCTCGTCGCCGAGGAACTCGCCGTCGGCGGTGCGCAGCACCGCGCCGCCCGTGGCGACGACGCGCTCGAGCCGGAACGGCTCGTCGCCCTCCTCGGCGCTGGCGCCGAGGATCTCGATGCGGTCCCCGTGGAGCGTGGCGTCGCGGTCGCCCGTCCCCGCGGGCCCGCGGATCTCGATGCGGGCGCGGTCCCGGGCCACCACGCCGAACGCGAGGCCCTCCGCCCGCCGGCGCGCCTCCAGGGGGCCGGCGGACGACAGCGTGGCCGTGCGCCCCCCGCTGCGGCGCACCTCCAGGCTCGCCGCGCGCGCGAAGGTCAGCACGCGCGAGTCCGTGTCGACCCGCAGACCGCTCCCCATGGCGCGCAGCCCGCGGCCCGTGACGACGACGTCGCTGGCGGTCTCGAGCACGTTCGAGGACAGCGCCCCGGTGAGCTCCTCGGTGCGGATCGACACCGGCGCGAACACGACGTCGCGCAGGATCTGTCCGGTGACGCCGCGCAGCGTCGCCGGGGTCTCGGGGTCGATGGGGATGCGGTCGTCGAGCGTCAGGTCCAGGCGCGCCCGCGCGCTCTCGGCGGTCAGCGAGAGCTCGAGCTGGCGCGTCTCCGGGTCGAACTGCTCGACCTGCACGCCCACGAACTCGTAGACGTTGTCGCCGAGCGGCCGCGTGTCCTCCGCCACGACGCGCTTCTGCAGGACGCGCGTCGTGCCCGTGTCGAAGAACTCGCTGGCCGACCAGCGACCCTCGAGGATGCCCTCGGCGCCGAAGTCCTCCTCGCCCTCCCCGACCTGCACGGGGACCTCGACGAAGGGGTCCGGCGCGTCCTGCGCGGGCGCGGCAGGGGGCGGCGCGGGCTCGGCCTCCGGAGTCCGCCGCGACTCGAGCCAGAGGAGGACGGCGAGGCCCGTTCCGAAGATCGCGAGGAACAGCAGCAGCCGGCGCTTCATCCGCCGGCGGCCCGCACGATGGCTTCCCAGCGCCCGCGGGCGCGCAGGACGTGCTCGGCGAGCTCCCGGACCGCACCGCGCCCGCCGCTCGCCTGCGTGACGAAGTTGGCGACCGCGCGAACCTCGGGCCGGGCGTCCGCCGGGCACGCGAAGAAGCTCGCGCGCGCGCGCATCGCGAGGTCGGGCAGGTCGTCGCCCATGGCCAGGGTGTCCTCCGCGGCGACGCCGAGCGACTCCTGCACCTCCGCCAGCGCGGCGTCCTTCGGGCCGCTGCGGGCGACCAGGGTCGCGACCCCGAGCTCGCGCGCGCGCCGCTCCGTGGCCGCGCACCCGCGCCCGGTGATCCAGGCCACGCGCACGCCCTCGTCCTGCAGCAGGCGCAGGCCCTTCCCGTCGTGGACGTGGAAGGCCTGCAGCTCGACCCCGTCGCCGTACACCACGCGCCCGTCGGTCAGCACGCCGTCGACGTCGAGCGCGAGCAGGCGCGCGCGCGCGAGGACGGCGAGGGCCTCGGGGCTGGGGGTGGCGCGCGTCGGCATGGTGGCGAGCCCCCTAGATGCGCACGTCGAGCAGGTCCTGGACGTCCAGCAGGCCGATGGGGCGGCGGTCGTCGTCCAGGACGGGGAGCTGGTCCACGCGGTGCTCCTTGAGCAGGCGCTGCGCCTCCTCGACCAGCACCGTGGCGTCCACGAACTTGGGGTTCCGCCCGGCGTGGTCCTCGATCGGGTCGTCGAGGAACGAGGGGTCGGCGGTCTTCAGCAGGCGGCGCAGGTCCCCGTCGGTGAAGATCCCGACGAGGCGCTCGTCGGAGCCGATCACGAGGGCGGCCCCCGGGCGGCCGGGGGTGTCGGACATGACGCGCAGCACGTCGCGGACGACCGTGCCCGCCGCCACGATCGGCATCTCGCGGCCCTTGCGCATGACCTCGCCGACGCGCATCAGGCGGCGGCCCAGGCTGCCGGCGGGGTGGTAGAGGGCGTAGTCCTCGCGGTCGAAGCCCCGCTCGGCCAGCACGACCATGGCCAGGGCGTCGCCGACGGCGAGCATCGCGGAGGTGCTGGCGGTCGGCGCCAGGCCCATGGGGCAGGCCTCGTCGACCTCACCCAGGTTGACGACGCAGTCCGCCAGGCCGGCCAGGGTCGACTCGCCGCGCCCGGTGATCGCCACGACCTGGGCCGCGATCTTGCGGGCCACGGGGACCAGCAGGTTGATCTCGTGCGTCTCGCCCGAGTTCGAGATCGCGACCACCAGGTCCCCGGCGCGGATCCGCCCCAGGTCGCCGTGGAGGGCCTCGGCGGGGTGCAGGAAGAGCGAGGGCGTGCCCGTGCTGGCCAGGGTGGCGGAGATCTTCTGGCCGATCAGCCCGGCCTTGCCCATGCCGGTGACGACGACGTTGCCCCGGCAGGCCAGCACCAGGTCCACCGCGCGCACGAAGCTCTCGTCCAGGCGGTCCGAGAGGTTGGCGATGGTGCGCGCCTCGATCTCGATGACCTGGCGCGCGCGCCGCAACCGCTCCTGCGCCGAGCCCGCGATCTCGCTCACCGTCATCTTCCCGTTCTCGTCGCGCACGTCGGATCCCGGCCCGCCCCGCACGAGCCGGGATTCTAGCCCTCCGGACACGCGAGGTCGCGTCCCGCGAGCTCCTCGCCGGGGTCCGGCGGGGGTGTTTTGCTAGGCTCCGCGGCCCGCGCGCGCGAGCGCGGGCGCCCCCCGTACCGGGGAGGACGCCTCCGCCGCGACCCGGCCCTCTCGATGCCCGCCCCCGCCGCCCTCTGCGTGCCCGCCCTCGTGCCCCTGGGGATCTTCCCCGGCGTGGACCGCATCGGGATCGTCGGCGTGGCGCTCGTGATCGCGTTCCTGGTGCTGTCCCTGGGCGTCCACGAGGCCGCCCACGCCTGGATGGCCTGGAAGCGCGGCGACTCGACGGCCAAGGACCTGGGCCGCATGACCCTGAACCCGATCGCCCACGTCGATCCGGTCATGACGATCGCCCTGCCGGCCATCGTCTACCTGCTCTCCGGGTTCGTCTTCGGCGGCGCGCGCCCGGTCCCGGTCAACCCCACGCGCCTGCGCAGCCCCCTGCGGGACATGAGCCTGGTGGCCCTGGCCGGGCCCGCCTCCAACGTCCTGCTCGCGATCCTGTTCCTGGCCGTCTACAAGGTCTTCGTCTACACCGGCCTGTACGTCGGGGCCGCGGACTCGCTGCGGGGTCGCGAGGACCAGCTCCTGCCCCTGGTGCTGGGCGCGTCGGTGATGTTCAACGTGCTCCTGGCGGTCTTCAACCTGCTGCCGATCCCGCCCCTGGACGGGTCCCGCGTGATGGCCTGGATCCTGCCCGCCCAGCTGCGCGAGTCCTACGTCGGGCTCGAGCGGATGGGGATGTTCCTCATCTTCGCCCTGATCTTCTTCTTCCCACCGTTCCAGCGCCTCCTGTTCGGCGCGATGAGCTCGCTGTACCAGATGGTCGACTGGCTGACCTTCCCGATCGACGAGCTGCTGGCCCGCCCCCGAGGATCGTGAGCGACTCCGAGTACACCGTCCGGCTGGAGGAGCTCTTCCACGGCCCCATGGACCTGCTCCTGCACCTCGTCAAGGAGCAGGAGGTCGACATCTGCGACGTCGAGATCAACCGCGTGATCGACGGGTACCTGAAGTACCTCGACGACCTGCAGGCGATCGACATCGAGCTCGCGGGCGAGTTCGTCGTCATGGCGGCCACGCTGATGGCCATCAAGTCGCGCAGCCTGCTGCCGAAGGACGAGGTGGACCTCGAGGAGGAGCTCGACCCGCGCGACGAGCTGATCCAGCGGCTGATCGAGTACCGTCGCTTCAAGGAGGCGTCGCGCGACCTCGGCGACCGCTTCTCCGAGCGCGCCATGCAGGTCCCGCGGGCGGACGTGCGCTCCCGCGTCGCCGGCGAGCTGTCCGAGCAGGACGAGCCGACCATGGACTTCGGCGAGCTGACGGCCTGGGACCTGCTCAGCGCGTTCTCGCGCCTGATGCGCGAGACCGGCCGCAACCGCAAGCTGCGCATCACCTCCGACGACCGCCCGATGCGGTACTACGTCGACGAGCTGGTGCGCTTCGTCCGCGACCGCCACCGCCTGCACCTGCGCGACCTCGTGGCGCACGTCACCGAGGCCGAGTCGCGCAACCAGGTGATCGGGTCGTTCTGCGCGCTGCTCGAGCTGATGCGCCTGGGCGTGGTGACCGCGCGCCAGGAGCGCCGCTCGGACGACATCGAGATCGCCCTGCGGCCCGAGCACGAGGGCGACATCGAGGAGATCGTCAGCGCCAGCGGCCTCGACGCCGAGATGCCCGAGCTGCAGGGGCTCGACGACGGCCCGCCCGCGCCGTCGGAGAACTAGCCCGGGCCCCGCGCGCGCCGGCCCGCGGTCCTCAGAAGAGGATCACGCCGACCGTCCCGCCGATCGAGATCGACGACCCCGGGCCGAGCCGGTCCGTCGTCGTCGCCGGGTCGTTGCGGCTGATCGAGGCGTTGTCGTCCGCCGGGCCCGGGGGGCGACCGTTCACGACGAGGTTCAGCCCCAGCGCGCCCAGCGTGGCGCGCGCCTGGCGCACGGTCCGTCCCGACAGATCGGGCACGATCTTCGTCTCGGTCAAGCTCCCTCTCCCCGTGCGCATCCTAGCGAGCGCCCCGCGCTTGCGGCGAGCCCGCGCGCGGGGACCCCGGCGCGGGGTGGACCCCGCACCGGCCGTGGCCCATATTCTGCCCCCACACGCCGCTCTCTGGACCCCGCGAAACGCCGGGGGCCCGCCCGGCATCGCAGGGAGCGTCCCCAGACGACGAGATCCGAATCATGAGCAACGCCCTCGACGTGACCGACAACACCTGGGAGGCCACCGTCCTCCAGAGCGACGTGCCCGTCTTCGTGGACTTCTGGGCCGAGTGGTGCGGGCCCTGCCGCGCCATGGGCCCGTACGTCGACAAGCTGGCCCAGGAGTACGACGGCAAGCTGAAGGTCGTGAAGCTGAACACCCAGGACAACCCCGAGGTCCCGGCGCGCTACGGCATCACCGCCATCCCGACCTTCCTGGTCATCCAGTCCGGCGAGGTCGCCAAGCAGATCGTCGGCAGCCAGCCCTACGACCAGCTCAAGGCCTCGGTCGACCCCTACGTTTCCTGACCGCGCGTGCGCGTCGCGTTCCTCGGGTCCCCGCCGTTCGCGACCCCCGTCCTGCGGCGCGTGCTGGACAGCCGCCACGCGGTGACGGCGCTCGTCACCCCGCCCGAGCGCCGATCCGGGCGCTCGCGCTCGACCGAGCACCCGCTGGTCGAGCTCGCCGAGGGGCGCGGGGTGCCGGTGCTGCGCCCCCGCGACCCGCACGCCGACGACGTGCTGGACGCGCTGCGCGCCGCCGACCCCGCCGTCCTGCTCGTGGCCAGCTACGGCGTCCTGCTGAAGCGCTCGCTGCTGGACCTCGCGCCGCACGGCTGCCTGAACGTCCACGCCTCGCTGCTCCCGCGGCATCGCGGGGCGTCGCCGATCCAGTACGCGCTGCTCTGCGGCGACGCCGAGACCGGCGTCACCATCCAGCGCATCGTGCCCGCCCTGGACGAGGGCGACGTGCTCGTGGCCCGCCCGCACCCCGTCCCGCCCGACGCCACGGCCGGCAGCCTGCTCGCGGACCTGGCCGAGCTCGGCGGCCGCGCGGCGGTCGAGGCGCTGGACCTGCTGGAGTCGGGCGACGCGCGCTTCACCCCGCAGGATCCCGCCCGGGCGACGTACGCGCCGAAGCTGAAGAAGCACGACGGCGACGTCGACTGGACGCGGACGGCGGCCGAGCTCGAGCGCCACGTGCGCGCCATGCACCCCTGGCCCACGTCGCGCGCCACGCTGCCCGACGGCCGGGCCCTGCAGGTGCTGCGCGCCCGCGTCGTGCCCGGTGCGCGCGGCGCGCCCGGCGAGGTGCTCGAGGCGGCCGAGCGCCTGGTCGTCGCCTGCGGCGCCGACGCCCTCGAGCTCGTCGAGGTCAAGCCCGCCGGCAAGCGCGCCATGCCGGCGGCCGACTTCCTGCGCGGCGCGCGGCTCGAGCAGGGCGCGCGACTCGGCGGCGCCGCGGACGGGGAGGGCTGAGCCGTGCCGCGCATGGCCGCCTGGGAGATCCTGCGCAGCGACGAGGGCCGCACCACGCCCCTGCGCGCCGTCGCGCGCGTGGCGGCCGAGCACGGGTTCGACGCCCGCGACCGCGGCCTGCTGCGCCGCCTCGTCGGCACCGAGGTGCGCCGCCGCGGCACGCTCCGCGCCGTCGTGCGCCACTACGCGCGCGGCAAGCCGACGCCGGAGATGACCACGCACCTGCACATCGGCTGCGCCCAGGCGCTCTTCTTCGACCGCATCCCGCCGCACGCGATCGTCTCCGAGACGGTCGCGAACGTGCACGCGACCCTGGGTCCGTCGAAGGCGCGCTACGCGAACGCCGTGCTGCGCGCGGTGCTGCGCAACCTGGAGCCCGGCCACGTCGGCGACCCGCGCCGCGACGTCCCCGGCCGCGAGCTGCACTTCCGCGAGCCCGTGTTCCGCGACCCCGACGAGCACCCGCTGCTGTGGGCGGAGGACGCGCTCTCGATGCCGTCGGCGCTGATGAAGGCCTGGCGCAAGCGCCACGGCCCCGAGCGCGCCGAGGCGCTGGCCCGCGCCTGCCTGGCCGAGCCCCCGCTCTCCGTGCGCGCCGTCGGCGAGACCCCGCGCGACGCGCTGCTGGCCGAGCTCGAGGGCGCGCGCGCCTCCGGGCACCCGCGCCTGGTCCTGCTCGACCCCGACCGCACCGAGGCCGTGATCGCCTCGCCGGCCTTCCGCGAGGGCCGCGCCACGGTGCAGGGCGAGGCCGCCCTCCGCGCGGCGGAGCTGCTCGAGGCGCGGTCCGGCGAGCGCGTGCTCGACCTGTGCGCCTCCCCGGGCGGCAAGACCGCGGTGCTCGCCGAGGCCGGCGCGACCGTCACCGCCTGCGCCATCGGCCCGCGCGAGGCGGAGCGTCTGGAGGAGACCGCCGCGCGCCTGCACCTGGGCGAGCGCGTGCGCATCGTCCCCATCGACTCCGAGACCGCGCGCCCCCTGCCCGCCTTCCCCGCACCGGACGCCCCCCGAGAAGATCCGACCGCAAGCGCAACCGAGCCCGCCGACCTCGGTCTCTTCGACGGCGTCCTCGTCGACGCCCCCTGCTCCAACACCGGCGTCCTGGCCCAGCGCCCCGAGGCGCGCTGGCGCCACGGCCCCGCCACCCGCGCCTCGCTCCGCGAGCTCCAGGTCCGCCTGCTCGACCAGGCCGCCGAGCACGTCCGCCCCGGCGGGCGCCTCGTGTGGTCGACGTGCAGCCTCGAGCCCGCCGAGAACGGCCAGCTCGTCCGCCGCTTCCTCGACTCCCACCCTGGGTGGGGGATGGAGGTGGAACGGGAGGTCCTGCCCGAGGTCGAGGGTGGGGCCGGGCCCGTGGACGGCGGCTACGCCGCGCGGCTGCGGCGGCCTTCGGGGTAGAGTCTGCGGATGGCCTCACGCCGACCGCGCGCCGGCTCGCCGGGGATGTCCGCAGCCTTCGGGGCGAGCCTCTTCGTCATCGTCGGGATCCTGGCGGTCGGGTTCTGGGCCTCGACGCGGGAGGACGACGGCGCCGAGACCGCGGCGACGGGCGAGGCGGTCCGGGCGGCGCCGGGGTCCACGCCGTTCGACGACCTGCCGCCGGAGGAGCCGCCGACCGCGCGGGCCGCGCGCGGCTCGGGGGTCGGGCCGTTCGAGGGCACGCCGGGCGAGCTGCTGGGCTCGTTCGTCTGGCAGGTGGCGCAGGATCAGGCGGCCACCGCCCAGGAGTGGCTGGTGAAGGCGACGGAGGCGCGGGACGCGGAGGACCACGCGGAGTACCAGCGCTGCGCGGGGGAGGCCAAGGACCTGCTCGAGGCGGCGTTCGAGGCGACCGCGGGCTGGGAGGACGACGTGGTGCAGCAGTTCGGCGACCGCGACCCGACGGTGCGGCGCATCCTCCGCACGCGTCAGGACTGGATCCAGAAGCTCGTCGTCCTGCGCAAGACGACCAGCCGGTGAGCGCGCGGCGCAGGGCCCTGGTGACCGGCGCGTCGTCGGGCATCGGCGCGGCCACGGCGCGGGTGCTCGCGGCGGCGGGCTACCGCGTGGCGCTGCTCGCGCGCCGGGCGGACCGGCTCGCGGAGGTCGAGGGGGCGCTGCGCGGACCGGGCGGCGAGCGGCCCGCGGCCGGCGAGCACCTCGTGCTGCCGTGCGACCTGCTGGACGCGGACGCGCTGCGGGCGGCGGTGGCGCGGGTGGCGGAGGCGTTCGGCGGGCTCGACCTGCTCGTCAACAACGCCGGCATGGGCTACCGCGCGCGGGTCGAGGAGCTGGACGACGCGCTCGTGCGCCGGGTCGTCGAGACGAACGTCACCGCGCTGCTGCGCGCGTGCCGGGACGGGCTGCCGCTGCTGCGGCGCGGGGATCGGCCCGTCGTCGTCAACGTCGCCTCGGTCGTGGGGCGGCGCGGCATCCCGGGGCAGGCGGTGTACTCGGCGACGAAGGCGGCGGTCGTGTCGATCGGCGAGGCCCTGCGGGTCGAGTGGGCGCGCGAGGGCATCGCCGTGTGCACGCTCGCGCCCGGCCTCACGACCACGGGGTTCTTCGACGCCCAGCCGAACCCGGCCGGCCTGGCCGACCCCGACCTCGCGCGCGCCGACGGCCCGGAGTCCGTCGCGCGGGAGGTGCTCGCGCTCGACCGCCGCCCCCGGCCGGAGCGTTGCCTCCGTCCGAAGTGGCGGCTCCTGGGGATCCTGAGCGCGCTCGCGCCGCGCTGGGCCGACCGCATGCTCGTGGCGCGCATCGGCGGGGACTGGGAAGCGCCGCGCCGGTAGACTGCCCCGTCCGGTCGTGCCGAGCCGATACGTCGAGACCGCGGCGCAGCCCTGGCGGCCGACGCCGTTCGCGGGCGTCGAGTGGAAGAAGCTCCACTACGACGGGGACAGCGGTCTCTCCGCCGTGCTGCTGCGCTTCCGGCCCGGGGCGAGCTACGGCGCGCATCGCCACCCGGAGGGCGAGCAGTACCTGGTGCTGGAGGGCTCGCTCGAGGACGGCGGCCGCACCTACGGGGCGGGCACGTACGTGCAGCACCCGCCGGGCAGCGCGCACCGGCCGAGCTCGCGGGAGGGGTGCCTGCTCTTCGTGACCCTGCCGCGCCCGATCGAGCTCGTCGACGCGCCCCCCGGCGTCGGCGAGCGGGCCGAACCGGAAGACGGCGCCGGGTGAGCGCGGAGTCCGAGCGCGACGACGCGCCGCCCGCGCGCGACGGCGCACGGACCGGGGCGGCGCCGGACCGCGGCGCCGGGGCGGCCCCCGCCGGTCGGCCCCGGCGGTGGAGGCGGCGCCTGGGGTGCACGCTCCTGGTGCTGCTGCTGGCGCCGGTGCTGCTGTACGTCACGCGGGGCTTCGTGCTGCACCCGCTGCTCGCGCGCGGCGCGGGCGCCGCCGGGCCGTGGCTCGGCCTCGAGCTGTCGGTCGGCCGGGTCCGCGGGGACTGGTGGAACACGCTCGAGCTCGAGGACGTGCGCGCCGTGGCGACGGACGAGGACGCGCCGCTGCGCGCGCTCGCCTGGCGACGGCTCGCGGTGCGCCTCGCCGCTCGCGAGCTGCTGCGCGGGAATCTCGCCGGCGTCCGCGGCGTCGCGCTGGAGGGCCTGCGGCTCGAGGTCGACGCGACGCGGGGCGCGGAACCGGACCCGGACGCCCCCGCGGAGTGGCCCGCGCTCCCCGACGCGCTCCCCGCGGTCGAGCTGCGCGACGCGGAGGTGACGGTCCGGCTCGCGCAAGGTCGCCTCGACGTGCGCGGCGCGGAGCTCGACGTCGCGCCCGGCGACGCCGGGGCCGAGCCCGGCGACGTCGTGGAGGGGCGCGTCGGCAACCTCGCCTGGGAGCCCGCCGCGGGCGTGCCGCTCGAGCTCGGCCTGGGCCTGCGCGCGCGGTACGCGGCGGGCCGGATCCACCTCGAGCGGCTCGACGCCGGGCCCGTGCACGTCGAGGAGGGCTCCACGGTCG
Organism: bacterium; assembly: GCA_030428395.1. Taxonomy (GTDB): domain Bacteria; phylum Planctomycetota; class UBA1135; order UBA1135; genus JAUIDW01. The sequence continues at coordinate 2,292 of JAUIDW010000019.1, read as the reverse complement.
ACCTGGGCGGGCTGGCCGCGCGGCGCGTCGCCTGGGACGTGTCGCTGCGCGCCCTCGGCGGTTCGCTGCGCACCGACGGCGAGCTGGCGGACGACCGGCTGGTCGCGCGGCTCGACGGCGAGGGGTTCGACGCCGGCCGGGTCGCCTTCTGGTGGCCGGAGCTGGAGGCCGAGCAGCTCGGCGGGACCGTCGCGCTCGCGGGGGAGGTCGCGCTGGCCCTCGCCGGCGACGCGGGGCCCACGGCCTCGGCCCGCGTCGACTGGACGCGCCCGACCTGGCGCGGCCGCGAGGCGGACACCGTCGCCGCCGAGGCCGAGCTCGAGGGCGCGGACCTGCGGGTGCCGAGCCTGGAGCTCGTGCAGGGCCCCAACCTGCTGCGCGCTGTCGACGCGCGGGTCGACCTCGGCGCCCCGGACCTGGCCGCGCTGGTCGGCGGCGCGTCGGCGCGTCTCGAGGCGCGCGTGCGCGACCTGGCGCGCCTCGCGCCGCTCGAGGACGCGCCGCCCCACGACGTCGAGCTCGTCGCCTCGCTGGCGCCCGACGGCCTGCGCGTCGAGAGCGGCTTCGTCGAGACCGTCGGCGGACGCCTCGACGTGGTCCGCGGTCGCGTCGGCTGGAACGTCGCCACCGACGCGGTCGACTGGGACGTCGAGCTCGACGCGCGCGCCCGCTTCGGCGACCTGGCGCCGCTGGGCGAGCTGCTGGGGCAGAGCGGCTGGTCCGGTTCGCTCGCCGGGGACGTGCGCGTCGGCGGGACGGTGGGGGAGCCGACCTGGGACGCCGCGCTGGACGGCGTCGACGTGCGGATCGCCGACCGCGCGCTGGGGCAGGTGCGCCTCGCGGCGAGCGGCGACGAGCGCAGCCTGCGGCTCGGCCAGCTGCTGGTCGACGGCGAGGACGCGCGCGCGACCGGCAGCGGGCGCGTCGTGCTGGCGCCGCTCGCGTTCGAGGACCTGCTCCTCGAGGGCGAGCTGCGCCGCCTGTCGGGCTGGTCGCCGGCGCTCGAGTCGTTCCTCGGCGAGGCCGACGTCGTGGCCTTCGAGGCCGACCTCGACGGGTCGCTCCGCGCGCTGGACGGCACGGCCTCGCTGCGCGGCGAGTCGCTGCGCGCCGCGGGCGAGGACCTGGGACCCTGGAGCCTCGACGTGCGCGCCGCCGGCGGAGCGTTCCAGGTCGAGAGCTCGCGGCTCGAGACACCCTGGGGCCAGCTGGACCTCGCCGCGAGCTGCGCGGACCTCTTCGCGCAGCAGTTCGAGGCGCGCGTCGACGCCCTGCGGCTCGCGGCGGGCGACGACGAGCTCGCGCTCGAGGCGCCGGCGCGCATCGCGCTCACCGACGCGGGCCCGCGCGTCGAGGCGCTGCGGCTGGTCGGGACGGCGGGCGAGCTCGAGGTCGCCGTCACCCCCGCGGACGGCGGGGTGTCGGTCGTCGCGCGCGCGGCGGGCCTGCGGGTCCAGCCGTTCGCGGCGCCCGAGCTGCCGCCGGGGTTCACGCTGGGGCCGCTGGACCTCGAGCTCGAGGCGAGCGGCCTGGGCGGCGCGCCGCGGGTGCGCGCGCGCGGCGCGCTGGCGGACCTCGCGTGGGCGGGGCTCGACGGGCACGCGTGGCGGGCGACGTGGGACGCCGTGCTGGCCGACCGCGTCCTCGCGCTCGAGCGTCTCGAGCTGGCCGAGGGCGACGACGTCGCGCTGTCGCTCGCCGGCGAGCTGCCGCTGGACCTCGCGGCCGGCGGCGCGGCCGTGCTCGCCGACGGTCCCCTGCGCCTGGAGGGCGCGCTGGACTGGCCGTCGCTCGGCGAGCTGTGGCCCGCGGAGCTGGACTGGCGCGCGGACGGCGCCGCCTCGGCGCGGCTCGCCCTCGCGGGCGCGTGGAGCGCGCTGTCGGGCTCCCTCGCGGTCGAGGCCTCCGGGTCGCTGCGCACGCCGGAGGGGGAGGACCTCGCCACCGCCGTCCAGCTGAACCTCGAGCTCGGCGACGAGGGCCTGTTGGTCCGCGAGAGCCTCGCGCGCATCGGCGCGCTGGCCAGCGTGTCGCTGGACGGCCGGCTGGGCTCGCCGCTGGACCTGCGGAGCTTGCTGGAGGTGGGGCCGGCGCCGCTGCGGTCCGCGCCGCTCGAGCTCGCGACGGTCGTCGAGGACGTCGACCTGGAGTGGCTGGGCCAGCGGGTGCAGGCGCTGCGCCGCACCGACGGGGCGGCCTCCGGGGCCCTGCGGATCTCCGGCTCGATCGACGAGCCCGAGCTGCACGGCCGGCTGACCCTGGCCGACGGCGAGCTGCGGATCCGCGGGCAGG
>JAUIDW010000362.1 GCA_030428395.1 bacterium | reverse complement strand
GGTCAGGCCACAGTCTTGCTCTGGTCGATGGACCCGCGGCTCATCGTGGAGCAGATCTGGGCGCTGCTGCGCGTCCCGCTCGCGACCGACGCGTACCCGGAGCGGATCGGGTTCGCGGTCCGCGCCCTCGGCGTGCTCGTGGAGGGCGCGGAGGACACCACCCTGCTGCGCGGCGCCTGCGCCGTGCGCGGCGGCGAGCCCGAGGAGGGCGTGCGCCTGCTGCTCGAGGGCCGCGCCGGGGACGCGCGCGAGCGCGTCCTGCAGCAGGCCTTCCTGGCGCTCGCGCGCGCGGCGCTGGGCGACGCGGTCCAGGCGCAGCGCAGCCTCGACCAGGCGCGCGAGGCGCTCGCGGCCGCGGGACCCGAGGTCGAGCGCGAGATGGCCTCGCTGATGCGCGAGGTCGAGGGCGCCGTCGGCGGGTCCTGAGCGGCCGCGCCGCGCCCTACTCGACGAGCAGCTCGGCCGGGATGCGCTCGCGCCCGGCGAAGCCCGCGTCGGCGGTGTGGAACCAGCTCACCTGGTCCTCGTCCGAGCGCCAGCACAGGAGCACCGGCTCGCCGTCGATGCGGGCGGGGAAGTCCACGAGCCCGGCGTCGAAGCTCCAGTCCTTGTACTCGCAGCCCAGCTCGGCGAGCTCGTCGGTCAGCCGGCGGAGCTCGGCGCGCCCCGCGCGGAACTCCTCGGTCTCCTCGGCCGGCGGGCCCGCCTCCGCCAGCTCGCGCAGGCGGCGGCCCGTGTCCAGGATGTCGGCGACGATGCGGCGGACGAGCGGCAGGGTGCGGTTCGCCTCGGTCGGCGTGAACGTGCGTCTCTTCATGGGCGCGCGCATCGTACCGACGGGAGCCGCCCGGTCCTACCGGACGGGCGTGCCCGCGGGCACCTCGCGCTCGGTGGCGAGCAGCACCGTGCCGTGCGACTCCGAGACCGCGCCCAGCACGAGCACCTCCGAGCGCACCCCGGCGACGCGCTTGGGCGGGAAGTTCATCACCGCCACGACCTGGCGCCCGACCAGGTCGGCCGCGTCGTAGTTTGCGGTCAGCTGGGCCGAGCTCGTGCGCGTGCCCAGCGGGCCGAAGTCGAGCTCCAGCACGAAGGCCGGGACCCGCGCCGCCGGGTTCAAGCGCGCGGACAGCACGCGTCCGACCCGCAGGTCGACCGCGAGGAAGTCGTCGAACTGGATCGTCCCCGGCGTGGCTCGCTCGTCCATGCCGCCAGGGTAGCGGCGCTACTTCTCGCGCTGGAAGCGGCTGCGCCGCGGATCCGGCGCGACCTCCTCGGGCGGCGGCACGCCGGGCACCTTGGTGCGGGCCGCCTCGGACAGCGAGTGGATGCCGTACACCAGCGCCTCGTGGGCGTCGGGGTTCATGCCCCAGGCGAAGCCCTTCTCGACGGCGTAGTCGAGCGCGGCGCCGGACTCCTCCGCCGCGCGCCCGAGCCGCTGCAGGTACTCCTCGACCGCGGCGACCTTCTGCTCGAGCTCCTCGACGCTGGCGCTCTTCTGCTTCACCTGCTGGAGCTCGCGCTCCAGCTTCTGGACCCGGACCTCGAGCGAGTCGGGTTGCGGGGTCGGGTCCTGAAAGGGCGTGGGAGCGGCGAGGCCGGCGGCGAAGGCGGCGGCCGCCATCCAGGTGGGCGTGCGGAAGCTCATGAGGGTCCTCGTGCAGTCGGTCCAACGGGCGTATCGGCCGCGCGGGGGGGGAGACGCAAGCCCCCGGTTGTGGAACACCCCCCCGGCGGCCGAGAATGGGCCTCCCCGGCCCCGCCGGCGCCTCGCCGGGACCCCCCGGAGACCCGGCGAGGTGCCGGCCGCCCAGGGAGTCCCCGGCCCGTCCCCCCGGTCCCGGTCCCGGTCCCGGTCCCGCTCCCGAGCCCGCGCGCCGTCCGGGGCCCGCCCGGGCCCGCGGGTCCGGCCCGTCGCTCGACACCCGCTTCCCAGCCCGCCGCTTGAGCCCCCGATCCCTCCCTCCCCGGCGCCGCGTGCGCCTGTCCGCGTTCCCCGCGCCGGACGTCGCGCCCGCCGACGCGCTGTGGCGCCTGCGCGAACGGCGCGGGCTGGTGCTCTGCGAGAGCGCCACCGGCGCCCCGGGCGCCGCGCACGTGCTCGGCTTCGACCCGCTCGTGGCGCTGGAGGGCACGGGCGGCGAGCCCTGGCCCGAGGTCCTGCGCCGCGCGCTCGAGTCCGTGCGGCTCGAGGGCGCCGGAGACGTGCCCGGGCCCTTCGCGGGCGGGTTCCTGGGCGCGCTCGCCTACGACCTCGGCGTGGCGGGCGAGCGCCCGGTCGGCGCGCCCGCCGAGCCGTGGGGCTTCCCCGACCTGCTCGGCGGAATCTATGCCGACTTCCTGACGTGGGACCCCGACGACGGTCGTGCCTGGCTGGTGCTGGGCGAGGACCTCGACGGCGACGGGGCCGAGCGCCCCGGGGTGGAGGAGCGGCGCGAGGCCGTGCTGGCCGCGCTCGCGGAGGGCGGGGACGCCCCGCCCGCGCCGGCCGCGCTGGGGCCGCTCCAGCGGCACACTCCGGGCTCCGTGCACCGCCGCCGGATCCAGCGCGGGATCGAGTTCATCGCCGCGGGCGACGTGTACCAGGTCAACCTCGCGCACCGCTTCACGCGCACCGTGCGGGCCGACCCCGTCGGCCTGTACCACCGCCTGCGCGAGGTGAACCCCGCGCCCTTCGCGGGGTTCGTCTCCTGGGACGGGGCCGACGGCGCCGGCCCCCGGCGCGGCGCGGTGCTCTCCTCCTCGCCGGAGCTGCTGGTCCGCGTCGCGGACGGCGTCGCGCGCACGCGGCCCATCAAGGGCACGGCGCCCCGCGGCGGGACCGCCTCGGCCGACCGCGCGCGCGCCCGGGAGCTGCTCGAGAGCGACAAGGACCGCGCCGAGCTCGTCATGATCGTCGACCTCGAGCGCAACGACCTCGGACGGGTCGCCGCGCCCGGCGGCGTGCGCGTCGAGGGCCTGCCGACGCTCGAGACCTATCCCTCCGTGCACCACCTCGTCGCGGACGTCGTGGCCGACCTGCGGCCCGGCGCCGACGCCGTCGAGGTGCTCGCGGCGCTGTTCCCCGGGGGCTCGGTCACCGGCGCGCCGAAGCTGCGCAGCATGGAGGTCATCGCGGAGCTCGAGGGCGAGGGGCGCGGCTTCTTCACCGGCTCCCTGGGCTGGATCGACGCCCGCGGCCGGGCCTGCTTCAACATCCTGATCCGCACGCTGCTGTGGCGCGGCGAGCCCGGCGGCCTGGGCGAGGTCTCGTTCCGCGTCGGCGGCGGCATCACCTTCTCGTCGGACCCGACGGCGGAGGACCGCGAGACGCTGGCGAAGGCCGCCGGCCTGGCCGCGGCGCTGGTCGAGGGCGGGGACGACCCCTGGCGCGGCGTGCGGCTCGCCGACGAGGCGCCGCCGCTGCGGGCCACGACCGGACCGGCGGAGCGCGTGCCGTGACCGCCCCGTACCCGGCCTGGGTGAACGGCGAGCTCTGCGCGCCCGGGGAGGGCCGCGTGTCGGTCGACGACGCCGGCTTCCTGCTGGGGCTGTCGGTGTTCGAGTCGATCTACCGCGCGGACGGCGTGCTGTACTTCCTCGCGGACCACCTCGAGCGCCTGCTCGAGGGCGTCGGCGCGCTCGGCATACCGGTGCCGCTGCCGTGGGACCTGGAGGAGGCGCTCTCCGCCTACGTGAGCGTCCTGCCCGACCACGAGCTCGTCGTGCGGATGACGCTCACGCGCGGCGTCCCCGGCGCGGGCCCGACGCTGGTGCTCGGCGCGCGCGACGTCGCGCGGCCGCCCGACCCCGGCGCCGTCGTGGCGGTCTCGTCGAGCCCGAAGCTGGCCCACGTCGTCGACAACCTGAAGTCGACCAACCGGCTGCGGTACGTGCTGGCGCGCGAGGAGGCCCGCGCGCGCGGGGCCTGGGAGGCCCTGGTCGTCAACGCCGACGGCGAGCTGTGCGAGGGCACGATCTCGAACGTCTTCGTCGTCGTCGACGGCGCGCTGGCGACGCCGACGCTGGAGAGCGGCGGACTGCCCGGCGTCGTGCGGCAGCGCCTGCTGGCGGAGCTGGCGGAGCGCCCGCTCGACGGCGTCCCGCTCCAGGAGCGCCCCGTGCGGCTGGACGAGCTGGCGCGCGCGAGCGAGGTGCTGCTGACCAACAGCAGCGGCCGGATCCTGCCGGTCGTGTCGGTCCTCGACCACGCCCCGGCCCTGGCCGGAGCGGCGGGCCCGGTCGCGCGAGCCCTGCGGCAGCGCTTCGCCGAGGTCGAGGAGCGCTACCGCTCCCGCGCCGGGCGCTGACCGCGCAGCGCGGGAAGGATCCCGCGGGCGGGTCGTCGGAGCCCCCGCGGCGCCCCGGCGGGGCTTCCACGGCATGGGGGTTGCCCTAAGATGACGACACACGCAGGGACGGGTCCGGCCGCTCCGAGGGCCCCCGGGAAGCGGGTGGGGACGGGGACGCGGAGCGAACGGCCGGGACCGGACCGCGACCATCCCAGGAGGAACACGCCGTGATCGCCACCCTCTCCGCCGCCCTGCTCCTGTGGGCGGCCCCCGTCGTCGCTCCCGCGCTCCAGGACGACGTCCCCGACAAGCGGCCCGAGGTGAAGGAGCTGGTCGCCACCTTCGAGGCCCACGTCAAGGAGCGCGGCGACGAGGACCTCGAGGCCGTCGCCGTCGTCGACACGCTGATCCAGGAGTTCGCGCGCAGCGGGCCCAAGGATCGCGCGTCGATCGTGAAGGGGCTCGAGAAGGGCCTCGGCGCCAAGCGCAAGGCGGACGACGAGGGCCTGCCGGACAACCGGCTCGCCGTGGCCGTGGCCGCTGCCTTCGGCGAGATGGGGCCGGAGAGCGTCAAGCCGCTCTCGAAGTGGATCGGCCACAAGAGCCACCGCGACGACATGCTCGTCCAGCGGCAGCTGATCCGCTCGCTGGGCGCGACGCGCGACGACGACGCGATCAAGCCGCTGGTCGGCCTGCTGCCGCACCACGAGGCCGTCATCCAGGCCGCCGCCGCCGAGGCGCTGGGCAACTTCGAGGGCGCCGAGCTCGACGTGCGCAAGGACGTCTTCGAGGCCATGCTGAAGCAGCTCATGTCGATCAAGGGCCAGGTGGACTCCGACGTGAACGACGTGATCGCGCGCGAGCGCTACGACGTCATCGCCGCGCCGCTGATCAGCAGCCTGCAGGCCCTGTCGGGTCAGAAGCTCTGGGACCCGAACGAGTGGCAGCACTGGTGGAACAAGAACAAGCGCGAGAACTGGGACGAGGAGGGGGCCTGAGCCTCGCGGACGCTCCACGTGGTGCGGACGGACCTCGACGACGGGCGCGGGCGCGCGGGTAGGGCCCGCCCGCTGCTGCAGCTCGGGCTCGTGCTCGCGGCGGTCGCCGTGGTGCTGGCCCTGCTGCTCGTGCACCGCGCGCGGCGCACCGGTCCGCCGGCCGCGCCGCCCTCGGCGTCCGATCCCGAGGAGCTCGTCGCCGGCTGGGCGGGCGAGCTGCCGGGGACCGACGGCGCGCGCCTGGTCGCCAGCCTCGCGCCGCTGCACGCGGACCCCGAGCGGCAGGCCTTCG
>JAUIDW010000361.1 GCA_030428395.1 bacterium | reverse complement strand
TCTGGCGCTGCCTCCCTGGCTGCGCTACTACAACCACGTCCGACCCCACGGCAGCCTCGACTGCCATCCACCCATGACCCGGATCGCGGGCTCGGGGTGAACAACGTGCCTGGAAACGACAGCTAGCGGCTCGACCGGCGAGCCTCCAGGTGGGCGTCGACCTCCGCGGGGAAGTCGCGCAGCAGGCTCTCGGTGACCAGCGGCGCGGCCACGCCCAGGCCGCAGGCGCTGACGGCGGCCATCGTGTGCCCGATGTCGTGGACCTCGGCCTTCCACGTGTCCGCGTCGAGCGGCCCCGCCTCGCCCGAGAGCCGCTCGGTCAGGCGCTGCGTGCCGATCCGGCACGGGAAGCACTTGCCGCAGGACTCGTGGGCGAAGAAGGACATGGCCTGCCGCGCGAGGTCGACGATGTCGCGCGTGTCGTCGAAGGCCATGATACCGCCGGCCCCCAGGAACGTGCCGCGGGCGCGCAGCGCGGGCTCGTCCAGCGTGACGTCGAGGTCCCGCACGAAGCCGCCCGACAGCCCCGCCATGGTCACCGCCTGCAGCGTGCGCCCCGGGCGCGGCCCTCCGGCCCACTCGTCCAGCAGCGTCGGCAGCGGCAGGCCGATCGGCACCTCGTAGTTGCCGGGGCGCTGGACGTCGCCGGACAGGCTGATGATCTTCGTCCCCGCGTGGTCGCCCCGGCCCAGGCCGCGGTACCAGTCGGCGCCGCGCGCGACGATGGCCGGCGCGCAGGCCAGCGTCTCGACGTTGTTGACGACCGTCGGCAGGTCCTCGAACCCGTGCGTGACCGGGTAGGGCGGCCGGTTGCGCGGGAAGGGGTGCTTGCCCTCGAGGCTGTTCAGCAGCGACGTCTCCTCGCCGCAGATGTACGCGCCCGCGCCGCGGCGCACGTACACGCGGAAGGTGAAGTCGGTCCCCAGGATGCCCTCGCCCAGCAGGCCGGCCGCGGTGGCCTCGGCCAGGGCGCGCTCGAGGATCCGCTCCGTGTGCGGGTACTCGTAGCGCAGGTACAGGAACCCGCGCGGCGCGCCGGTCGCGTAGGCGGCCAGCGCCATGCCCTCGAGCACCGCGTGCGGGTCGCGGTCCATCAGCACGCGGTCCTTGAAGCACCCCGGCTCGCCCTCGTCCGCGTTGCACACGATCGTCTTCGGGTCGCCGGGGGCCTCGGCCACCGCGCGCCACTTGCGTCCGGTGGGGAAGCCCGCGCCGCCGCGGCCGGCCAGGCCGCTGCGGTCGATCACGTCCAGGACGTCGGCAGGGCTCATCTCGCGAACGGCGCGCTCGAGGGCGCGGTACCCGCCCGTCGCGCGGTAGCCGGCGAGCGTCGCGCGGCCCTCCTCGCGGATGTGCGCGAAGCAGCACTCGTCCAGGCCCTCCGGGTTCACCGGGGGCAGCGGCGGCGGCTGCTCCGACGTCTCCCCGCCGGCCGCGCCCAGCAGGTAGGAGTCGCCGCGCAGCACGGACACCGGCTCGTCGCAGCGCCCGGAGCACGGCATCGCGGTCGCTCCGGGGAGCTGCCGCAGCAGCTCGTCCGCGCCGTTCAGGCGGCAGATCGGCCCGGTGCAGACCCGCGGGCGCTCGCGGCCGCCCTCGACGCGCGAGAAGTGGTGGTAGAAGGTGACCGTCCCGTACAGGTCGGCGAGCGGGATCCGCAGCCCCTTCGACACCGCGCGCAGCGCGTCGTCCGACAGGTACCCGTCGCGCGCGTGGAACGCGTGCAGCAGCGGGAGGAGCGGCGCGGGCTCGTCCCTCCAGCGCGCGACGAGGTCCTGGTCGGTGGCAGGCACGGCCCGCCACGATACCCCAGCCCCGCGCGGGCTCACAAGCCGGGCGCCGGCCGCGGTGCGCGCCGCGGCCGCCGCCGTCGGCGGGGGGTCAGGCGGGGTCCGGAAGCTCCCACAGCACGACCTCGGCGCCGGCGCTCGAGGCGAGCTGCAGCTCGCGCTCGTCGCGGATCGCGGCGCCGTCGCCGGGCCGGAGCGGCTCGCCGTTCAGCTCGACGTCGCCGCGGGCGACGTGGAGCCACGCCGCGCGGCCGTCGGGGATCGCGTGGCGCACGGTGTCGCCGCCCTCGACGAGCCCGGCGAAGAGCCGCGCGTCCTGGCCGATCGTCAGCGAGCCGTCGGCGCCGTCGGGCGACACGACCAGCCGCAGCCGGCCGCGGCGCTCGTCGTCGGGGAAGTGCTTCTGCTCGTAGCGCGGCGGCGTGCCGCCCTCGCGCGGGAAGACCCACATCTGCAGGAAGTGCAGCGGGTCCTCGCCCGAGCCGTTGAACTCGCTGTGCGTCACGCCCGTGCCGGCCGACATCAGCTGCACGTCGCCCGGTCGCATCTGCGAGCCGTTGCCCATGCTGTCCCGGTGCTCCATCACGCCGTCGAGCACGTACGACACGATCTCCATGTCGCGGTGCCCGTGCGTGCCGAAGCCGCGGCCGGGCGCCACGCGGTCCTGGTTGACGACGCGCAGCAGGCCGAACTGCACGAACTCGGGGTCGTGGTAGTCGGCGAACGAGAACGTGTGGTAGCTGTCGAGCCAGCCGTGGTCGGCGTGCCCGCGGTCCTCGGAGCGGCGGGGGGTGATCATGGTCGCCCCTCCTGGGCCACGCCGGCGGCCGGTTCAGCGGCCGGCACCGGATTCCGTGCGGCCCCCGACCGCCGCCCCGAGGCTAGTCCGCGTCCCCGTCCGGCGAGTCCGGGGCGCCGACCGCGCCCGCCAGCGCGCGCAGGTCGGCGCCGGAGGGGCGCTGGTAGACGCGCAGGCCGAACTCGGGGATGACGGCCAGCAGGTGGTCGAAGACGTCGCCGACGATGGCCTCGTACTGGACCCAGCGCTGCTCGCCGCTGAAGACGTAGACCTCGAGCGGCAGCCCCTCGGGCCCCGGCGGGAGCTGGCGCACCAGGAACGTCATGTCCTGGCGGATCTCCGGGTGGTGCCGCAGGTAGCTCTCGACGTAGGCGCGGAACGTGCCCAGGTTCGTCAGGCGGCGGCCGTTGACGAGGCTGGAGTCGTCCACGCCGTGCTCGCCGTTCCAGGCGTCCACCTCGCGCGCCTTCTCCTCGAGGTAGTCGGCGATGTACTGGATCCGGCGCAGCCGCTCGAGGTCGTCGTGGTCCAGGAACGACACGCTGGTCATGTCGAGGGACACCGAGCGCTTGATCCGCCGCCCGCCGGACTCCGACATCCCGCGCCAGTTCTTCACCGCGTCGGTGATGAAGTTGTAGGTGGGGATGGTCGAGACGGTCTTGTCCCAGTTGCGGATCTTGACCGTGTGCAGCCCGATCTCGATCACGTCGCCGTCGGCGCCGTACTTCGGCATCTCGACCCAGTCGCCGACGCGGATCATGTCGTTGCCGGCGATCTGCAGGCTGGCGACGAAGCCCAGGATCGTGTCCTTGAAGACGAGCAGCAGGATCGCCGTCATCGCCCCCAGGCCGGTCAGCAGGGCCCAGGGCGACTTCTCGATCAGCGTGGCGATCGTCAGGATGCCGACGCCGAGCCACAGCACGAGCTCGAGCACCTGCACGTAGCTGCGCAGCGGCTTGCCCTTCAGCGCGCGCGTCTCCGACCCGATCGCCGCGGCGGCGTCCAGCGCCGCGTGCGCCGAGCGCGCGCCCGCCAGGATCATCCACACGATCGCCAGCCGCCGCACCATGCCGGCCCACTGGGCCTGCTCGGGGTCGGTCAGCAGGACCGTGGCGGCGACGTGGAAGGCGACCGCCGGCGCCAGCAGCGACAGCCGCGCGAACACGCGGTGCTCGACCAGCACGTCGTCCCAGGCGAAGCGGCTGCGCTGGATCAGCGCGCGGACGACGCGCACCAGCACGTGCCGCGTGACGAGGTAGGCGACCCACGCCGCGACCGCCACCCCGAGCCACGTCCCCGCCACCCGCACGGCGGGCTGCTCGATCAGCGCTTCCCAGTCCACGGGCGCATCCTAGGGGCCGCGCGCGCCCGGCTCCACCGGGGTCCGCCGGTGTCCACCGTGGCCCTCGGGGACGGTCAGCTGATCCAGACCAGTGCGTGCTCGACGACGGCCCAGCGGCCGTGCTGCCGGCGCAGGCGCACGAGGTGTCCTGAGCTGGAGCGCGGCGCGTCCTGGAACACGGCGTGGACGACGGCCTCGTTCGCGTCCGCGCCGTAGCCGGGCAGCGTGAAGGTCCAGTACCCGCCCGCCCCCGGGTAGCGCAGGTCCAGCCCGGCCAGCTCGCCGGTGTCCGGGTCGTCCCGCGCGCGCAGCTCCGCCAGCTCCTCGGCGTCCAGCAGCGCGGCGCGCACCCCGAGGTCCTCGAACGCCCACACCGCGTGCTCGCCGGGCTCCGCGTTGCGCTCCACGAAGCTCGCCACCGCGTCCGCGCCCGCGCCGGGCAGCGCGTCCAGCACACGCTCCGCCCCGTCGCCCCAGGCCGGCCGCGCCAGCACGACCGCGAACGGACCGCGCGCGTCGCTCCGCCCGATCCCGTCCCGCAGCACGGCCTCGACCACCGCCGCGTCGTCCCACCGGTGCACGCCGACGACGAACGGCGCGGGCTCGGGCCCCTCGCCCCCGCACCCGGCGGCGAGCGCGAGCAGGATCGTCGCGGCGGCGCGCTTCACGGCGACCATCCTACGCGCGGCGCCGGCGGACGAGGTGCAGGCGCAGCTGCTCGGTGCCCCAGAGCAGCAGGGCGGCGATCAGGGACAGGCCGAAGCCCAGGGCGAGCTTGCGGAGGTCGCCGGTCTCGTCGCTGAGGTCGACCGCGCCCAGGCGGGACTCGAGGCCGCCCGCGAGGGCGCCGGCGCCGAACAGCGTCGCCAGCGCGGCGACGACGGCCAGCACGACGGGCGTGAACACGCGCCGCGACATCAGCAGCAGGAAGGCGACGCCGGCGACGACGAGGGCGAAGCCGAGGCCGGAGACGATGCGCGGGAAGTCCGTGCCCTCGACGAACACGTCCAGGCACACGATCGTCAGGCCCACGGCCAGCGCGAAGGCGTTGACCACGGGGCCGACGCGGCTGCCGCGGGTGGCGTTCTGGACCGACAGGTGCAGCAGGATGGCGGGGGCGCTGACGGCGCGCAGCAGGTGGCGGAACACGCCCAGGCCCGAGCGCGCGCCCGTGCCCAGCGTGGCCGTGACCGCGGCCGTGTGGCTGGCGGTCGTGGCGAAGAGGTCGGTGCCCAGCTCGCCCTCGACGCGCTCGGCGCCGACGCGGCAGTCGCGGAAGAGCTCCACGGCCGCGCGCGCGCCCAGCGCGGGGGCGCCGGCGGATCCGACTCGCTCGTTGCGCTCGGCGCGCAGGGCCTGACGCACGCGCCGCAGGAAGGCCGCGCCGGGGCCGGTGCGGTCGCCGCCCTGCTCGAGGTCCTCCTCGATCGCGCCCGCGACCGACGGCAGCTCCTCGCGCACGACGTCCAGCTGCAGCCGCCGCGTCACCGCGCGCACGCAGCGCGGCAGGAACTCCGGCGTGTCCGCCGTCGCGTCGTCGAGGTAGGCGAGCTCGCGGCGGATGCCGCGGTCGTCCCACTGCTCCGCGAGCAGCGCGGTGGCCTCCTCGTCGCCCTCGACCTCGACCGCCAGGGCCCGCAGGC
>JAUIDW010000360.1 GCA_030428395.1 bacterium | reverse complement strand
ATGTCGGGCGGCGTGTCGTCGCGGCTGTCGTTGTCGTAGTCCTCGTACAGCAGGTACTGGTTGTGGTCGCGCCCGTTGAACTCGTGGTTGCCCACGACCGGGTCGAAGAGCCGCGGGTCGTTCGTCGTGCGCTGGTACGAGGCGGGGTTCGCCGGGTACTGCCGGTTGCGCCGCACGTCCTCGTTCTGGTCGAGGCGGATGCCCCAGTACTGCATGACGGTGCGGTTCGAGCCCTGGTGGCAGCCCGCGCACGCGTAGTCGTCGATGCCCTGGACCGTCTGGCCGCCGGGCAGGGTCTTCGCGACGCTCGCGATGCGGTGCGTGCGCACGTGGGCGAGCTCGGGCGGGTCGATGTCGTCGGGGTCGACGGGCTCGAGCTTGTTGATGTTCGGGTCGCTGCTGCCGCTGCGGCCGCCCAGGCTGTAGGGCATGTGGCACGCGGTGCAGCCCGACGAGCGGTAGTCCCCCGAGCGGTTGTTGGCGCCCGCGCTGCCCAGGTGGCAGTCCCCGCAGGTGAAGGCGACCTGCTCGTGGATCAGGTTCGCCAGGGGCGAGCCGGTGATGACGGATCCGTCCGCGTTCTGGTCGTCGAGGAGCTGCGCCTCGTCGTAGATCGGGTTGTTGTGGATCGCCATCGGCGAGCCGTCGTTGCGCACGCTGTAGACCGGGTACTCGACCAGCCGCGGGACGTCCCCGAAGGCGGCGGTGACGGCGTTGAAGGTCGAGTCGATCACGTCGCGGAAGCCCATGTCCGCGGCGGTGCTGACGTAGTCCGTGGCGCTCTCGGGCACGCGCGAGTCCGCGCCGATCGAGTAGGCCGCCCCCGAGAAGATGCCGGCGGACGTGGCCAGCATGCTCTGGTTCACGACGTCGGCGTGGTTCGAGTGGCAGGTGCCGCAGCTGCGGCCCTGGGTGACCACGCGGAGGTCGCCGGGGTTGATGAACTGCAGGTAGTCGGCGGCCGTGTACGTCTGCCCCGCGACCGTGTAGTCGGGCATCTTGTCAATGCCGGTCAGGGTCAGGCGGTTGAAGTACTTCTGCCGGTTGCCGTTCCACTCGGCGCGGACGCCGATCCCCGGCGGGGGCGGGACGTGGCTGTCGTCCTTGCCGGTCCCGTTGGGGTTGCCGCCGTGGCAGGTGGTGCACTGCAGGTTCGAGGCCGCGCCGAACGGGTGCGGGTTCTCGATGCCCGGCCCGCTGTAGTCGTCCTGCTGCGAGCCGTTGTGGCAGAGCATGCAGGACTGCGAGGTGCTGGCGGAGAGCGAGCTCGTGTCGCCCCCTCCGCAGCCCGCGAGCAGCAGGGCCGCCAGGCCCACCCCGACGAGCGCGCCGTGCCGTGCGCGCCCCGTCGACCGTTTCGTTCCGATCCCTCTCATGGAGCTCCCCCGCTCTCTCCGGCGGCCCTCCCCGCGCGCCCCGGGGCGCGGGGCTCGACCGTCCCCGCGCGCGCCCGGAGCCGTCCGGAAACGGCTTCCGCCCTCTTCAGCGAGCCTCATCGGGGGCCTGGCGGGAGGAACTTGAGCGCATCGCAAACAATGCGCTTTCGTAGGGGGCTCCCACCCGCCACGGCGTACCCCGCGGCTCCGCCCGGCACTCTCGGCCAGCGCCCCCCGCGGCTCCGCCCGGGGTCCTCGCCCGGCGCGCTCCGGGCGACCTCGAGCGCTCGGAAGGGGCCGTGGCGCGCGCGGGGATCTCCGCCCCGGGCCCGGGCGGCTCACCGCGGGGTCCGGCTCCGGTGGGGGGCGAGGGGCGCGGCCGGGCGGCGCTCAGTTCGTCTCGGCCTGGTTCCAGGTCGTGGGGATGTGGCAGCGGTCGCAGTTGTCGACCCAGCCGAGTCCGGCGTGGTTGGGGTTGATGGCCCGCGCCAGGTCGTCCTGGTGGCACGTCACGCACTCGACGTCGGTGGGCACGAACTGGCCGACCTCGGCGCCCGGGTGGCAGCGGCGGCAGGCCGTCTGCGCGTGCACGCCGGTCAGCGGGAAGCGCGTCTTGTAGTGCAGCGCGTACTGGCCGAACGGGTTCCACGTCTGCTCGGTGTGGCAGGACGTGCAGTCCGTGCCCAGCCGGCCGAAGTGGATGTCCTCGTGGCAGCCCTGGCAGCCCTTCGAGGCGAACACGGCGACCGGCCCGCGGTCGTTGTGGCAGCGCAGGCACCGCGCGCTCTGGTGGGCGCCGATCAGCGGCACGCCGGTCTCGGCCAGGTGGTCGAACTGGAAGTCCCCGCGCAGGCTCTGCCAGTCGTCGCCGACGTGGCACAGGCCGCAGTCGGCGGGGAACGAGTCGTGCGGCAGCACGGGGCCGATGCCCGACCACCAGCGGTGTTGCTGGACGTCGGAGGGGCCCTGCACGACGCACGCCAGCACGAGGAAGGCGAGCGCGGCCGCGAGGGTGAGCGTGCGGGATCCGGGGCGTTGCACCATGGGGTTCGTCAGAAGCTCCGCGTGAAGTAGAAGCCTACCGTCAGGGCGCCCTCCTCGTCCCAGATCGTGACGTCTCCGTAGACGTTCAGGCTCCACCCCCCCGCGCCGAACCAGTCCGTGCTGACCCGCACGCGATGCTGCGGGATGTCGTCGTTGTTCTCGTCGAAGCCGACCTGGTCCTGGTTCGACGCCTCGTACATCACGTCCCAGCGCCCGTTGCGGAAGGCGCGCCCGTAGGACGCGCGGGCGCCGAGGACGGTGGTGAACTTGCCGAACGTGACGAAGCCGGTCACGTCCGCGTTGCTCTCGTCCATCAGGAAGTCGTCGAGTCCCAGGCCGACCTGCGCGTCGGCGCCGTCGTCCTCCTCGTCGAGCCACAGGCCGAGGCCGCCGTGCAGGCGCCGGTCCGTGCCCATCTGCTTCACGCCGCTCGCGGCGAGGCGGTCGCGGTGGGCGTCCTCGAGGCGGTCCGGACCCACCGGCGTGTACTCGTAGCGATCGATCTCCGCGAACTCGAGGTGCGTGTACACGAAGTTCAGGGAGTCGCCGTCGTCCCACCGCCGGCCGGTGCTCAGGATCGCCTGGGTCAGGCCCAGGCCGGGGCCCTTGAAGTCGTCCGAGTCGCCGTACAGGTCGATCCAGGCGCTGCCGTTGAAGTCCCAGCCGTCGTCGGGCAGGTAGCGGATCCGGCCGACGAACAGGTCGCGGTCCGGCTCGCCGTTGTGCCACGACTTCTGGTAGCCGGCGGCGGCGGAGAGCTCCTCGGTCTGGTCGGCGACCCACTCGTACCAGGCGGACACCTGGATGTCGTCGCCCGTGTCGTAGTCGGGGAAGGGCTCGGGCATGAGCCCGACGCTGGCGCCCCAGCGGTCGCCGCCGGGGAGGCGCCGCGAGTACTCGAAGCCGTCCAGGACCCCGAACTCCGGCATGCCGTGCTGCAGGAACCGGCCGCCCTCGAAGCGCCGCTCGGCGAAGCGCGTCCCGCCCAGCACGTAGGACAGCCGGTCGAGGCGCACGCGACCGTCGTACTCGTCCGCCTGCTCGGGGAGCTGGGTGAAGCGGTAGTTGACCTCGCCGTCGAAGTTCAGCTCGCCGCCCTTGCCGAACGGGTTCTCCACCAGCACGTCGGCGCCGGCGCGGTAGAAGCCGTCGGCGCGCCCGGACTCGGACGTCGCCCGCTGGTCCCCGAACACCATGTAGCGCCCGCTGATGCGCTGCGGCCGGCGCTCGGGGCGCACGCCGCGGACGCGGGCGAGCAGCGGCATCTCGGCCGTGAACTCCGCGTCCTGGTTGGCCCACGGAGGGTGCTCGGGGATGTCGGGGACCGGCGGCTCGGGGCGCTCGATCTCGAAGCGCGACCGCGGCACGCGCGCGAACCCCTTGGTGCCCGTGGGCAGGGAGGCGCTCGGGTCTTCCAGCGTCACGATCGCGCTGCGGTCGTCCAGGTGCGTCACGCGCCCGGGGACGCGCGTGCCGTCGCGCAGCAGGAAGACGATGCGGTCGCCCTTCGCCAGGCCGTCGCCGGCGCCGCGGTCGACGGCGAACACGCCGCCGCCCTGCTCGTTCAGCACGCGCAGGTTCAGGCGCTCGCGGGCCTCGCCCTGCGCCGCCGCGGGGCGGCCGAGGAACAGCAACGCGAGCGCGGCGACGAGCCCGCACGCCGCGAGCCGCCGGAGGCTGGCAACCGTCGCCGTCATCGGCGCCTCCGGCTCATCTCGCGCTGGCGCCGCAGCATGACGTCGGCCTGGTCGCCGTGGCAGTCCACGCACTCGCGCCCCAGCGGGCGGTACCGGATCACCTCGCGGTCCCCGACGGAGACGGGGTAGTGGCAGGCGGAGCACTCGAGCGCCTCGTGCGCCTCGTTCAGGAGGAAGCGCGAGTCGCGGTTGTGCAGGAAGACGTTCTCGGTGAACGTCTGCAGGTTGTTGTCGTGGCAGCGGCCGCAGTCGGCCACGCCGTCGACGCGGAACTGGCCCGCGTGGGGGTCCGCGTGGCAGTCGGCGCACTGCGCGCCGAGGGCGGCGGACCACGTGCGCCCGTGCTCGTCGGCCGGCCGCAGCGGCGGGTGGCACTCCGAGCAGGCGAGCTTCCCGTGGGCCAGGCCCAGCTGGAACCCGGTCCAGCGGCCGTGGTGGAACCCGTAGGGCAGCGCGCGGAACGACGTCTCGTCGTGGCAGCGCGCGCAGTCCTCGCGGCCGTCGACCTCCGCGGGCCGCAGGCCGTCGTCGAAGCCGCCCTGGTGCGGGTCCACGTGGCAGCCGTCGCACCCGACGCCGCGCTCGTAGGTGTCCAGGACCTCGCCCACGAACCCGAACGTGCGGCCGTTCGCGTCCGGCTCCCCGGAGGCGCGGTGGCAGGCCGCGCACTGCGCCTGCGCGTGCGCGCCGCGCAGCGGGAAGTCGGTCCAGCGCCCGTGGTCGAAGAGCTCGTCGGGCACGTCGAAGCTCCCCGTGCCGTGGCAGCGCGCGCAGTCTCCCGTCTCCATCTCGGCCAGCTCCGCGGCGAAGTCGCCGAAGAAGCCCCGGTGGGCGTCGGCGTGGCAGCTCTCGCACCTGAAGCCCGTCCCCCGGAACACACGCGGGCCGCCGCTGGAGGGCGCGCGGTGGCACTCCTCGCAGGCCGTCTCGACGTGGGCGCCGGTCAGCGGCATGGCCGTGCGCTCGTGCTTCGTCACGTCGAAGGTGTGCGGCTCGAAGCGGGTGGCCGCGTGGCAGGCGATGCAGCCCACGCGGGCGAAGGGGCCGTCGCCGAACTGGCCGCCGTGGGGGTCGTCGTGGCAGTCGACGCAGGCCCACGGGCTGCGGCCGGGGTAGCGCGCCGCGAAGCCGTCCGCCTCCGGCGCGTGGCAGGCGTCGCAGGACACCTCCTCGTGCGGCGGGATCAGCTGGAAGCCGGAGCAGGCGTGCAGCTCGTCGGAGACCTCGACGTCCTCGTCGTCGAACGTCTCGTGCTCGGCCTCGTGGCAGGTCCGGCAGCTCTGCGCCCGGGGCTGCTCGACGCGGGCGGCCACGCGCTCCACGAAGGTCTCGTCGTGGGGCGACTCGTGGCAGGCGAGGCAGCCGCGCGCGCGCTCGGGCCCCGCGCCGGCCCGCAGCACCTCCAGCGAGCGCGGCGTCCACTCCGCGTGGCAGTCGCGGCACGTCGCCTCGGCGTGGCCG
>JAUIDW010000359.1 GCA_030428395.1 bacterium | reverse complement strand
CGCGCGACGCGCTCGAGGCCCTGCGGGCACCCGCGGGGAGCCACGGCGCCCGCGCCGCGGCGCTCGCCGACGACGTGGCGGCCGCCCTGGGGCGCTGCGCCGCGCTCGCGCGGGAGCCGGCCCCCTCCGCGGGCCGGGAGCTACTCGAGGACCTCGAGGAGCTGGAGGAGCGCTGCGCGGCCGAGCTGGACGCCCACCTCGGCGGGGACGCGGTCGCGCCCGCCCTGGTCGCGCAGGCCGCGCGCCGCGCGTGCGGCTGCGGGCGCGCCTTCGCGCGGCGCTGGCTGGGCGGCGCCTGAGCTCCTACTCGTTGCGCAGGGCCTCGAGCGGGTCGACGCGCGCCGCGCGCAGCGCCGGGACCACGGCGGACACGAGCGCGCAGGCGAAGGCCCCGAACACGACCAGCACGACGCCGGCGGGGTTCACCTGGCTCGGGATGTGGTCGAACAGGTAGGCGTTGCGGTCGAACACCTGCACGTCGAGCGTGCGGCTCACCCAGCGCTCGATGGCGTCGATGTTGCGCGCCGCCCACCAGCCGGCGAGCGAGCCCAGCACGCCGCCCACGAGCGCCTGCCAGACCGAGATCCACAGGAACACGCTCATGACGCCGACCGGCGTGGCGCCGACGGCTCCGAGGATCCCGATGTCGCGGCGCTTCTCCGAGACGAGCATCGAGAGGATCGCGAAGATCGTGAAGCCGGCGACCACGAGCACGAGGCTCAGCAGGATGCCCATGATCACGCGCTGGTTGTTGATCGCGCCGACCAGCACCGGGCGCAGCTGCTCCCACGTGCGCACCTCGTAGGGCGTGCCGAAGATCAGGCCGGCCTCGTCGAGGCTGCGCCACAGGTCGCGCTGGACGACCTCGCCGAAGCGGTCGTAGTCGCGCAGCCGCACCAGGATCTCGCTGTAGCCGCGCGTGTCGCCCAGGAAGTCGGCCAGCTCGTCGCGCTCGAGGTAGATGCGCTGCAGGTCCATCTCGTTCTCGCCGGAGCGGAACGTCCCGGCGACGACGAACTTGCGGTTGCTGGCGACCCAGTCCCCGGTGGCGGGGTCGTGGACGGACGTCATCAGCTCGAGCTCGTCGCCGCGCTCGAGCCGGTGGGCGCGCAGGAGCTGGCTGCCGACGATCACGCTGGCCCGCGGGCGGCCCACGGGGTCGTAGTCGGGGGGCGGCGCGAAGGGGTCGCCGGGGTCCGCGACGGGCACGCCGTCGCGGGCGGCCTGCACCAGCGAGTCGCGGAACTCCGTCGTGGCGAACTCGTCGGCGACGTCGACGCCCACCAGCTTGACGCCGACGCGGTCGCCGGAGCGCGCGCTGGCCCACATCTCGGCGGCGCTCGCGCCCGGCGTGCCCACGAGCCCGAACCAGACGAGGTGGGCGGCCGCCGCCTCGACGCGCGGGTCCTCGCGCACCGCCGCCAGGATCGGCCCGGCGTCGGAGGGGACCGGCCGGCCGTCGGGGCGCAGGTACTGGCTCGGCTCGACGACGATGTCCGACAGGCTGGAGCGGAGCGAACGCCGGCTCTGCTCCAGGAACCCGGTCATGATCGAGAGGATCGTGATCAGGGCGGAGACGGCCAGGAAGATGCCGACGATCCCGATGGCGTTCGTGCGCCGCGAGACCAGGTAGCGCCAGCTGATGAAGAGGCGGAACATCGTCCGGGGTCGCGGGCCTACGTCGGGATCGGCGAGCCGGAGTCCATGCCGATCTGGCCGTCCTCCATGTAGAGGGCCCGCTGGCAGCGGGCGGCCAGGCGCTCGTCGTGGGTGACCAGGATGAGGGAGAGGTTGCGGCGCTCCTGCTCGGCGAAGAGCAGCTCGAGCACGCGCTCGCCGGTCGCCGTGTCCAGGTTGCCGGTCGGCTCGTCGGCGATGAGGATCGGCGGGTCGTGGAACAGCGCGCGGGCCAGGGCGACGCGCTGGCGCTCTCCGCCGGAGAGCTGCGGCGGGCGGTGTGTCATGCGGTCGGCGAGCCCGAAGCGCTCCAGCAGGTCCTCGGCGGTCTGGTGGGCGCGCTTGCGGCGGCGGCGGTAGAGCAGCACGGAGTCGCTGATCATCCCGGGCAGCAGCACGTTCTCCAGCGCGGTGAGCTCCGGCAGCAGGTGGTAGAACTGGAACACGAAGCCGATGCGGCGGTTGCGCAGGGCGGCGCGCTCGTTCAGGGAGAGCTCCCAGGCGCTGCGGCCCTCGATCAGCACGCGGCCCTCGCTGGGGCGCTCGAGCAGGCCGAGCGTGTGCAGCAGGGTGGACTTGCCCGCGCCCGACGGTCCGGTGACCGCCAGCACCTCGCCGCGGTGCAGCTCCATCGTGACGCCGTGCAGGATCTCCAGCTCGCGGTCGCCGATGCGGAACGACTTGCGGACGCGGTCGGCGGCCAGCACGGGCGTGCCGCGCGCGTCGGCGACGGGAGGCGCCTGCACCTGCGCCTCCCCGGAGCGCTCGCGGCCGGCGGCGGGATCGGCGGAGCTACTCATAGCGCAGGGCCTCCAGGGGCTCGAGGCGGGACGCCTTCCAGGCGGGGATCGCGGCGAAGGCCAGCGCGCTCAGGAACGCGCCGGCGACGACGGCGGCGACCCGCCAGGGCTCGACGACGCTCGGGATGTGGTCCAGCAGGTACACGTCGCGGTCGAAGATCTCGACGCCCAGGTTCTTCTGCAGCCACAGCTCGATGCGGTCGATGTTGGTGGCCGTCCACGCGCCGACGGCGGCGCCGAGGAGGGAGCCGATGGCGGCCTCCCAGAAGGCGATCAGCAGGAACATCGAGCGCACCCCGTGGGGCGTCGCGCCGATGGCGGAGAGGATGCCGACGTCGCGGCGCTTCTCGTGCACCATCATGGAGAGCAGGGCGAAGATGGTGAAGCTCGCGACCAGCAGCACGAGGCTGAGCATGATGCCCATCATGACGCGCTCGTTCTGGATCGCGCGCAGCAGGACGCCGCGGTAGTCCTCCC
This sequence comes from bacterium, assembly GCA_030428395.1. Taxonomy (GTDB): domain Bacteria; phylum Planctomycetota; class UBA1135; order UBA1135; genus JAUIDW01. The sequence goes on along the minus strand of JAUIDW010000359.1, from coordinate 2,644 downwards.
AGGTCTGGACCTCGAGGGTCGGGTCCTCGCCGTGGATCAGCCCGGCCGCGCCCAGGCGCTCGCGCAGGTCGTCGCGGACGGCCTCGCCGTCGCGCGCGTAGTCCTGGAGGCGCACCAGCACCTCGCTGTACTGCCGCGTCTCGCCCAGGAACTCGACCAGGTCCGGGCGCCGCAGGTACACGCGCTGCATGTCCGTGTCGTTCTCGCCGGAGCGGAACGAGCCCGCCACGACGAACGTGCGCCGCACCGTGCGCCAGTCGCCGGTGTCGCCGTCGGGGACGGCCGTCATCAGCTCGACCTCGCGCCCGCGGGCGAGGTTGTGGACCTGGAAGAGCTGGTCGCCGACGACGATGCGCGGCAGCTGCGCGACGTGCGGCAGGAGGCCGGGGGGCGGCCCGAACGGGTCGTCGACGTCGCGGACGCTCGAGCCGTAGCGGGGCTCGCGCTCGAGGGACGCGCGCAGCTCGGTGGCCTCCATCTCGTCCTCGACGTCGATGCCCACCATCTTCACGCCGGCGTAGTGGCCGTACTGCGAGCTCGACCAGACGCCGGTCGAGGCGCGCCCGACCTGCGAGAGCAGGCCGAACCACACGAGGTGCGGGGCGGCGGCCGCGACGCGCGCGTCCTCGCGGACGGCGGCCAGGAGCGGCTCGGGGTCCAGCGGCGGCGTGCGCCCGTCGGGGCGCTCGACCTGCAGCGGCAGGACCAGCACGTCGGACAGGCTGCCCCGCATCATGGCGCGGGCCTGCTCCAGGAAGCCGGTCATGATCGACAGGATCGTGATCAGCGCCCACACGGCCACGCCGACGCCGAGCACGCCGATCAGGTTCGTGCGGCGGCGGCGCAGGTAGCGCAGGCTGAGGAACAGGCGGAACACGGGGGAGCGCCGGGGTCAGGCCTCGTCGGCGGCCGGCTCCGCCTCCTGGGCGGCCGCGTCGCCGCGCTGGGGGCGCAGGGCGGGGAACAGCAGCACGTCGCGGATCGAGTCCTGGCCGGTCAGCACCATGACCAGCCGGTCGATGCCGATGCCGAGCCCGCCGGCGGGGGGCATGCCGTACTCGAGGGCCTGGACGTAGTCGACGTCGACCTCGCCGGGCGCCTCGGGGTCGAGGCTGGCGACCTGCTCCGCGAAGCGGCGCTCCTGCTCGGCGGGGTCGTTCAGCTCCGTGAAGGCGTTCCCGAGCTCCATCCCGCCCAGGTAGACCTCGAAGCGCTCGGCGACCGTCGGGTCGTCCGGCTTGACCTTGGCCAGCGGCGAGATCGCCACGGGGTAGTCGACCACGAAGCAGGGGCCGTGCAGGTGCGGCTCGACGGTCTCCTCGAAGAGCTCGTGGGCCAGCTTGCCCGCGGGCATGTCGGCGTCGAGGCCCAGCTCGCGCGCCTTCGCGCGCAGGGCGGCCTCGTCGGCCAGGTCGACGCCGGCGTGCTCGCGCAGCAGGTCGGCGTACGAGAGGCGGGCGAACGGCGCCTTCAGGTCGTACTGCTCGCCGCGCCAGGTCAGCGTCGTCTGGCCGTGCAGCTCGAGCGCGAGGTGCTCCATCAGCTGCTCGGTGATCTCCATCATGCGGCGGTAGTCGGCCTGGGCCTCGTACAGCTCGAGCATGGTGAACTCGGGGTTGTGGCGGCGCGACAGCCCCTCGTTGCGGAAGTTGCGCGCGATCTCGAAGACGCGCTCGAGCCCGCCGACGATCAGGCGCTTCAGGTACAGCTCGGGCGCGATGCGCAGGTAGAAGTCCGCGTCCAGCGCGTTGTAGTGCGTGACGAACGGGCGCGCGGCCGCGCCGCCGACGATGGGGTGCAGGATCGGGGTCTCGACCTCGAGGTAGCCCTGGTCCTCGAGGAAGCGGCGCACGAGCGACAGCACGCGGCTGCGCGCCTGGAACACCTCGCGCACGCCCTCGCTGGCCCACAGGTCGACGTAGCGGCGGCGGTAGCGCTGCTCGACGTCGACCAGGCCGTGCCACTTCTCCGGCGGCGCGGCCACGGCCTTCGAGAGCAGCTGGACCTCGTCCGCCCAGATCGTCGGCTCGCCCTTCTGCGTGTGCCCGAGCTCGCCCGAGACCGCCACGAGGTCGCCGCCGTCGAGGTGCTTGCGGCGCGGCCACCACTCGCTCAGCCGGTTCTTCTGCAGCCCGACCTGGATGCGGCCGGTGCGGTCCTGCAGCGGGGCGAAGATCAGCTTGCCGAAGTCGCGCAGGCCGACCAGGCGCCCGGCGGCGGTCACGCGCTCGCCGACGCGCGGGCCCGGCTCGTCGGGGGTGCCGGCGGCGGCGCGCAGCTCCTCGACCGGGGTGCCGGCCACGCCGCGCGGCGGGTACGGGTCGAGGCCCTCGGCGCGCAGCTGGGCGAGCTTGGCCAGGCGGTCGTCTTGGGCGATCTCGGTCATGGAGGACTCGGGGCGCGGCGAGAATACGCGGCCCGGGGCGCCGCGACCAAGGCGCGCAGGGCGGGGACGCCGCCGGGACGGGCCGGGCGCGGTGGGGCCCGGAAGGAGGCGGGCGGGACGTGGACCGGCGGGTGCCTAGGAAAACGGCCCCGGAGCGGCGTGCGTCCGGGGCCGTGGGCTGGTGGAGGATAGGGGAGTCGAACCCCTGACCTCTACAATGCCATTGTAGCGCTCTACCAACTGAGCTAATCCCCCGGG
>JAUIDW010000358.1 GCA_030428395.1 bacterium | reverse complement strand
CGGGTCGGCCTGGGGCAGGTGCGCGGGCTCACCGGCGGCACGCTCGAGCGGCTCCTCGCGAGCCGCGCGGACGAGGGCGCCTTCCTGTCGCTGCCCGACTTCCTGGCGCGCACCCGCGCGCGCGTGGACGAGACCGAGCACCTCGTGCAGTGCGGCGCCTTCGACGGCTTCGACCGCACGCGGCCGGAGCTGCTCTGGCGCCTGCACCTGCTGACGACGGAGACGCGCCGGCCGCCGCGGGGCGCCGAGCTGGACCGCGGCCGGCTCGCGGCCTGCCGCGCGACGCCGCGCAGCCGCGAGGAGGACGCCCTGCGGGCCGCGCGCGCGCGCACCCGCGGGTGGCGCTCGGGGCTCGCCCTGGGCCGCGTCGAGCTCGCGCCCGGCGAGACCGCGTCGCTCTTCCCCGACCCGGAGGCGCCCTCCCTGGTCCTGCCCGGCCTGCCCGACCTGGACCGCTCCGAGCGCGGGCTGCTCGAGTTCGAGCTCCTCGGCCTGACCGTCACCGACCACCCCGTCGCGCTGTTCCCCTGCGCCGCCGACGCGCGCCTGGACGAGCTGCGCCGCGCGCCGCGGCTGCCGCGCGCCGACGGGAAGCTGCTCGACGCGCGCACGCGCCGGCCCGTGCACCCGATCGACTGCGCCGCGCTCGAGGACTACGCGGGCGGTCGCGTGACCCTGCGCGGCTGGCTGGCCGCCTCGCGCCGCGTGCGCACCTCGTCGGGCCAGTGGATGCGCTTCCTGACCTTCGAGGACGAGACCGGCATCGCCGAGGTCGTGCTGTTCCCCGCCGTCTACTCGCGCGACGGGCACGTCCTCGTCGACGCCGGCCCCCACCGCGTCACCGGCGTCGTCGAGAACGACCTCGGCGCGTGCACCCTGCACGCGGAGCGGCTGTGGTGACCCCGCCCGTCGAGGGGTCGCCGGGGGCGCGGCGCGCGACCGCGCTAGGCGTCGCCGGCGTACGCGCGCCGGAGCGCGGCGAGGTCGATCTTGCGCATGCCGAGCATCGCCTGCAGGACGCGGCCGGCCTTCGCGGGGTCGGGGTCGGCGAGCAGCTCGGCCAGGACCGCCGGCTGGACCTGCCACGAGACGCCGAAGCGGTCGCGCACCCAGCCGCAGGGCCCGACCTCGCCGCCGCCGGCGGAGAGCTTCTCCGAGTAGGCGTCGATCTCCTCCTGCGTCGCGCAGTCGACCGAGAGCGAGATGGCCTCGGTGAACCGGAAGTGCGGACCGCCGTTCACCAGGACGACGGGCTGGTCGCCGAGCGCGAGCTCGATGCTCATGACGCCGCCGGCGGGCCCCGGCCCGTGCTCGCCGAAGCGCGCGACCCGGCCGGGGCGCGCGTCCTCGAAGACGGAGGCGTAGAACGCGGCCGCCTCCTCGGCGCCGCTCTCGAAGACCAGGCAGACGGTCAGGCGGGGCATGGGCGCACCCCGCTCAGGGCTTGCCGTAGCGCAGGCCGACGTTCTGGCGCCCCATCTCCTTCAGGCGCTCGGGGTGCTTGCGCAGGCCGAGGTGGTGCGCCTTCGAGACCACGCTCTTCACGGAGCGGTTGAGCTCGGTGGCGATGTCGAGGTTCGAGTGGTCGGGGTAGAGCTCGCGCAGCCGGTCGAGCTCCTCCTCGGTCCAGCGCGGCATGCGGGTCGCGCCCGCGCCGTTCAGGGCCTTCAGGAAGGCCTTGTCCTTGGCCAGGCACAGGCGCGCGGCCTGGCGGCGGATGGACTCGGGCGGGCGACCGAAGACGCGCGCCAGGTCCTCGTCGGAGCGGCGCCCGTAGAGCCGCTTGAGCTCGTGCTGCTCCTCGCGGGTCCAGCGGCCGGTCCGCTGGACCTCCGCCATCGCCTCGAGCTGGCGCCGGACGTCGTCGGCCGTGCGGCCCAGGGCCTGGGCGACGACCTCGGCCGGGGCGACCCCGACCGACTCGCGCAGCCGCTGGACCTCCGCCGCGGTCCAGGGACCGGTGCGGCGCGGCAGGTTGCGGAACAGCGCCGCGGCCGTCTTGCGGACGTTCTCGACGCTGCGCTGCAGCTCGCGCGCGATCACCCGGTCGGGACGACGCCCCCACAGGTCGCGCAGGCGAGCGAGCTCGACCTTCGACCAACGGCCCTTGCGCAGCTTGGAGGACCGACCTTCTCCTCGCTTGGCTCCCGCCACGTTCTCTCTCTCTCCTTCCGGTTGTGGTGTCCGAGTGTATCCGAGGAACGAAGCGGTCTTGGGGGGAGGAACGTGGGTCGTTGTGGTGCGGATCCTACTTCCGAAACATCCCGATGCTGCATAAAGACGAGCGGACCCGCGGATCGCTCGTCGCTTCAGGCGCCGCTCTCGCGCAGACGATCCCGCATCTGGGACAGCGTCGCGGCGACCTCGTCGGTCGTGCGTTGCTCGAGCACGCGCGCGGCGAGCGACTGCGCTTCCTCGCGCGTGCAACCGCGGATCGCGTCCTTGATCTCGGGCAGGAAGTTCGGCGCGACGCTGATCGAGTCGAAGCCGAGCCCGAGGAGCGTCAGCGCGACCGCGGGGTCGTCGGCGAGGTCGCCGCAGATCCCGCACGGCTTGCCCGCGACGCTCGCGCCGTGCGCCACGATGCGCAGCGCCTCGAAGACCGCGGGGTGGTACGGCTCGTACAGGTCCGAGACCCACACGTTGTCGCGGTCGACGGCGAGCAGGTACTGGACGAGGTCGTTCGTGCCGACGCTGACGAAGTCGACCTCGGCCAGGATCTCCGGCAGCACGAGCAGCACGGAGGGGACCTCGACCATGATGCCGACGGGGACGTCCTCGGAGACCTCGTAGCCCTGGTCGAGCAGGTCCCGGCGCACGCTCTCGAAGATCGCGCGCGTCCGGCGCACCTCCTCGATCGAGCTGACCATCGGCAGCAGGATCCGCAGGTCCGCGCCGAAGCCCGCGCGGAGGGCGGCGCTGAGCTGGACCCGCAGGAGGTCGGACCACTGCAGCGAGATGCGCAGCCCGCGCCAGCCCAGGGCCGGGTTCGGCTCCTGCGGCGTCTTGAAGTACGCGAGCTGCTTGTCGCCGCCGATGTCCAGCGTGCGCAGGACCACGGGCCGGTCGCCCATGCGCTCGAGCACGCGCCGGTACAGGCGGTACTGCTCCTCCTCGGAGGGGAACTGCGAGCGCTCCATGTACAGGAACTCGGTCCGCAGGAGGCCGACGCCGTCGGTCGTCTCCGGGTCGAACATGTCGAGGTCGCGCAGGCTCTCGATGTTCACCTGGACGCGCACGTGGGTGCCGTCTGGGGTCGTCGCCGGCCGGATGGCGTCGCGCGCCAGCGCCAGGCGCCGCGTCTCGAGGTGTTCCTTGCGCCGCTCGAACTCGCGGACGTCCTCCTCCGCGGGGCGCAGCTGCACCAGGCCGCGGTCGCCGTCCAGCAGCGCGGGCATGCCCTGCTCGAGCCGGTTCAGCAGGTTCTGCAGCCCGACGACGCAGGGCACGCCGAACGCGCGCGCCAGCACGGCGCCGTGGGAGAAGCGGCCGCCGGCCTGGGTCATCACTCCCAGCAGCAGGCTGCGGTCGAGGAACGTGACGACCTGGGGCGTCAGCTCCGCGGCGGCCAGCAGCACCGGGGTGTCGCTCGACAGCACCTGCTCGCGGCCGCCGGAGAGCAGCGCCTCGAGCACGGTGCGCCAGGGGTCGGTGACGTCGGCTGCGAAGCTGCGCCCGGCCGTGGCGCCGAGGCGCCCGCCCAGGGTCGCCTCCAGGCGCTGGATGAGCCCCTGGACCGCCGCCTCCGCGTTGATGCGGTCGTCGCGGATCGCGTCCTGGACGGAGGACAGCGTGGCGGCGTCCTGCAGGAGCATCCGGTGGACGGCAAAGATTTCCGCGTCCTTCTCCCCCGCCTCCGCCGCGACGATGCGCTGCTGGCGCAGGAACTGGTCCAGGGCGGAGTCCACGGCGTCGCGGAAGCGCTGGAGCTCGTCCTCCACGCGCTCCGCGGGCACCGTCCACGTCGGCACCTGGTCGGGGGCCGCGCGCACGACGCGGACGACCCCGTGGGCCAGGCCCGGGGCCACGGCGATGCCCTTGATCGTTCGTGCGGACATGGAGGCGAGCAGTGTAGTGCCCGCGGGGGCCCGACGCAGGGGGCGCGGCGCCCTCCGGGCCGAATGGCTCAAGATCGGGACGAGGGGCTCCCGAGGGAGGGGGGGATCGCAGCGCCCCGGGGCCGCCGGTCCCGCCACGCCCCGCGAGGCACGCGCGCGACGACGCGATCGACGGAGCCCGACCAGCCCCACGTGGAACCCGAACCATGGCCAAGAAGGCGCAAGAGACCCAAGCCGACCACCCCGCGAACCCGCAGGCCCAGGAGCCGCGCCGCCCCGAGGCGCCGCGCACCGCCGAGGCCTCGCTGCTCCTGCTGATGGGGTTCGGCATCACCCTCGCCGGCCTCGTGCTCTCCATGGGCCCGAAGTTCTCGTGGAAGGTCGACCAGATCTCCCAGGGCTTCGCCTACCTCGGCGTGCACGGCGGAACGCTCATCGTCGGCGGCCTGATGCTCGCGGGCATGGGCATGATCCGGCGCGGCATGGCGATCAGCCTGGCGAACGACGCGCGCGACGTGGACTACGAGCTGTCCATGAACCAGATCGCCGTCGACATGGGCGACGTGCGCACCACGCTGCTCGACTTCGACGAGCGCTTCCGCGGCATGAAGGCCGCGATGAAGATGATCACCGCGCAGATCGCGGAGAGCGGGAAGCAGGCCGAGTCCGACGGCAAGAGCGACGACGCGATCTTCCGCATGGCCGCCTCGATCGACCAGACCTGGGCGCGCATGGACAAGCGCATGACCGAGCTGGTCGAGGGGCTGACCCGGAACCTCGACGGCGTGCACGCCGAGCTGGACCAGACGCGCAGCGCGCTCCAGGCCGTGGCGCAGGACGTCCAGGGCGCGTCGCAGCGCATGGAGGACCTGGTGCGCTCCGCCCCCGCGGTCGCGCCGCCCGCCGCCGCCGCTCCTCAGCCGGCGCCGCAGCCGGCTCCGCAGCAGCAGGCCCAGCCGCAGCCCGAGCCGCAGCCCGAGCCGCCGGCGCCCGCGCCGCAGCCCGAGGCGTCCCTCGGCCTGCTGGACGACATGGACGACTACGACGCGCCGATGCCCGTCGACTCGCACTCGCAGCAGGAGGCGGTCGACGACGGCGAGCCCGTCGAGATCCACCTGGACGAGCCGCCGACCCAGGCCGCCGCCGGCCAGCCGGGCCCGCAGGGCGCGCTGCCGGTGAACCCGGGCCTGTCGGACCAGGCCGTCGACGAGGCGCTCCGCTCGATGCGGCGCCACGCCGAGGGCTAGGGCTCCGCGCGAGGAACGACCGGGGAGGGAGCGCGCGATCCGCGGGCTCCCTCCGCCTCGATCCGGGGCCTCAGCCCTTCGACTCGTCGCCCGCCGGGGTCTCCGGCGCGGCGCTCTCGGTCGGCTCGTCGCCCTGCTGGAAGAACTTCGCGAACGGGTTGAAGCTCGCGGTGCCGGCCGCGCCCGCGCGCTCGAGCTCGTCGGCGGTCACGCGGTCGTCGTCGCGCCCGCGGTCACGCCCGCGTCCGCGGCCCGGTCCACCGCGACCGCGCCCGCCGCCCGCCGCGCCCGGACCTCGTCCGCCGCCGCCA
>JAUIDW010000357.1 GCA_030428395.1 bacterium | reverse complement strand
TGGACGACGTCGTGCACCTGCGGCTGCCCCACCTCGACGAGATCGGCGAGGTCACGCCGCTCTACCGCGTCAACGTCGTCCAGGAGCACGGCCCCGACGCGCCGTGCCCGCGCATCCTCGAGAACGCGCCCACCGTCGAGCGCCTGCTCGGAAACCTCGAGGTCACCGTCGACGAGGGCCGCGCGCAGCCGCCCCACATGGCCATCCGCGGCGGGTCGCTCCTGCTGGCGGACGGCGGCTACCTGATCCTCGAGGCCCGCGACGTGCTGTCGCGCCCCGACGCGTGGAGCGCCCTGGTGCGCACGCTGCGCTCGGGCGAGCTCGAGATCATCCCGTCGGAGGCCCGCGGGAGCCGCGGGACGCCGGCGGTGCGCCCCGAGCCGATCCCCCTGAACGTCAAGGTCGTGCTGATCGGCGACGCCGGCGTGTACGACGTGCTGAACTTCGCCGACCCCGACTTCCCGCGGCTCTTCAAGGTGCTGGCGGACTTCGACAGCACGATCGACCGCGACGCGGGCGGCATCCGCTTCTACGCCGGCGTCCTCGCGCGCATGGTGAAGAACGAGGGTCTGCCCCCGTTCCACCGCGACGCCGTCGCGGTGCTGGTCGAGCACGGCGCGCGCATCGCGTCCACGCCCGACAGGCTGACGTCGCGCTTCGGCCGCCTGGCGGACCTGGCCCGCGAGGCGGCCTTCCTGGCGACCGAGGCGAAGCGCGACACGGTGACGGGCGACGACGCGCGGGACGCGATCCGGCGCTCGAAGAGCCGCGCCGACCTGCCCGCGCGCAAGTTCCGCGAGCTGGTCGCCCGCGGCACGATCCACGTCCAGACGCGCGGGTCCGCGGTGGGCCAGGTCAACGGCCTCGCCGTCATCAGCGCCGGCCCGCTGATCTACGGCTTCCCCGCGCGCATCACCGCCACGGTCGCGCCCGGCTCCGGCGGCGCCATCAACATCGAGCGCGAGGCGGACCTGTCCGGCGCGATCCACACGAAGAGCTTCTACATCCTCGGCGGCCTCCTGCGGCACCTCCTGGCCACCGACCACCCGCTGCAGTTCGACGCGTCGGTCGCCTTCGAGCAGAGTTACGGCGGCATCGACGGCGACTCCGCGTCGGGCGCCGAGATCTGCTGCCTGCTGTCCGCGCTGACGGACGTCCCCCTGCGCCAGGACCTCGCCATGACCGGCGCCATCGACCAGTTCGGCAACGTGCTGCCGATCGGGGCCGCCAACGAGAAGATCGAGGGCTTCTTCGACACGTGCGTCGACGCCGGCCTCACCGGCACCCAGGGCGTGATCGTCCCGCGCGCGAACGTCGGCGAGCTGATGCTGCGCGACGACGTCGTCGAGGCCTGCGCCGCCGGCCGCTTCCACGTGCACGCCGTCGCGACCGTGCACGAGGCCCTGAAGCTCTTCACCGGCCGGGAGCCCGGCACCCGCGAGGGCCGCACCGGGTACCCCGCGGGCACCGTCCTGGCGATGGCGCAGGAGCGCGCCCGCCTGTACTGGACGCAGCTCGAGAACGGCGCGGACGCCTGAGGGGGCGCGAGCGCGCCCCACGGCGCTGCCGGCGGCTCGCGGCGCCGCTCGCGGTTCGGGGCCCCGGCCGCGAATCGCGCTCCGGCTACGGAACGATCGGGCGCCGCGTGCCCACCACGCCGTATGCGACCGGGCCGGGCGAGGGACTCGAATGGACCGTGGCGGATTCTCCCCTCCGCGGCCGTCGGTCCCCTCACCCGGAGAAAGCCATGAAGCTCCTCGTCGGTACGTTCCTCGGCCTGCTCGCGCTCGGCGCTCCGGCGTCGGCCGAACCGGTCCAGGACTTCTACGTCGACGCCGTCCACGGCGACGACGCCAACAGCGGGACGACGCCGGCCGACGCCTGGCGCACGCTCACGCACGCGTCGAACACGGCACAGGCCTCGATCTTCCCGCAGACGATCTTCGTCGCGCCCGGCACGCACGACCAGGCGCTCGGGGAGACCTTCCCGATCGTCATCCATCCGCCCGACGTCACCTTCGTCTCCACCGCGGGCCCCGCCGCCACGATCGTGGACGGCGGCGGGACGGCCGCGGCGCTATTCGCGCTGCGGCAGCCCTACTCGGACGGGGCGGTCCGCATCGAGGGGTTCACGCTGCGCGACGCCGACCGGGGGGTGCACCTGTGGCCCCAGGGCGGGGCGTGCACGGCCGACCTCGTCGACCTCGAGGTGACCGGCATGACGGATTCCGGCATCAACGCCCACGCGGACCACCACCTCACCGTACGACTCGAGCGTGTCCGCAGCACGGGAAACGCGCGCGGCCTCACCGGCTACGCCGACTACGCACAGCTGCAGCTGACCGCGACCGATTGCGACTTCAGCGACAACGTTCACAACGGCGCCTCGATCTCCGGCGGTGGTCCCGTGGACATCGTGTTCGACCTGGAGTCCTGCCGCCTCGAGCGCAACGGCGGCGTGGGGGTCTCGGCATCCTGCCATGTGTGGCCCGCGGGTTACGGGTTCGTCATGGGCCTGACGGGATGTCTCGTGGCCGACAACGCCGCGGGCGGCGGTCAGGTCTCGGGCAACATCAATGGATCCTCGGCGGGGATCGCTCCCGTGCGCACGACGTTCGCGCGCAACGGCCCGTTCGGGTTGCGCGTCGGGCCCCGGGCCGGGGTGAACCTCGACTCCTGCATCCTCGTCGGGCACACGAGCGACTTCGACGTCCAGCTGCCGGCGCTCGTGCAGGCGCAGTACTCGATGCTCCACGACCGCTCGCTCGAGGGGGTCAACGGCAACATCGGCGGGTTCCCGATGTTCGTCGACCCCGCCGCGGGCGACTACCGCCTGCTCCCCGGCTCGCCGTGCATCGACGCCGGCAACCCCGCCCTCGCGCTCGACCCCGACGGGACGCGCGCCGACATGGGCGCCTTCCCCTTCGACCAGGGCGGCCCCACGACGTACTGCAGCGGCAAGCCGAGCTCGCTGGGCTGCGTCCCCTTCCTGGCGACCGCGGGCAGCCCGAGCGCGAGCGGCACCGGCAGCTTCCTCGTCGAGGCCCACGACGTCCTGCCCGACCAGGCCGGCGTCCTCGTGTACGGCTTCGCCCCCGGCAGCCTGCCCTTCCACGGCGGCACGCTCTGCGTCAAGGCGCCGCTGCGCCGGCTCGGCGCGACCGCGGCGGATGCCAGCGGCCCCCCGCCGTGCGCGGGCATCCTCCGGCGCAACTTCAACCAGGTCGTCCAGAACGGCTCGGACCCCCTGCTGACGGCCGGCCAGGTCGTCTACGCGCAGTGGCGCCAGCGCGACCCGCTGGACCCCGCCGGCTTCGGCGACTCCCTCTCCAACGGCGTGACCTTCAGCATCGGCCCGTGACGCCGACGTCCGTGCCGGCCGGGAGCAGGACTCCGCGAACGTAGCCGTCGGGGGCACCGTTCGTTCGCTCGCCCGGCAACGCGCCCGCCCTGCCGGGTCCCGGCACCACCAGGACGCGCCCCCCTGACCGCGCGCCCCGGGCGGGGCGTGCCGCGGGGCGGCACCCGCCCGTATCCTGGCGTCCATGGGAGGAGACGAGGGCAGGACACCGCCGCCGGGAGGCGACGCACTGGAGGAGCTGCTCGCGCGCCTGGCCCGGCGCGAGCGCGTGGGCGCGCGCTACCGCGTCGACGGAGAGATCGCCCGCGGCGGGCAGGGGGTGATCCTCAAGGCGTGGGACGGGGACCTGCAGCGCACGCTGGCGCTCAAGGCCCTGCACACCGACCCGTCCTCGAGCCCCGGCGACCGGCCCGCGACGACGCGCGCGCTGGCACGCTTCCTCGAGGAGGCCCAGGTCACGGGTCAGCTCGACCACCCCGGCGTGGTCCCGGTGCACGAGCTAGGCGTGGACGGCGAGGGCCGCGTGTACTTCTCGATGCAGTACGTGCGCGGTGAGGACCTGAGGTCGGTCTTCGACCGCGTGCGGAGCGGCGAGGAGGGCTGGACCCTCGCCCGCGCCGTCGACGTCCTGCTGCGCATGTGCGAGGCGATGGCCTACGCGCACTCCAAGGGTGTGATCCACCGCGACCTGAAGCCCGCCAACGTCATGGTCGGCCGCTTCGGCGAGGTGTTCGTCATGGACTGGGGCCTGGCGCGCGTGCGGGGTCGCGAGGACGGCAAGGACGTGCGCATCGCGCCGGCCGAGACCACGACCGAGCTGCGCTCGGGACGGCGCGAGGCCGCCGGCGACACGCCGGACTCGCCGCTGGTGACGATGGACGGCGACGTGGTCGGCACGCCCGCCTACATGTCCCCCGAGCAGGCCTCGGGCAACCTCGAGGCCATGGGTCCCCACTCCGACGTCTACTCCGCGGGCGCGATGCTCTACGAGCTGCTCGCGGGGCACATGCCGTACGTGACGCCCGGCGAGCGCGTCTCGAGCGCGAAGGTCTGGCACCGGGTCCAGGAGGGCCCGCCGGAGCCGCTCCGCGGGGAGGCGCCGGGTGCCCCGCCCGAGCTGGTCGCGATCTGCGAGCGCGCGATGCACCGCGACCGCAGCGCCCGGTACCCCGACATGTCCGCCCTCGCCGAGGACCTGCGGGCCTTCCGGGACGGCCGCGTGGTCGGGGCGCACGACACGTCGCTGGCCACGGCGCTGCGCAAGTGGGTGGGTCGCAATTCGGCGCTGGCAACCACTTCCCTGCTCGCCGCACTCGCCCTGCTCGTAGTCGTCTTCACGGCCGGCAGGCTGCGCGCCGAGAACCGCTCGAGGGCCCTCGCGGAAGCTCGCTGGGCGGAGACCGCCCTCGTACGGTCGCTCGTCGCAGGGGTCCTCCACGACCGGGCCCAAGTCGATCGCGCTCTGGCCTTCGTCGAGCGACTGGCCCAGCGCGTCGCCGCAGGCCAGGCGAGCGAGCGCGACCGCGACCTGCTGGCCGACTTCGTCGTGGACCGGGTCTTCTTCGAGACTCCCGAGTTCCTGAACGCCCGCGCGCGAGACGGGCAGTGCTCGATTTGGGTGAACGGCCTGGAGGCTCCGATCGCCGCCAGCTTCCGCGGGCAGTTCTCGTTCGACGGGACCCCCCTGCCCGCGATGTCCCGCGAGATCGAGTTCCCGCTCGAGGGCGGGAGCCTCTCGAAGTTCAGCGCGGGACTTCGAGTCGACCTCGCCGGCTGCGATCGCTCCGCCGGAATCCACACCCTCGACGGCTACCTGGAGGTGCGGTTCCACCCGCGAGGCGGGGCCCCGCAGCCGGACGTGCACGTCTCCAGCTTCGCGGTCGAGAGCCTGCCCATCACCTTCCTCCCCACCGAGGAGGTCATCGGCCAGCGACTCGAGGCACCCGACATGGAGGAGTGGGTGAAATCGCGAACGGTCGCCACCGTTCGGCGCGTCGCGGGGGGCGGAGCGACGCTCGAGCTGAAGATGCGCTCGGTGGGTATCCGCCTGCCCATGGACGTCGACGTCTTCCTCGCGGGGGAGCCGGTACGCGATGAAGTCGTCCTCTCCATCCACGCCGGGGGCCGCAGACTCTTTCGGCGCACCGTCGAGCTACCCGGGTTCGTCGGGTTCACCCGCACGCACATCTGGGTCGGCTCCGGAACGATCCAGCCCCCCTCGACGGCATGGTCGGAGCCCGTCGAGATCCGCGTCGAGCTCCCAGCTGGCGACCTCGGCGAAGCGCGATCGCGCCCGGAGGTGCGCGTCCGTC
>JAUIDW010000356.1 GCA_030428395.1 bacterium | reverse complement strand
CGCGGCGGTCGAGGGTGGCCGCGAGCGCTGCCGCCGCGATGCACACGACCAGCGCGATCCCCAGCAGCCGGTGGCGCGTGAAGGTCTCGTCGGCGTGCCCGAGCTCCTCGCCCAGCAGCCAGCCCGTGACGCCCGCCAGCAGCGTCGCGACGGCCGTCAGCGTCGCCAGGAACCCGCGCGTGCCCGGCGACAGGCGCGGCGTCCCGCGCGAGCGCGCGCGCAGCTCGAGCAGCGCCAGCAGCACCAATGCGCCGATCGGCACGTGCAGCACGACCGGGTGCAGGCGTCCGACGAGCTCGAGCCAGGGGTCCATGGTGCGACGGGGCGCGCGGCGCGCTCAGGCGAGGAGCTCGCGGCGCACCTTCCCGAACACGTCGGTCAGGCGGAAGTCGCGGCCCTCGCGGCGGTACACGAGGCGCTCGTGGTCGATCCCCAGGAGGTGCAGCAGCGTCGCGTGCAGGTCGTGCACGTCCACGGGGTCCTCCACGACGTTGTAGGAGAAGTCGTCGGTGCGCCCGAACGAGACGCCTGGGCGCACGCCGCCGCCGGCCATCCAGATCGTGAAGCACCGCGGGTGGTGGTCGCGGCCGTAGTTCGTCTCGGAGAGCTGCCCCTGGCTGTACACCGTGCGCCCGAACTCGCCCGCCCAGAGCACCAGCGTGTCGTCGAGCAGGCCGCGGCGCTTCAGGTCGAGGATCAGCGCCGCCTGCGGCTGGTCCACCGCGCGCGACTGGTCGCGGATCTCCTTCGGCAGGTTGTTGTGCGCGTCCCAGCCGCGCATGTACAGCTGGACGAAGCGCACGCCGCGCTCGGCCAGGCGCCGCGCCAGCAGGCAGTTCGCCGCGAACGTGCCGGGCTTGCGCACCTCGGGGCCGTACAGCTCGAGCGTGGCCTCGTCCTCGCCGGACAGGTCCACCAGCTCGGGGACCGAGGCCTGCATGCGGTAGGCCATCTCGTACTGCGCGACGCGCGCGGCGACCTCGGGGTCCAGCGAGCGGCGCGCCTCGCGCTCGTTCAGCTCCGCGACGAGGTCCAGCATCCGCCGCCGGTCCGCGCGCGTGACGCCCGGCGGGTCCTCCAGGTACAGCACCGGGTCGCCGGTGCTGCGCAGCTTGCAGCCCTGGTGCTCGCCCGGCAGGAAGCCGCTGCCCCAGAAGCGCGCGGACAGCGCCTGCATGTTCCCGAAGCCCTGCGAGATCAGCACGACGAAGGCGGGCAGGTTCGCGTTCGAGCTGCCCAGGCCGTAGCTGGCCCAGGCGCCGAAGGAAGCGCGGCCGGGCTGCTGGCTGCCCGTCTGGAAGAACGTGATGCCGGGCTCGTGGTTGATCGCCTCGGTATGCATCGAGTGCACGAAGCACAGCTCGCGCGCCACGCCGCCGGTGTGCGGCATCAGCTCGCTGATCCAGATCCCGTCCTGCCGGTTCGGGTAGCGGCTGAAGCGGAAGATCGACGGCGCCACGGGGAAGCGGTCCTGCCCGCTGGTCATGCCCGTCAGGCGCTGGCCGCGGCGGATCGAGTCCGGCAGGTCCTGGTCGAAGCGCGCGCGCAGCCCGGGCTTGTGGTCGAACAGGTCGATCTGGCTGGGCGCGCCCTCCATGTGCAGGTAGATGACGCGCTTGGCGCGCGGCCGGTGGTGCACGCGGCGGACCGGGGGCGCGCCCGCCGGCGCGTCGGCGCGCAGCAGCGAGCTCAGCGCCACCGTGCCCAGGGCGCCGGACAGCCCCGACGCGCAGGCGCCGAAGAAGCGCCGGCGGGTCAGGTCCAGGTGGCGTTGCTCGCGCGGGTCCACGGTCAGTCCTGGGTCAGGGTCTCGTGCAGGTTCAGGGCGGCGCTCGCGACCAGCGTCCAGGCGGCCAGCTCGGCCGGCGCGGCCTCCGGGTCGACGGGGCTCGCGCCCGCCGTGGCCAGCGCGGCGGCGTCGTCGGGCTCCGCGGCGAAGCGCGCGCGGTGGTCGGCCAGCGCCGCGAGCAGCAGGGCGCGCTCCTCCGGCTCCGGCGCGCGCCCGGTGCACGCGCGGAAGAGGTGCGCGGCGCGCGCCCCGTCCTCCGGCTCGAGCTCCAGGACGCGCTGGGCCAGCGCGCGCGCGGCCTCGACGAACTGCACGTCGTTCCAAAGCGCGAGCGCCTGCAGCGGCGTGTTCGTGCGCTGGCGGCGGATCGTGCAGGACTCGCGCGTGGGCGCGTCGAGCACCTGCAGCGCCGGCGGCGGCACGGCGCGCTTCCAGTACGTGTACAGGCTGCGGCGCCACAGGTCCTCGCCCTCGCCGCGCGTGAACTCGCGCGTGTTCGAGGCCAGCATGGCGACCTCCCGCCACAGCCCCTCGGGCTGGTAGGGGCGCACCGACGGCCCGCCCAGCCGCTCGACCAGCAGGCCCGAGGCGAACAGCGCCAGGTCGCGGATCTGCTCGGCGGACAGGCGCCGGCGGGGGTAGTACGCGAGCCAGCGGTTGTCCGGGTCGCGCTCCGCCAGCTCGGGCCGCGGGCGCGAGCTCTGGCGGTACGTGCTGCTCGTGACGATCGCGCGCAGCAGGGCGTTCACGTCCCAGCCCGATTCGCGGAAGCGGACGGCCAGGTCGTCGAGCAGCTCGGGGTGCGTCGGCCAGTCGCCCTGCAGGCCGAGGTCCTCCGGCGTGCGCACCAGCCCGGCGCCGAACAGCTGCTCCCAGAAGCGGTTGACCGCGACGCGCGCGACCAGCGGGTTGCCCTCCGCCACGAGCCAGCGCGCGAGCCCCAGGCGGTCGCGCGGCGCGTCCGCTGGCAGCTGCGGCAGGAAGGCCGGCACGGCGCGCTCGACCGGCTGGTCGGGGTCGGGCTGGTCGTACTGGCCGCGCGTCAGCACGAAGGTCTCGCGCGGCTCGGGCAGCTCGCGCATGACCATCGCGCGGGGCACCTCGGCGCGCAGCTCGTCCAGCTCGGCGGCGAGCCGCCGGTCCTCCTCCTCGAGCAGGCGGTAGCCCTCGAAGAAGCGCCGGCGCCAGGCGCGGCGCAGGTCGTCGGCCTGCTCGGGCGTCACCGCGTCGGCGGGCAGGAGCGCGGACGGCAGGTCGCCGACCAGGGTCCGCTCGGCGGGCAGCGCGCGGTGGTAGTAGGCGCCGGGTCCGCCGGTGTTGACGACCTTCAGCACGAGCACGTTGCGGCCCGCGCGCAGCGGCAGCCGCACCTGCTCCTGGTCCGGCGCCGCGCCGCGGTCCACGCGGTTCTCCGCCACCGCCTCGCCGTTCAGGAACAGCGCGTAGCCGTCGTCGGTTCCCAGCGACACGTCCAGCTCGCGCGCGTCCGGCGACCACAGCACGCGGCCGACGTACCCGGCGCCCACCCCGTCGAACAGGCTCGTCACCGCGCCGTCGACGAGCGCCTCGTCGAACGTCCAGCCGAGCCCGGCCTCGCCGAACGAATCCGACGGGTCGAAGCGCGTCGTGTCCTCGGGGCCGAGGCGCGTCGCGTAGGCCGCCTCGCGGTCGCCCGGCCGTCCCGGTCGGCCCGGTCGGCCCGGTCGGAAGGGGCCCGCGCGGTACCACCGGCCGGCCGCGACCGGCAGCAGCCCGGTGTCGGCCAGCGGCGACACGCGCACGCGCAGCCGCCCCAGGGAGTGCGCGGGGTAGCGCGAGCGGTACGACACCCGCACGCGCAGCTCGGTCCCGCCGTCGTACCCGAAGGGCGCGGCCGCGAGCAGCAGCAGCGCCCGCGCGCCGGCGCGCTGGTGCCCGTCGACGGCCCAGCCCAGCTCGTCGTCGGCGCGCAGCACGTTGTGGGCCTCGAAGTCCCCGTTCCGCTGCGCGTGGTCGGCCCAGGCCCACGCGAGCGGCACGGGCGTCCAGTCCGCGGTCGCGCCGGTTCGCGCGGGGCGCGCCTCGACGGTGACCGCGGACACGACCGCGTTGCCGTGACCGGCGCGGCCGACGACCGTCGCGTCGGCGTCGAGCGTCAGCGCCTCCAGCAGCACGGCGCACAGCTCGCTCGCCTCGGAGCGCAGCACCAGCTCGTGGTCCTCCGCGGAGGGGTGCGGGCCGCGGGCGACGACCTGCGCACCGCCTGCCCCGGTGGGCTCGACCGCGAGCTCGACGCGCTCGTCCGAGGACGCCGCGGACAGGACGGCGGGCGCGGTCCAGTCGACGCCCGACGCGGCGGCGACCTCGGCGAAGAATCGCGCGCGGTCCTCCTCCTCGCCGGGCAGGGGCTCCTCCATGCGGACCGCGAGCTCCGCGAGGCGCGCCTCGAGGGCCGCGAGGCGCTGTTCCTGCTCCGGCGAGGGCACCTCGAGGAACGGCTCGTAGGCGCGGTTGGCGTCCGGCGTCTGCGAGTACAGGCCCGGCTCCTCGACCGAGTTGAAGAAGGCCAGCAGCCCGTAGTAGTCGCGCTGCGTCAGCGGATCGTACTTGTGGTCGTGGCAGCGCGCGCAGCCGGCGGTGAGCCCCAGGAACACCGCGGCGGTCGTGTTGACGCGATCGACGGCGTACTCGACCAGGTACTCCGCGGGGATCGCGCCGCCCTCGTCGGTCATCACGTGGTTGCGGTGGAAGCCGCTCGCGATCCGCTGCGCGACGGTGGCGTCGGGCAGCAGGTCGCCGGCGATCTGCTCGACCACGAAGCGGTCGTAGGGGACGTTCTCGCGGAAGGCCTCGAGCACCCAGTCCCGCCACGGCCAGGCCTGGCGACCGTTGTCGGTGTGGATGCCGATCGTGTCGGCGTAGCGCGCGGCGTCGAGCCACGGCGTGGCGAGGTGCTCCGCCAGGCGCGAGCGGTACGGCTCTTCGGTGAGCAGCCGATCGACGACGCGCTCGTACGCGTCGGCGCGCTCGTCCGCGAGGAACGCGTCGAGCTCGGCCACGGTCGGCGGCAGCCCCGTCAGGTCCAGGTGGACGCGCCGCAGGAGCGTGGCGCGGTCCGCCTCGGGCGAGGGCCGCACACCCCGCGCCTCGAGCCGCGCCAGCACGAAGCGGTCCAGGTCGTCGTGCGCCCAGGCCTCGTCGGCCACCGCCGGCACCTCCTGCCGGACGGGCGCGACGAAGGCCCAGTGCGGCTCGTAGCGCGCGCCGTCCGCGATCCAGCGCCGCAGCGTGGCGAGCTCCGCCTCCGAGAGCGGACGCTTCTTCGCGTCCGGCGGAGGCATGCGCTCGTCGGCGTCCGCGCTGGTGACGCGCCGCCACAGCTCGCTCTCCTCCGGCCGCCCGGCGACGAGGGCCGCGGACCCGTCGCGGTCCGCGACCGCGTCCTCGCGCCGGTCCAGCCGCAGCTCCGCGCGGCGGGCGGCGGCGTCCGCCCCGTGGCACTGGAAGCAGCGGTCCGACAGGATCCCGCGGACGTCGCGCCCGTAGCGCACGCCCTCGACGGGCGGCTCCTGGGAGGGTCCGACGCGAGGCGGCGCCGCGGCGCCGGTCGACGGCGTGGCCCCACCGATCAGCAGCGCGGCGAGGCCGACGGCCGCCCCGGCGAGGAAACGGCGTGCGCGGCGTGGAGGGAGAGGGGGACGGGAGGAGAGCGGCGCGGGCAAGGCCCACCCATCATCCGGGTCGCTCCCGCGGCGACAACCCCCGCCCGCGCCGCGCGCTCGGCGGGGCGGGCCGCGGGGTTCCGGTCCGGGGCGGCGGCGCCCGGGGTTATGCTCATCTCCACGCCCAGGTCGGCGCGGCCCCGCCGCGCGGGAGGAGCGAGAGGAACCGATGGCACACGACACGAACGTCAGCAGGCGGAGCGTCCTGGCCGGG
>JAUIDW010000355.1 GCA_030428395.1 bacterium | reverse complement strand
ACGCCCGAGCGCACGGTCGCGAGCACGCGCCGGCCGTCGGCCGAGAACGCCAGCAGGTGGCCGCGGTTGTCGGGTCCGGCGGTGATCTCGACGGGCTTCTCCAGCTCGGCCACCGTCTCGCCGGTCCCCCGGTCCCACAGCAGGACGCGCGGCTCGGCCGGCGAGGAGGACGCGACCAGCCGGCCGTCGGGGGACAGCGCGTGGTCGTACACGTACGAGCCGTGGCCGCTGTACGTCAGGGCGCGCGGGTCCGCGTCGGTCCCCAGCCCGTCGGCCGTGGGAGGCGGCTCGCCCAGGTCGAGCAGGACCGTGCCGACGTCCATCGCGGCCACCAGCACCCGCGTCCCGTCCGGCGAGAGCTTCAGCCGGCACGACCCGTCGGGCAGCAGGCCGACGGTCGCGGCGTAGATCCGCTCCTCGGTCTCGAGGTCGACCACGACCGCGCTGGGCTCGCCCGCCTCGACGGCCGCGAGCCGGCCGTCGCTGGACAGGCTGAAGCCACCGCAGGGCTCCGCGACCACGTCGAACCGGCGGGACACGACCACGCGGTCGAGGTCGATCGCGACCAGGCGCGACGCGGCGTCGAGCGTAAGCAGCTCGCGCGCACCCGGCGTCAGCAGCTCGCGCGCGCCGAGCGGCCGGAACCGCGCGCGCGCACACGAGCTGCGGCGCAGGCCGTCGACCGCGCCCCGCTCCGTGCCCGCGAGGGCGTCGAAGACCCGCAGGCGACCCGCCTCGTTGTCGAGGAAGGCGGCCGTGCGGCCGTCGGGGGACAGGTACGGCACGCCGACCGCCGCGGGCAGGCGGGCCGCGAGCTCGCCGCCACGCAGCACGGTCCAGCCCGGGCCGTCCGCGTCGCGCAACAGCTCGACCGGGGGGTCCGCCGCCACGGCGGCGGCCGCGCGCAGGCCGACGTGGCCCTCGCCGGGGGGGCGCAGCTCGCGGACGACACGACGCCGCGCGAGGTCGAGGTAGACCAGCCCGGGCTCGGGCCCGACGGTGGCCCAGGCCGTGCCCTCGCGGAACTGGAACAGGGCGTCCACCGCGCGCCCCTCCAGCACGCGTCCGACCTCGCGCCAGCCGTCGACGGCGACGAAGGCGAGCCCGCCCGCCGGTCGCTTCACGACGAGGTGCTCGTCGTCCGCCCAGGCGACGTGCAGGCTCGCGTGGCGCGGCGGGACCAGCTCCGGCAGCGCGCGGGCGACGAGGGCGCGCTCCCAGCCGCCCGGCGCGTCGAGGACGCGCAGCCACGTGCGCGCGGCGCTCCAGAGCTCGCCGCGGTCGAGGTCGTCCTGGACCGCCTGCAGCACGCCCGCGACGGCGCGGCGCTCGCCCTCGCGGGCGCGGCGCGCGCTGTCCTCGGCGCGCACCGCGAAGACCAGCGACGCGGCCGCGCCCAGGGCCAGGGCCAGCAGCGCGACGGCGACGCCGCCGACGAGCCCCTTGTGGCGCCGCGTGAACTTGCGCGCGCGGTAGATCCGGCTGGGCGGCCGCGCCGCGATCGGCCGGTGCTCCAGGATCGCGCGCAGGTCGGCGGCCAGGTCCGCGGCCGAGGCGTAGCGGCGCGCGGGCTCCTTCTCGAGCGCCTTGCCCACGACCGTCTCGACGTCGCCGCGCAGCTCCGGGCGCAGCTCGCCCAGGCGCGGCGGCTCGCGGTCGCGCACGATCTGCAGCGCGGCGGCCAGCGGCAGGCCCAGCACGTCGTGCGGCAGCCGGCCGGCGAGGAGCTCGAAGGCGATCGCCCCCAGGGCGTACACGTCCGCGCGCGCGGTGATCGCCTCGGGGACGCCCTCGAGCTGCTCGGGCGCCATGTACGCGATGGTGCCGAGCAGGTCGCCCTCCTCCGTGACGAGCGTCGTCAGCACCGTCGAGCCCTCGGCCGCGCGCGCCACGCCGAAGTCGAGCACCCGGGGCTGCCCGCGCGCGTCGACCAGCACGTTGTCGGGCTTCAGGTCGCGGTGGATCACGCCCATCTCGTGCGCGTGCTGCACGGCGTCGCAGACCGCCGCCAGCAGCTCGAGGCGCGCGCGCGGCGGCAACTTGCGCGAGGACGCGTACGACGCCAGGTCGCCGCCCTCGACGTGCTCCATGGCGATGTAGGGCTGCGGCCCGCGACCCAGGTCGAACGTGCCCGCGGCGTGGATCTGGGCGATGCCGGGGTGGTGCAGGCGGCCGAGCAGCTCCGCCTCCTGCCGGAAGCGCTTCAGCCGCGCCGGCGACGCGAACAGCGGGTGCACGACCTTCAGGGCGACGCGCCGGCGGGGCGAGTCCTGCTCGGCCTCGTACACGACGCCCATGCCGCCCTCGGCGATCCGGCGGATCACGCGGTAGGGTCCGACGCGCTCGGGCAGCCAGCCCTCGCGGCCGGCGGGATCGGCCGCGGCGTCGTCGGCCAGCGCCTCGAGCGCGTGGCGCGCGCCGGCGATCCCCGTGTCGGAGAACGCGTCGCCCGAGTCCTGCTCGAGGAGCGCGAGCAGCTCCCCGACCTCGCGGCGCAGCTGCGCGTCGTCGCCGCAGCGCGCGGCGAGCAGCTCGTCGCGCGCGGAGCCGGACAGGGCGCGCGCCTCCTCGAAGACGGCGTGGATCCGCGCGTAGCGCTCGGCCTCGGACGTCACCCCTCGCCCGCCCCCGCGCTCATCCGCCCGGCGCGAGCTCGCGCCGCAGCCAGGCCTTGGCCATGGCCCAGTCCGCGTCCACCGACCGCGCGGACACGTCCAGGGCCGCCGCGGTCTCCTCGATGGAGAGGCCGCTGAAGAGCCGCAGCTCCGCGACGCGCGCGTGCCGCTCGTTGCGCTCGGCCAGGGCGCGCAGGCTGTCGTCCAGGTCGACGAGGTCGACGGAGCGGTCCTCGGCGGCCGCGTTCAGGTCCGTGTCGAGCGTGACGCGCGCCGCGCCGCCGCCGCGCTTCTGGCTCCGGCGGGCGCGGGCGTGGTCCGCCAGCACCTGCCGCATCGCGCGCCCGGCCAGCAGGAAGAAGTGGCGGCGGTCCTCGACCGAGCCGAGGTGCCCGTCGAGCTTCAGCCAGGCCTCGTGCACCAGCGCCGTCGGCTGCAGCGTGTTGCCGGCGGTCCGGCCGGCGAACACGGCCCGCGCCAGCCCGCGCAGCTCGCCGTACACGAGCGGCAGCAGCTGCTCCTCGGCGCCCTCGTCCCCGCCCTTCATGCGGGCGAGCAGGCGGGTGACGTCGGGGCGGATCCCGGAGTCGGACGGGGGCTGGTTCAAGGCGGGCGCGAGCGGACCGGAGGCGGACGGCGGGGCCGGACGGGCCAGGCCGCAGGACCCCTGGGGTCCCCTCCCTCCGCGGCGAGGCTCCGCGGCGCGTCCCGGCTCCTCCCCGACCCGCGCGCGGACCGCGCAATCCTACGCCAGGCGGCGGGATCCCGCTCCCCCCGGGACGCGCGCCCGACCGACGGGCGCGCGGCCGGCCGGTGGCTAGCCCGGCTTCGCGAGCAGCACGCGGTAGCCGCCCAGGTCGAAGCGGCCGCGGCCGGGGTGGGTGCGCTCGAGCGCGACGTTCAGGGCGGGCCCGGGCGTGAAGGCGTCCCCCCACGGCTGCGCGAGCGCCGTGCGCAGGCCGCAGCCCGCGAAGGCGCGGCGGAAGTCCGCGTCGAACAGGCGGTTCAGGTTGTCGGCGCGGTAGATGCCGTTGACGGCGACGCCCGCGGCGCGCGGGCCGATCGAGCGCGCGAGGAAGCCGCGCAGCTCGTCCGCGGTGAGCAGCAGGTGCGCCCAGTGCGGCACGACGGGGTCGTTGAATCCCAGCCGGCCGTGGTCGGGGTCCTCGAGCCACAGGTGGTGGCCGATGGCGCACGACCAGATCGGCGCGAACTGCGAGAACACCGCGCCGCCGGGGACCAGCACGCGGCGCGCCTCGGCCAGGGCGCCGTCGAGGTCGGGCAGGTGCTCGAAGGCGCAGCTCGAGAACACGACGTCGAAGGACGCGTCCTCGAACGGCAGCGCCTCGGCGCGGCCGCGGCGCATCTCGTAGCGCTCGTCGGGCCGGCCGTCGGCGATGCTCGGGTCGCAGGCGGTCCACGACGCCACGCCGAGGTCGCGCGCGGCCTCCGGCGGGATCGTCCCGCCGATCTCGAGCACGCGCTTGCCGGGCAGGCCGACGATCCCGTGCAGGACGTCCAGCGCCTCGCGCACCCACGGGTTCAGGTTGCGCGGGCCGCCGACCTGCCGGCTGTGGGCGCCAGGCGCGGCGGGCGCGGTGCTCGGCGCGGCGGCCTCGAGGTCGGCCAGGTTGTCGCGGGTCAGCGCGTGGTCGGGCTGCAGCTCGAGCGCCTCGCGCAGGCAGGCGCGCGCGGCGCGCAGGTCGCGGGCGCGGTAGCGCAGCACCGCCAGCTCGTTCAGCAGCCCGACGCGCGCGTCGAGCGCGGACGGGTCGGCGGCGCCCTCGCCCGCGAGCAGGCGGATGGCGCAGATCGTCGCCAGGTCGTGCTCCTGCGCGCCGACGAGGAGGCGCACCTCGTCCACGCTCCGTACGGGGTCCAGCGTCGCGGCCGATGCGCCGCCCTCGTGCTCCAGCGGTGTGCTCATGTCGTCTCCCGGGGTGGCGGAGGCCCCCCCGGAGGCTCTTCGAGCCCCCGCGGCGCGAGCTTGAGCGGCGGCCGCCCCGCGCGCCCGCCGTCCCGGATGCGGCATGGGGCGGAGCGCCGGATGCGGCGTGGCGCGGAGCGCCGGCTGCGGCACGGGGCCCGCGGCCGCGGCGCTCAGCCCAGGCTGGCGCGGTCCACGCCCAGGCGGTCGAGGTCGTCGCGGACGAGCTCGTACACGGCCTCGGCGTAGCGGCGGATCTCGTACTGGGCGTCGGGCTTCAGGCGCTGGTCGAGGAAGTGCATCACGCCCTGCAGCGACACCGTCCAGTAGGCCTGCGAGTACAGGTTCTGGGGCAGCAGCATGCGCGCGATCTCCTTGGCGACGCCGCGGTCGATGCGCGCGCGGTAGTCGTCGAAGGCGCGCCGGCACTCGGCCAGCATGGCCTCGCGCTCGCCGGCGTGGTCGAAGTCGGCGCCGAGGTCCTCCGACGCCTGCTTGTTGCCGTGCTGCGGGTTCGCGCGCATCACGCCCGGCACGTAGAACTCGGGCTCCCACTGCACGTACCGGCCGGACACCTCGTTCCACGAGCAGCCCTTGTCGGTGTCGAACATCACGTCGAAGACGCCCACGGGCACCTCGACGCCGTCGACCTCGTACGTGCGCCAGCCGCTGCCGACCTGGTACTTGAAGGCCTGGCGGAAGACGAACAGCGGCGCCTTCCAGTGGAACGTGTAGAAGGAGTGGCGGTAGGGCGACGTGTGGCCGTGCTCCCACAGGAAGCCGGCCAGCTTGCGGTCGCGGTCGTCGTACTCGTCCTTCTGCTTCGAGTACGAGATGCGCGCGGCGTTCACGACCTTGAGCGCGGGGTCGACCTGCATGCGGTCCACCAGCGCCACGAAGCCCAGCTCGTCGTCCAGCGCGTGCACCGCGCCCTCGGGGACGTCCTCCCCCACCTTGCGGATGCTCATCGCGGCCGAGTCTACTCGTCGCGGTCGGCGTCCCGCGACGGCGGCGTCCGATCCTCGCCGGCCGGCGCCGCGCGCAGGCGCTCCTCGAGGCGCTGCTGGGCGTCGCGGGCCGTCCGCGAGAACCCGACGCGCGCGCCCGCGGCGGCGGCCAGGCCCTCGGCGCGCTCGCGCTCGCCACGCGCCAGCGCCGCGAGCG
>JAUIDW010000354.1 GCA_030428395.1 bacterium | reverse complement strand
GCTCGCCGAAGCCCACGGCGCGCGCGCCGCGCTCGGCGGCGGCGGCCAGCAGCTCGAGGTGGTGGTCCACGTTGGCGCGCCGCACCGCCTCGAGGTCGGTCGGCGTCAGCTTCGACAGCTCCGCGACCGTCGCCGGCAGCGGCGCGACGTTGCGGGTCTGCGTGAGGGCCACGCACACGACGCGGCTCATCGCTCGCCCCCGCTGAGGGCCGCCAGGATCGTCTCGTCCGGCCGCAGCTCGCCGCGCTGCGCCTGGACCAGCAGCCCGGCGATCCCCGCCGCGCCGGTGTGCGTCACCCGCGTGCCCGTGGCGTCGCGCGCCAGGTCGCGGGCGCGCGCGAGGGCCTCCTCGGGGACGGCGATGGCCTCGCCGCCGGTCGCCGCCAGGGCGCGCACGACCGCGAGCCAGTCGTAGGTCTCGTCGTCCAGGATGCCGGTCGCCAGGCTCCGCGGCTCGGTCTCCCAGGGCCGCATGTAGCGCGCGCGCTCGCGGGCGGCGCGCGCCAGCAGGTCGTCCACGGCGGCGCCCGCGGCGGCCTCGGTGCAGAGCTGCTCCCAGGCGCGGACGAGCGGGTGGCCGCCCTCGGCCTGCACCGCCAGCAGCTCGGGCACGCGCGGCAGCGCCCCCAGCGCCACGGCGACCGCGAAGCCGCGCATCACCGACGACGCCCAGGCGCCGCCGCCGACCTGCAGCGCGACGCGGTCGAGCGTGCGGTCCGCGGGCCACGCCGCGGCGACCTCGAAGGCCAGGGTCTGGCCGCCCTCGAGCACCAGGCCGTTCTCCGTGCCCTGGCACGTGAACGGCACGGCGCCGTCGGCGACCGCCGCGCGGAAGGCGCGCACGCACGGGTCGCCCGGCGGCGCGTCGGGCGCGCGCTCGCACACCGCGACGCGGGCGCCGAGCTGCTCGAGCGTCCGCAGGACCTCCGCGTCCGCCCAGGTCGGCACGAAGACGTCCAGCGGACGGCCCAGCGCGCGCGCGACCGCCGCGGCGGCGGCGGCGGCGTTGCCGCAGCTGGCGATGGCCAGGCGCTCGTCGCCCGCCGACAGGCCCAGCCGCTCGAGCGCCGCGAGGTGCAGCGCCAGGCCGAACAGGTGCCGGCCCTTGTGCGAGTGCGTCGGGCTCGCCGTCTCGTCCTTCAGCCACAGCCCGCCGGGCGCGCGCAGGCCCAGCGTGTCGGACAGCGCGTCGCTGCGCGCCAGCGGCGTGGGCGCGAAGTCCCGCCCGCACGCGTCGCGCAGCGCGGCGCCCAGCTCGCGCGCCATGGCGACCCAGTCCGCGTCCGCCATCCCGGCGCGCCGCGCGAAGCGCCAGGCGTGCAGCAGCTCGCGGTAGCGGACGAAGGGGTGCTCGCCCTCGTCCGCGTCGTCGGGGAAGCGCGTGGAGGACAGGTCGAGCTGCACCTGCAGCACGTGGTCGCCGCCGTCGCCCTCCTGTTCCCCGGAGGGCGCGCGCGGGCACCGCCACGGCCGCGGCTCGTCGGGGGCGAGCGCCGTCCCGCACCCGCCGCACACCAGGCGGCTGGCGAGCGCGCTCACGCGGGCGCCGACGCGCCGGTGCGCCGGTTGAAGTCCTCGATCAGGGCGTCCCAGGCCGGGACCAGCTCGCGCAGCCCGCGCCAGAACGCCTGGCCGCGCCGCTCCTCGAACTGCGCGACCGTGGCGCCCTGCTGCTCGACCCACGTGAAGTAGCCCAGGTTGAAGATGCGGTCGCGGTCGCGCGGGGTCAGCACGAGCAGGTGCTCGGTGGGCGGCGCGCGCAGGTGCTCCTCGAAGGTCGCGGCGGCCGCGGCGTCGTCCACGCCGCCGGGGAAGTCGCGCGCGCGCGCCTTCTCGAGCTCGGACACGTACAGGTCCGCGCCGTCGGTCGCGATCGTGGCGATGGCGTCCTCGGGCCCTAGGTCCAGCGCCTTCGCCGTCTCGATCGCCGCCAGGACGTTGCACAGCGAGGACAGGCCGAAGTGGGGCAGCGCCTCGAGCAGCTCGGGCCGCAGGCCGCGCTCGCGGGCGAGCCAGCGCCGGCCCTCGTCGGTGTTGAACAGCACCGTCAGCTGGTCGGTCGCGCGGTCGGAGATCGCCACGACGACGTCGGTGTTCGTGACGTTGTGGATGTAGGGCACGTGCTTGTCGCCGATGCCCTGGATGTTGTGCTCGCCGAACCCGTTGTAGAGCAGCGTGGGGCACTCGAGCGCCTCGACCGCCACGATGCGCGCGCCGTGGCGGTCCTTCAGCCAGTCGCCGGCGCCGATCGTGCCCGCCGAGCCCGTGGCCGAGACGAAGGCGGCCAGGCGCAGCTCCGGGCGCGCCTCGCGCGCCGCCAGGAACACGCGCTCGAGCGCCGGCCCCGTGCACGTCACGTGCGCCAGGTGGTTCCCGAACTCGCAGAACTGGTTGAAGATCCGCACGTCCGGCTCGGCCTCCAGGCGCCGGCACTCGTCGTAGATCTCCTTGACGTTGCTCTCGGTCCCCGGCGTGCGGATCACGTCGGCGGGGTCGGCGACCCAGCGGGCGAGCCACTCGAAGCGCTCGGCGCTCATCCCCTCGGGCAGCACCGCGACGCCGCGGCACCCGAGGATGCGCGAGATGGCGACCCCCCCGCGGCAGTAGTTGCCCGTCGACGGCCACACGGCGCGCTGCGAGGTCGGGTCGAACTGCCCCGTGACCAGCCGCGGCGCCAGGCACGCGTACGCGGCCAGCACCTTGTGCGCGCGGATCATCGGGAAGCGGTCGCCGAGGACCGCGAAGATCGGCGCCCGGACGCCGGTCAGCTCCTCCGGCAACCACACGGCCCCCGGCACGTCCACGCGCCCGCGCCGGTCCGCGGCGTTGAACCAGTGCACGCGGAAGAGATTGCGCGGGTCGGGCGCGTCGGGATCGACGTCCGGCAGCGCGTCCCGCACGGCGCCGGGCGCCCGCGCGGGGTCCGCCAGCTGCGCGAAGGTCGGCAGGGCGACGCGCCGCTCCCGGAACGCGCCCACGGCGCGCGCCAGCACGTCCTCGTCGACGACGTCCCGCTCGAGACCCAGGCGGAGCATCCCCGGCTTGTACCGGAGAACGGCGCGCGCGGCCAACGACAAAGGCCCGCGGTTGCCTCGAGACGATCTCCCTCCCCGGTCGCTCGCCCCGCCGGCCGGCCGCGCCGTATCCTGGTGACCATGGCCCTGACGCCGAGCACGTGTCCGCTCGACTGCCCCGACGCGTGCGGGGTGCTCGTCGAGACCGACGCGGACGGGCGCTTCGTGCGCGTCCGCGGGAACCCCGAGCACCCGTACTCGCGCGGGGCGCTCTGCGGCAAGACGGCGCTGTACGGCGACGTCGTCCAGAGCCCCGACCGGCTGCTGGCGCCGCTCGTGCGCGAGGGCGGCGACCTGCGCGAGGCGACGTGGGGCGAGGCCCTGGACGTCGTCGCGCGGCGCATGGCGGGCGTGCGCGGCGAGGAGGTGCTGGCGCTCTCCTACGCCGGGACGATGGGGCTCGTGCAGCGGCGCTTCCCGATGCGCGCGATGCACGCCCTGGGCGCGGCGGTGACCGACGGGGCGCTGTGCGACACGACCAGCGAGATGGGCTACCGCGCGGTCTACGGCGACGTGGTCGGCGCCGACATCGAGACGGCCGGGGACTGCGACGCCTTCGTGCTGTGGGGCTGCGACATGGCGCGCACCGTCCAGCACCTGCAGCCGACCGTCCAGCGCCTGGCGCGCGCCGGCGTGCCCGTGGTGGCCGTGGACGTGTACCGCACCGACACGGTGCAGAAGCTCGAGCGCTGGGGCGGGCGCGGCGTCCTGATCCGGCCGGGGACCGACGCGGCGCTGGCGCTGGGGCTGGCGCGGCTGGCCTACGAGCGCGGCGACGCCGACCGCGAGTTCCTGGCTCGCCACGCCCTCGGCGCCGACGAGTTCGAGCGCCACGTGCGCTCCGGCCACGACCTCGAGTGGACGTGCGCGACGACGGGCCTCGCCCCCGACGACCTCGAGCACCTGTACGCCGTCCTGGCGCGCTCGGCGAACCCGTTCCTCAAGCTCGGCGTCGGCTTCACGCGGCGCCGCGTCGGCGCCATGTCGATGCGCGCCGTCTGCTCGCTCGCCGCGGTGCTCGGCCGCGCGCGGCGCGTGCACTACGAGAGCATGGACTGCTTCGCGCTCACGACCGACGGCGTCGACCGGCCCGACCTGCGACCGGACGGTGCGCCCGCCCCGGTGGTCCGCCACGTCGAGGTGGGGCGCGAGCTCGAGTCCGGCCGCTTCCGCGCCGCCTTCGTGTGGGGCCACAACCCCGCCGTCGTCATCCCCGACAGCCGCCGCGTGCGCGCCGGGCTGGCGCGGGACGACCTGCTGCTGGTCGTCCACGAGCACTTCCTGACCGAGACCGCGCGTCTGGCCGACGTGGTGCTGCCGGCGACCACCTTCGTCGAGCACGACGACGTCTACCGCAGCTACGGCCACCGCTACCTGCACTGGGCGCGCGCGGCGGTCGCGCCGCCGGAGGGGCCGCGGCCGGGCGAGGGGCCGCGCAGCAACGTCGAGGCCTTCGGCGCGATCGCGGCGGCCCTGGACCTGCCGGCGGACTGCCGCCCGCGGCCCGCCGCCGAGCTGTGCGCCGAGCTGCTCGAGGCCAACGCGCACCGCCTGCGCGCCGGCGACCTCGAGGCGCTGCGCGCCGGGCGCCCCGTCAAGATGCACCCGGCGGGCGGCGAGCCGGGCGCGAACGGCAACGGCTGGCCGACGCCCAGCGGCCGCATCGAGCTCGCCAGCTCGTTGGCGCGCGACTGGGGCCAGCCCGAGCTCGCCACGCACGTGCCCGACGACGCCTCCGGCGACGACGGCCCGCTGTGGCTGCACTGCGCGCCGTCGCGCCACACGCACAACTCGACCTTCAGCCACAGCCGCCGGCACGTGGCCCGCGCGGGCGCGCCGCGGTGCTTCCTGCACCCCGCCGACGCGGAGGCGCGCGGCGTCGCCGACGGGGACGCGGTGGTGCTCGCCAACGGGCGCGCCGCGCTGACGCTGACGGCCGCGCTGACCGGGGACGTGCCGCGCGGGCTCGTGCGCGTCGACGGGATGCCGCGCGCCGAGGACGTGCCGGAGGGCGTGGGCGTCAACGCGCTGGTCGCGGGCGCGCGCAGCGACATGGGCGACGGCAACGTGCTGTACAGCACGCGGGTCGACGTGCGGCGGGCGGCGGTGGAGACCGGCGCGCCGACGCCGGCGCTCCCGTCGGAGGCGAGCGCGGGATGAGGTTCCTGCGCGCGTGCCTCGCGGGGGCGCTCGTCGCGACCCCGGTCGGCGCCCTGGCGCAGGGCACCATGAACTGGCAGATCCTGCACGTGGACACGCAGACGCACGTCCTCGTCGACGCGGGCGTCTACGCCGTGCTGATCGCGGTGCTGGCGGTCGTGACGGGCGCGCTCGACCTGCCGCTGCTGTGGGCGGCGCGGCGGCTGGCGCGACCCGTGGCGCTGCCCCTGACGCTCGTCGTCGCCGCGGTGCTCGGCTGGGCCGCGTTCGTCCGCATGATGACGTGGTCGATCCCGGTGGACGAGCACGCGCGGATCCTCGGGGTGCTCGTGGCCTTCCACGGCGCGTTCCTGTTCGTGCTGACGCGCCCCGCGGCGCCCGCGCCGGCCTAGCGCTCGACGGGGAAGGCCGCCGGGTCGGCCCAGAAGCGCGCGGGGCAGTCGGCGCAGCAGAAGGCGACCACCTCGCCGGCGTG
>JAUIDW010000353.1 GCA_030428395.1 bacterium | reverse complement strand
ACGCGTTCCAGTCCCTGGCGCGCCCCGCCCACGGCCTGGGCGCGGAGCCGTGGAGCGAGGAGCTGCCCGTCGGCTTCGTGCTCGGCCCGTACCGCATCGAGTCCGTGGTCGGCTTCGGCGGCATGGGTGCGATCTACCGCGCGGTGCACGAGCACCTGGGCCGCACCGTGGCCATCAAGGTGCTGCCGCGCGCGCTGTCGGGCGACCCGCAGTTCGTCGAGCGCTTCAAGCGCGAGGCGCGCGCGCTGGCCAAGCTCGAGCACCCCGGGATCGTGCTGGTGCACGACTTCGCCCAGCAGGACGACCTGACGTACTTCGTCATGGAGTTCGTCGAGGGCGTGAACCTGCGCCAGCTCATGCGCACCGGCGAGCTGACCGCGTCGCAGGCGCTGGCGCTCGTGCCGCGCATCTGCGAGGCGCTCGAGTACGCGCACGCCCAGGGCATCGTCCACCGCGACATCAAGCCCGAGAACATCCTGGTCGACCGCGCCGGCACGCCCAAGATCGCCGACTTCGGCCTGGCGCGCGTGGTGCTCGGCGACCAGCCGCCCTCGGACGGCCAGCTGACGCAGTCGGGCGTGGTGATGGGCACGCTGAACTACATGGCGCCCGAGCAGGCGCGGTCGGCCTCGGTCGACCACCGCGCCGACATCTACGCGCTGGGGGTCGTGCTGTACGAGATGCTGACCGGCGAGCTGCCGATCGGCCGCTTCGACCTGCCCAGCAAGAAGGTGTCCCTCGACGCGCGCATCGACGACGTCGTGGCGCGCGCGCTCGAGAACGAGCCCGAGCGCCGCTACCAGCGCGCCGCCCAGATGGGGGACGACGTCACCGACGTCATCTCGTCGCCGCTCCCGGCCCGCAGCCCCCGGCGCGAGCCGGCGCGGCCGCGGCGCGACGCCGCGCCGACCGCGGAGGTGTCCGAGGTGGCCGTGGTGGACGCGAGCTCGCTGGCCGAGCTCGGGCGCGCGACCGCCGGCTGGGTGCGCGTCGCCGGGGCGTGGGAGGAGCCCAACGAGAAGGGCAAGCTGAAGAGCGCGCCGGACCAGGGGGCGCTCAGCGTGCGCTCCTGGAGCCGCGGCGACGTGGGCGTCACCTTCGACGACGACAAGCACGTCGCCAAGGTGCGCGTGCGCGCCGTCCCGGCCCGGCGCCCCGGCGCGGACGGCGACACGTTCGAGGAGGTCCCCGGCATCGAGCTGATCCTGCCCAGGCTGCCGGCGAGCCTCCACGTGCCCGCCGGGCTGCCGGTGACGATCGCCTGCCGCGCCCAGCCCGTGCGCACGATGGGGCTCTCGTCCCCGCTGCGCATCGAGGCCGGCCGCGGGCACGCCGTGGTGTCGAGGCACTCGGGCCCGCTGCTCGTCGAGCGCATCGAGAAGGGCACGATCGTCGCCAACGACCTCGACTGCGAGGAGCTCGAGCTGCGCGCCCAGGCGGGCCGCACGGTCGCGCTCGACGTCCGGCTGCCGGCGGGCGCGCGCGGCTCGATCGAGAGCCAGGAGGGCTCCGTGTTCCTCGGCGGCTCGCTGTCGGGGAACCGCTACGAGTACGAGGCGCGCACGTCCTTCGGCTCGGTCCGCGCGGACATGGGCGAGATCCTGCAGGCCGACGCCAACACGCTGCGCGGCCGGCTCGGCCGCGAGGGCGGCTGGCTGGACGTGTCCACCCACTCGGGCGACGTCCACGTGAAGGGCGGCAAGCGCGTCGCCTGGGAGGCGTTCTTCCAGGACCAGAAGGGCTGGATCATCGGCTTCGCGGTGATGGTGGCGCTGACCCTGATGCAGCTGTTCGACGACGGCGACGTGTCCTGGGTCCTGGTGGGCATCGCGGTGTTCCTGCTGATCTCGCTGCTGAGCACGTGGCGCCAGTACGTGCGGGGCTAGGTCGCGTGCACGTCTCCGCCCTGGCCGTCCACCCGGTGAAGTCGTGCCGCGCGGTGCGCGTCGAGCGCGCGCGCGTCTCGCCGGCGGGGCTCGAGCACGACCGCGCCCTGGCGCTGGCGAACGCGGCGGGGGAGGTGCTGACCCAGAAGCGCCGGGCCGAGCTGGCGCGCGTCGCCGCGACCCGCGCGGGCGACCGCCTGGAGCTGCGCGCCGACGGCGTCGAGCCGCTGGCGGTCGACGTGGGCGTCCTCGACGCGGCGCCCCGCGCGCTGCACCTGCACGGCCGCGAGCACGCCGCGCGCCGCGTGGACGACCCGCGGGTCGCGCCGTGGCTCGAGCGCGTCGCGGGGGTGCGCGCAGAGCTGTTCCGCCCCGAGCCCGCGTCCGCCGGCGCGTTCGTCGACCTGCGCCCGGTGCACGTCGTGTCCGCGGCCTCGGTCGAGGCCTTCGCGGCGCGCCTGGGGCGCGCGGTCGACGTCGGCCGCTTCCGGCCCAACCTCGTCGTCGCCGGCGCGGAGCCGTTCGCGGAGGACGGCTGGTCGACGCTCGCGGTGGGGGAGCTCGTGCTGGAGGCGGTCGAGCACACCGGGCGCTGCCGGATGGTCGGGCTCGACCCGCGCAGCGGCGCGCCGGACGACGCGCTCCTGCGCGCGCTCGCGCGCTGGCGGCACGACGGCGAGGCGGTGCGCTTCGGGCGCTACTTCGTGCCGCGGGGGTCCGGCGAGCTCGCCGTCGGCGCGGCCGTCGCGCCCGTCTGAGCCGCGCGGCGGGGCCGCCGCGCCCCCTTTGCACGGTTCGAACTCGAAAGGGGGCTGAGCGCCCGTAGGAGGCGGCTAAGGTGACGATTCCGCGGCGGTCGATGCTCTGTGCGCACCGGCCGGTCCGTCCCACGCCCCCGGCGCCGCGCGCTTCGCCCGCACCGGCCCGGCTCGACCGCCGAGGCCCACCGGGCGCCCAGAAACCTCCGACCACGTCGACAACCAGCAGGAACTCCATGCGCACCGTGATCCGCTCCCTCGCCCTGGCGGGGCTCGCCGCTCTCGCTCCCGCCGCTGCCGCCGGCGACGGCTGGATCGCCGACTTCGACGAAGCGGCGGCCCTGGCCCGCAAGCAGGAGAAGCACCTGCTGGTCGACTTCACCGGCTCGGACTGGTGCGGGTGGTGCATCCGCCTCGACCGCGAGGTGTTCGAGCACGACGAGTTCCTCGACGCCGCGCGCGAGCAGTACGTGCTCGTCAAGCTGGACTTCCCGCGCAAGAAGGAGGCGCGCGCCAAGGTCCCGAACCCGCAGCGCAACCAGGAGCTCAGCGAGCGCCACGACGTCCAGGGCTTCCCGACCGTGCTGCTCATGACCGCCGACGGCGACGTGTTCGGCCGGACGGGCTATCAGCCCGGCGGCCCCGAGAAGTACGTCGCGCACCTGGCCGACCTGCGCCGCAAGGGCCTGCCCGCGCTGCAGAAGGCCCTCGAGCTCGCCGAGCGCTTCGAGGCCGCCGACGCGGCCGGTCGCGAGGCGCTGATCGAGGAGGTGCTCGCCGCGCTCGAGCGCATGGACCGCGGCCAGCCCGGCGCCGCCCGCCTCGCCGGCCCCGCCAAGCAGGCCCTGGAGATCGACGCGGACGGCTCCCGCGGCCTCAAGCGCCGGGCCGTCACTGCGCTGCTGTCCTCGGGCAACGCCGACCGCGAGGTGATCGACGCCGCGCGGTCGCTGGACCCCCGCAACGCCGAGGGGCTGTTCGAGCAGGCCGTCCGCGCCCAGATGTCGCTCGTCGCCAGCCGCGCCGACGTCGAGGAGGTCATGGAGGTGATCGACGCCCTCGACGCCACCGGGCCGCTCAAGGACGAGCGGCTCGCGTTCTGGGTCTACGGCAACGCCGCGCGCTGGAACTTCGAGCTGCTGCAGGCCACCGAGCGCGCCAAGTACTACGCCGGCAAGGCCCTGGAGATCGGCTCCGACGACAAGGCGTTCGTGCAGCGCCTCCAGGGCATCGCCAGCGCCTGAGCGCGGCACGCGGCCCGGCGCGACCGGACCAGCAGCCACAGCGGCCCCCCGCGTCCAGCGGACGCGGGGGGCCGCTGTGCGATCCGCGCGAGGCTCGCGCTCGGTGCCGGTGGACGGAGACGGCGCCGTCGTGGGCCGCCTGGACCGACGGCGCCTCTCCCCCGGCGGCCCGCGGCGCTACTTCACGTAGCCCAGCGCGCCGAGCTCGCGCCGCATGGCCTCGTCCATGGGCGGGGGCTCGAGCGGCGCGGCGTCGGCCTGGCGCGCGCGCGCCGCGTCGACCGCCGCGCGCAGCTCCGCCAGCGCGGCGGCGGGGACGGCGCCGGGCTCGAGGGGCCGCGTCTCCGCGGGGTCGCGCTCGAGGTCGTACAGCTCCTCCGCGCCGTCCGAGCCGACGATCAGCTTGTAGCGCGGGCCGACCGCGGCCCAGAGCTGGCGCTCGAAGCGGGCCTGCAGCTCCGGCTCGCGCAGCCGGCGCAGCGACAGCAGGGGCACGTCCAGGAAGGCCGTCAGGACGCGGTCGGGGGGCGCGCCCCGGCGCAGGTCCACGCCGATCGAGCCGGAGGCGGGCGGGAGGCCGGCCGCGGCCCGCAGGGTCGCGTGCACGTCGGCCAGGTGGACCGGGCGCTGCTCGACGCGCCCGGCCGCGAAGCCCGGCCCGCGCGCCACCAGCACGACGCGCAGGTTCGAGTCGTACAGGTTGAACATGTGGCCGATGTGCCCGTGGTCGCCCAGGTTCTCGCCGTGGTCGGAGGCGATGACCACGAGGGTCTCGCCGGGCGGGCTGGCGGCGTCGACGAGCTCGACGATCTGCCGCGCCACGTCGTCGACGTAGCGCAGGCCGGCGCGGTAGAGGCCGCGCAGCGTGACCCACTCGGGCTCGGCCAGCCCGCGCGCGTAGTGGCGCCGCACGACCGGGTCCGCCGCGAACTGCGGGTACAGCCGCGCGATCTCGACCTTCAGGTTGGCGTCGGAGACGACGGGCAGGAACGGCCGGGCCGCCTCCAGCGGGGCCGCCCAGGGCTCGTGCGGCTCCATCAGGTTGACGAACAGGAAGAACGGGCGCGCGGGGTCGCGCAGCCCGTCGAGCCACTGCTCGACCGCCGCCACGGTCGGCGTCCGCGCCAGCACGGGGTCGTCGGGGTCGATCTCGCCGCGCAGCCAGGGGAACTTGACCTTGGGCGGGTGCACCCACGACTCCACGCCGCGCGACAGGCCCGAGCGGTCGCCGACCCACATGTTGTTGGAGACGCCGGCGGTCTGGAACCCGGCCGCGGCGAGCGCCTCGCCCAGCAGCTCCACGCCCGCGGCGACCTGCTCGGTCGTCTGCGTGGCGCGGTGCTCCTCGGAGGGCAGACCGGTGAAGAGCGTCGCGTGCGCCGGCAGCGTCCAGCTCGACGACGAGTAGGCGCGGTCGAAGCGCGTGCCCGCGCGCGCGAAGTCCGCCAGGAAGGGCGTGGTCGGCTGTCCGTCGCCGTAGGCCGACGACCAGTCCGGGCGCGTCGTGTCGAGCACGATCAGCACGAGGTTGCGCGGGGCCGGCGGCTCCGCGTCCGCGCCCTCGCCACAGGCGGCCAGCGCGAGCGCCCCGAGCGCGGCGCACGCGGCCCGCGCGCCCGCGCGGAGCCGGCGCGGGCGGGGGAGCGCGGGGCTCCGGCGGGGGGCGGCGGTGGAGCTCGACATCGTCGGCCCCCAGTGTGCCGCGCCGCGCCGCCGCGTGCACCGGCCGCGCCGCGCGCCGCGGTGGCGCGCGCAGCCGGCCGCGGCTAGGCTCCGCGGCGTGGGACGCGCGCGTTGCTCGACGGTCGTGCAACGCGCGCGTCCCACGC
>JAUIDW010000352.1 GCA_030428395.1 bacterium | reverse complement strand
CAGCGCGCAGGCCGCGACGTTCAGCGCGGCGGCCGCGGCGGCGGTGCCCCGCAGCCCGAGCGCGGGCATCCAGGCCAGCATGGCGAGCGCGACGCCGGCGGCGGCGCCGACCGTGTTCCAGCCGTACACGGACCCGAGCACGGCCGCCAGGTCGCCGCGGCCGCGCACCGCGTGGCGCACCAGCGCCGGGAGGCTGGCGCCCATGGCGAGCGTGGCCGGCGCGAGCACGAGCGCGGCGGAGACGCCCTTGGCGGCCAGCGCGCGCCCCGCCGCCCACTCGACCGGCGCGGTGCGCGCGAGGGCGCCCTCGGCCAGCTCGACCGCGGGCCAGAACAGGAACCCCCAGGCCGCGATCCAGAGCTCCAGGCCGACGTACAGCCCGATCCCGCCGCCGCGCCGGTCGGCGAGCTTCCCGCCGAGCCACGCGCCCAGCCCCAGCCCGCCGAAGAAGATCGCCAGGACGAGCTGCACGGCGTAGGCCGTGCTGCCGAGCACCTCGCCGAGGCGGCGGATCCAGAGCAGCTCGTAGACGAGCGCCGCCGCGCCCGACGCCGCGGCCGCCGCGCAGAGCGCCGCGCGACGACCTCCGGGGACCGCCGCGGGCGCGGCCCCCGCGCCCGTCACCGCGTCCCCGTCGGCGGCCGGATCCAGGCCCGCGCGGGCCGGGTGTTCCACTCGCGGCGCCAGCGGCGGTGCTCCGCGTCGTCGGGGAAGCGCTCGTCGGGACCGTAGGGGTACGCCGACATGCCGTGGAACGGCAGCGGCTCGACGAACAGCGCCTCCTCCGTGTTCGGGTCGCGGTCCTTGGCCCAGCCGTCGAGGTACACGAGGAAGTCGCGGCGGTGCCCGGGCGCCACGGGCGGCAGCGCGTCGGCGTCGAAGCGGATCGTCAGCGCGTCGCCCGAGCCCATGACGACGAAGCGGTCGTCGACCTCGCCCAGGAGCGGCAGCACGTCGCCGAAGCGCGTGTAGAGCCCGGGGTGCTGGTCCCAGCGCGGGAAGCGCGCCAGACGGTCCCAGCGGAAGCGCTCGGGCAGGTGCGGGCCGGCGGGGACGACGGGGTCGCTGAAGCCGCGCTCCCAGAGCTCCGCGGCGGCGGGCTCGAGCGGGCGCACGACGAGCTCGGCGTCGTCCGCGTCCACCGCGAGCCGGATCGAGTCCCAGTAGAGCCGCAGCGTCGAGAACAGCCGCAGCCGCGGGTCGTCGCGGTCCAGCACGTCGGTGACGTCGATCACCATCGTCTTCGTCTTGCCGGCGGGGAAGCCGAGCGGCGGCCCCGCGTCGATCCACGCGCCGGCGCCGCCCTGCGGGTCGCGCGGGCCGGGCACCTGCAGGATCGGCGGCACGAACTGCTGCGTCGGGTGGCGCGCGGCGGCGACGTTGACGCTGGCGTCGGTCCAGTAGAACCAGCCCGTCATCACCAGGCGCAGGCGCGGCGCGGCGCGGACGGCGGCGGGGTCGAACTCGAGCTCGAGCCAGTGCGGCGTCGCCAGGCCCAGGAACTGGTGGGGGGCCGGCTCGAACGGCGCGGCGTGGTCGTCGTCCACCGCCGCGAGCGCCGCCGTCCAGTCGCCGCCGTCGCTGCCGGTCGCGCGCGCCGGCGCCAGGGCGCCGCGCACCGTGTGCACGTGCGGCTCGGGGAACGGCGGGAAGCAGAAGCGCTCGTCGGGGTAGATCTCGGTGTCCGCCGGGTGGTCGACGACGTCGAGGCGCACGCGGTCGAGGTAAGTGACCTCGCGCAGCTCCTCGGTGAACTGCAGCTCGTACACGCCGTCCCGCGGCACGAGCTGGTCGGCGGTGACCAGCACGTACTCGTCGTGGTCGGGCGGCACCAGGACGCCCGGCGCCATCGGCAGGCCCAGCGGGGTGATGCCCAGCACGTCGCTGACGAACTCGTACGTCTCGCCGTTCCACGTGTAGAGGAAGGGGCACGAGCCGATCAGGCCCTCGGACTGCAGGACCTCCGTCTCGCGGTCCTTGGCCGAGCGGCGGTCGCCCAGGTCGCTGCGCAGTACGTACTGCGAGACGCCATTGGGCCACACGAGCCGCAGCCAGTCGGTCTTCTCCGCGGCGCCGACGCCGACCAGCTGCTGCGTGCCGCGCCAGAAGATGCGGCGGTACACGTCGCCGGCGCGCAGCTCGACCACCATGCCGATCGCACGGCGGTTGTCCTTGAGGCCGCGGTAGCCGAGCAGCACGGCGTTGCCGGCGGGGCCCGCGCCGCGCCGCGCCGCGAGCCCGTCGTCGCGCAGAAGGACCAGGTCCTGGCGCAGGTCCGCGTCCAGGTCGCCGACCGCGGCCACGGCGTCGTCGCCCGCGAGGGCGAAGCCGCGCTCGGCCTCCAGGCCGACCGCGAGGCGCCCGCGCAGGCGGCCCGCGCCGTCGGTCCACAGCGCGTCCAGCGAGCCGTCGAGGTCCAGGTCGGCCGCGAGCGTCGCGGCGACCTCGCCCAGCTCGGGCGCGTACCCCGCGCGGCGCGCCAGGCGCGCGGACGGGTTGCCCAGCCACAGCGCGCCGATCTGTGGGGCGCCCTCGACGGCGGCCCACAGGTCGGGGCGCGCGTCCCCGTCCAGGTCGGCCACCACCGGGCGCACGGCCGTGCGCAGGCCGCCCTCCAGGCGCTCCGAGACGTCCGCGAAGCGCCCGCCGCGCAGGCCGTCCATCAGCACCGTGCCGTCGGGCCCGCCGAACAGCAGGTCGACGTCCTGGTCGGTGTCGAGGTCCTCGATCTCGCACCACGTGAAGGCCCGGTCGCGGGGCAGCGAGGCCTCCGCGCTGGCGTCGACGAAGGCGCCGCCCTCGGCCGCCGCGCCGTCGTTGCGCAGCAGGCGCGCGCCGAAGTCGCCGACGACCAGCAGGTCGAGGTCGCCCTCGTGGTCGAAGTCGACCGGCGCCACGTCGCGCACGGCGCCGCCGAGCTCCGGCAGCGGGGCGCCGTTCCAGGGGCGCCACTCGATCGTCACCGCGTCCGGCGTCAGCGCCTCGTAGAGTCGCAGCTCGCCGCCCGCCAGCACCAGCAGGTCGAGGTCGTCGTCGTTGCCGAGGTCGAAGGGCACGACGCGCTCGGCCGCGTCCGAGGTGATCGCGATCGGCGTCCAGGACCCGTCGCCGGCGCGGGCCACCGTCACCCCGGAGGGGCCCCACGCGATCCCGTCGAGGTCCAGGTCGTTGTCGACGTCGGCCAGCGCGGCGCCCGCGGGCCGCGCGGTCTCGACGAGCGCCTCCGCGGCGCCGAAGGTCGGCGGCTCGCCCGGCGCGACGCGGTTGCCGCGCGCGCGCGGGTGGCCGATCGTCCCGAAGTTGCCGAGCTCGAACTTCTTCGGGTCGGGTGACTTCACGCCGCGCGCCTCGAGCTGCGTGAACTCCGCCAGCAGCGCGGCGGCCTCGTCCGCGCGCTCGGCGCGGTTCAGGATCTGGTTCAGCTGGTACACGGCGGCCACGTGCCAGGCCCCGGTCTCGTCCACGCCGCGGGCGACGACCTCGCGCAGCAGCTCCTCGGCCCGGCCCGAGTCGCCCAGGATCTCGTTCACCTCCGCCAGGTGGATGGTCGTCGGCACGTCGTCCGGCGCGGCCGCGCGGGCCTTCGCGTAGAACGCGCGGGCGGTCTCGAAGTCGACCTCGTACTCCGCCAGGCGGGCGAGGTTGTAGTTCACGGCCGGGTCGTCCGGGGCCTTCGCCGCGGCGCGCTCGAGGAAGCCGCGGGCGGCCTCGACGTCGGCGGCGAGCAGCTCCACCGTGGCGGCGGAGACCAGGTCCTGCACGGCGGCGTCCGGACCGGCGACCAGCGGCGCCAGGGCGCGGCGCGCCTCCTCGCGGGCGTCCTCGAAGAAGTGCACGGCGGCCAGCTCGCGCTGGCGCTGCATCTGCGGCGTCACGGCGGGCGCGCCGCTCGAGTCGGGAGCGCCGCCTTCCGGCGAGCACGAGACGGCGAGCAGCGCGAGCGCCAGCCAGGCGCCGCGCGACCCGCGGTGGGGGCGTTGAGTCATGGTCGCTTCCGGTTCGCGTGCGGGGAAACGCTGCCAGCGCTTCGTACGATAGGCGCGGCGCCGACGCGAGCGGAAACCCGCCGCGGCCACCGACCGTGAGCTCTCCGCCCCGACCCCGCGCCGTGCTGCTCGGCGCCAGCAACCTGCGGCGCGGTCTGCCGGCGGTGCTGCGGGCGGCGCGCGCGCGCCTGGGGGCGCCCGTCGGTTTCCTGGTCGCCTGCGGCGCGGGGCGCTCCTTCGGCGCGCCGACGCGCGTGCTGGGGCGCGGGCTCTCGGGGATCCTGGACTGCGGCCTGTGGCCGGCGCTCGCCGCCGCGCCGCCCGCGCCGACGTGGGCGCTGCTCGCGGACGTCGGCAACGACGTCGTGTACGGCGCCCCGCCCGCGGCGATCCTCGGCTGGGTGGACGGCTGCCTCGAGCCGCTCGACCGCGCCGGCGCGCGGACCGCCTTCGCGCTCTACCCGCCGGCGGTCGCGCGCGCGCTGCCGCCGTGGCTGTTCCACGCGGCGGGGCGCGTGCTGTACCCGCTGCGACGCCACGACCGCGCGCGCATCCTGCGCGACCTGGACGCGGTCGACGCGGGGCTGCGCGAGCGCGCGGCGGCCCGCGGCGCGCCGGCGGTCGAGCTGCGCCCGGACTGGTACGGCCTCGACCCCGTCCACCTGGCCGGCCGCCACCGCGCCGCGGCCTGGGGCGCCGTGGTCGACGCGTGGCCCGCGCCGCCGGTCGTCGGGGCGCCGCACGCGGCCGCGGACGACCCGACGACCCTGCGCGTCCTGCTCGCGACGCCCGAGCGGCGCACGCTGCTCGGCGTGACGCAGCGCGGCGCCCAGCCCGCGCTGACGCTGCGCGACGGCTCGACGGTGGCGCTGTACTAGCCTCGCCTCAGCGCTTCGACATCGGCGAGTACGCGCGCGCCGCGTCGACGTGGACGAGGCGGTCCTCGTCGGGCAGCCAGGCGGTCAGGCGCTGACCCCACACGCATCCGGTGTCGAGGCCGCGCACGCCGGGGCGCACGACGAGGCCGCCGCGCGCCCAGTGGCCGAACACGAGCGTGGGGGCGTCGGGGTGCGCCTCGCGGTAGACCTCGTACCAGGGGCGGTAGGGGGCCGGCGGCGGGGGCCAGTCGCTGGCCGGCAGGTCGCCGGTCGGCGCGCAGTAGCGCGCGCGGGTGGCGAAGTCGACGTAGGGGTGGGGCGTCCGCCAGTCGAGGCCGTCCAGCTCGGCGGCGGGGTTGGCCCAGGCCGGGTGCAGCGCGGCGTGGACGCAGACCACGTCGTCCCAGACGCGCACGAGGGGCCGCGCGCCGAGCCAGTCGAGCAGCTCCTCGCGGTCGGGCGCCTCCAGCACGTCCTGGATCGTGTCGCGCTTGCCGAGGCTGCGCTCGCCGGCGGCGGTGCGCAGCAGGTGCACGTCGTGGTTGCCGAGCACGCCGCCGGCGCCCAGCTCGCGCAGCAGGCGCAGCGTGCCGGCCGAGTCCGGGCCGCGGTTGACGACGTCGCCGACGGGCTGCAGGTCGTCGGCCGCGGGGTCGAAGCGCACCGCCTCGAGCAGCCGCTCCAGCTCGTCGCGGCAGCCCTGGACGTCGCCGACGAAGACGCGCCGCCGCGCGCTCACCGGTCGTCGTCCTCGCCGGAGTTGACGTAGCCGATGCCGTGCAGCAGCTCCATCAGGTGGTCGCCCGCCGCCAGGCCGACGCGCGGGCGGACCTCCTCGGCCGCGGCGCGGCGCGCGCGCAGCTCGTCCAGCAGCGTGGCG
>JAUIDW010000351.1 GCA_030428395.1 bacterium | reverse complement strand
TGCGCGCCGGCTTCCTGTTCGACGGGCTGCGGCTCGACGGGCTGCGGCGTCGCCGGCCCCTGCGCGCGCGCGGGCTCCGCAGCGGTCGCCGGGTCCTGCGCGGCGGGGGTCCGTCCGCCGGCGGGGGCGCCCGTCGCCGCGGCGGCCGGCAGCACGAGCACCATCCACCGCAGCGTGGTCCGCAGCGCGCGCGACGCCGCCCTCGAGGTGTCGTGGGTCATCGCGGGCGATGCTACGGGGCGTCGCGGGGCGGCGAGAGCGCCTTCGGGGGATTCCGACGGTGACGGGAGGCGCCCGGGGGGATACGTTCGCCGAACCCCCGGCATGGGCTCTCTACGGCGGATCCTCCGGGCGCGCGCCGCGTCGCCCGCGGTCGTGCTGCGCGCGACGGCGCTCGTCCCGCTGCTCGCGCTCGCCGCGTGCGGCGACGACGCGGCTGCGCGCGCGCGCGGCGAGCTGGCGCGGGGGCGTCTCGACCGCGCCGAGTCGCTGGCGGCGACCCTGGAGCCCGAGCAGGCGCGCGCCGTGCTCGCCGAGGTCGCGGAGCGGCGCGCGGACCGCGAGCGCGTCGCCGCGGCGGTCGAGGAGGAGCTCGCCGCGCTGGACCGCCACCACGAGAACCGCGTGCGCGCGCGCCTGCGGGACCTGCTCGAGCGCCAGAGCGACCCGGTCTCGCGCGAGTTGGTCGAGCGCGCGCTCAGCGAGCTGCCCGACCACGCGCGCCGCGCGGCCTCCGCGAGCGACG
Organism: bacterium; assembly: GCA_030428395.1. GTDB lineage: Bacteria > Planctomycetota > UBA1135 > UBA1135 > JAUIDW01. The sequence goes on along the minus strand of JAUIDW010000351.1, from coordinate 5,019 downwards.
CGGCCGCGGCCCCCGCCCCGGACGGGGCGGCCAGCGCGTGGTCGCCGCCGGCTGAGTCCTCGACCGCCGACGGCACGGGGACGGCATGGGTCGCGGACGACGGCGACGTCGCGGCGGTGGACGCCGACGCCGGCGCGGCGTTCTCTCACCCGCCGCCCGTCGCCGAGCTCGACGAGCCCGACGGCAGCCCCGTGATCGACGGGGCCGACGCGGCGTCGGTCGCGCGCCTGGAGCCGCAGCGGGCGGCGCGGTCGCACGAGGCGCGCGGCGATCTCGAGCGGGCGGTGGCGGCCTGGCGCGAGGCGGCGGCGGACGAGCCCCTGGGGCCCGAGCGCGAGCGCTGCCTGCGGCGCGCGCGGGACCTCGAGGCGCGGATGGCGCTCTACGGCGAGCTGGCCGCGGCGGTGGAGTCGCGCCGCCTCCAGCGCGCCGCGCCGGGCGCGCGCGGGGCCGACGCGGACGGCCTCGAGCTCGACGGCGAGCGGAAGACGTGGCGCACGCTGCCGGTGAAGGACCTGTGGCGGCTCGCGCAGGCCGCGCCGCTGTCCGCCTTCGCCGAGGACGGCCTGCTGGGCCTGGTGCTCGAGCGCGGGGACGAGCGCGAGCGCCGCGCGGCGCGCGACGCCGTGCGCGCGGCCGTGGCCGCCGGGCGCCTGCCGGTCGAGCGCGGCGAGATCCTGCTCGGCGCCGAGCCGCGCGAGGCGACCGCGGACGCCGCCCCCGCCCTGCCCGTGTCCCGCTGGGCGGAGGAGCTCGTCACGGCGGACCGCGAGCAGGCCGACGGCCTGCTCGAGCAGCTGGTGGACGCCGGAGCGGACGAGCCCGCCTCGACGGCCCTGCGCGCGCGCTGGGGGCGCGCGCTCCAGGAGGTGCTCGACGGTCCGACCCGCGCCCGCCTCGAGCGGCTCGCCGAGTCGCGCCGCGCGCTGGACGACGCGCGCGCCGCCGCGCTCGAGCTGATCTTCGACACGAACGAGTACTTCTACCCGTACCGGCCGCCGGCGTGCCCGCCGGAGCGCGCGCGCCTCTACCCCGCCGTGCAGCGCCGCGTGGACGAGCTGGTGGGCGCCGTGCGCGACGCGTGGCGGACGGACCGCAGCGTGAGCCTGCCCGACGGGTTCCGCGACGCGCTGGAGGAGCTGCACTGGCTGCGCGAGCGCGGCCGCCGCGTGGCGGGCTGGTCGGCGCCGGCGAAGGAGACGCCGGAGTGGCTGTGGGGCCTGCCCCTGGGCGTCGACGCGGTCGACCTGCACACGTTCGGCTGGACCGACGAGGAGCGCCTCGCCCTGCGTCGCTCGGCCGCGATCCGGGCCTACAATCGCGGGCTCTGGGAGTGGGCCGAGGACCTGGCCGACGAGGTCCGCAGCCCGCGCTGGAGCGAGCGACGGCAGGTGGAGATCACCAACGACTACCGCGTGATGTTCGGGCGGTCCGCCCTGGCCTGGAGCCCGCTGCTCCAGGAGTCGGCGCGCCTGCAGGCGGACTACATGTCGCGCACCGGGGACTTCGGCCACTACCAGGACGAGCCCGAGCTGCGCACGCCGCGCGACCGCATGGCCCACGTCGGCTACCCGCAGCCGGCCAGCGAGAACTGCGCCACGGGCACGAGCGACCCGCAGAGCGCGCACGACGACTGGCGGGGCTCGAGCGGCCACCACCGCAACCTGCTCGAGGCGGAGCACACCGAGATGGCCAGCGCGCTGGCCGCGACGTACTGGGCGCAGAACTTCGGGCGCGACGTCTCGTTCGAGGAGGAGCTGGATCCATGGTCCGACTAGTGGTGGAGGAGGCCGGCGAGCGCCGGGCGTTCAAGATCGGCCGCGGCCGGGTCACGATCGGCAGCGGCGAGGGCGCCAAGCTCAAGCTGGCGTCCCCCGGCGTGGCCGACGTGCACGCGGAGCTCGAGGTGGACGGCGACGACGTCCGCCTCGTCCCGCGGCCCGGCGTGCTGCCCCCGGAGATGGCCGGCCGCAAGCTCTCCGGCCCCGCCAAGCTGCGCCACGGGATGGCCGTGACGATCGGCGACGCGCGCCTCTTCGTCGAGCTCGAGGGCCAGCCCGGCACCGGCGAGGGCGCCGCCGAGCGCCCGGTCGCGCCCGTGCGCACCTCGAACACGTCCGCCGGGCGGCGCCGGCGCGCGGGCCGCAAGCGCGGCAACCCCGTCGCCTCGCTGGGCATCACGCTCGGCGTGGTCGTCGTGCTCGCCATCGTCGCGTGGAAGATCGCCTTCCCCGTGTTCTTCGCGCAGGACTCCGCCGGGATCTTCCAGCCCGCCCTGATCGTCCAGAAGGCGGAGCAGTACGTCGAGGACGCCCGCTGGGACCTCGCGGAGGGCGAGCTGGACCGTCTCCCGGTCGGGGACGAGCTGCCGGAGAGCACCCGGCGGCGCGTCGCGCAGCTGCGCGAGGCGATCGAGGACGGCCGCGCCGCGAACGAGCTCCACTGGCACAACCAGACCGGGACCGAGTACTTCACGACGCAGCTCGAGCGCTTCGAGAGCAGCCGCCTGCAGGGCCAGCCGGAGCGCCCCAAGGTGCGCGTCTTCCTCGAGCGCTGCCGCTTCTTCCGCGAGACGTGGCCCGAGCACCCCAAGCTCGACTGGGTCCGCCGCCAGGAGTCGCGCTTCGCCGGCGTGGTCTCGCTGTCCGACCCGATGACGCTCGACGACCTGGCGTTCAAGGTCGAGTCGCTGACCTGGGCGGAGCCGCGCCAGTTCGGCGAGGCGCTGGCGACGATCGACGCCTTCCTCGACGACGCGGGCCCGTCCGAGGCCGAGACGGCCGAGGGCCTGCGCGCGGAGACGGTCCAGCGGCGCGACGAGTGGGTCGACGACCGGCTCCAGCAGGCGCGCTACGAGTTCGAGCGCGGAGACGTCGCCAAGTCCGCCGCGGTGCTGCGCGCGCTGATCGTCCACTCCGGCGACGAGGCCGTCGCCGACGACGCCGCGGCGCGCCTGGTGGCCTTCGACGACTTCGAGGCGATCGCGCGCGGCTACCGGCGCCACGACCCGCGGCGCTTCGACGAGATGATGGAGCACCCGACCGTGCGTGCGAAGGCGCTCGAGCTGGGCGTGCTCGAGTAGCGGCGGGAGCCACGCCGGCACGGGCCCGCGACGGGCCGTCTCGACGGGGCGAGGCGTTTTTGTGCGGGATTCTCGCCCCGCCGGGGGCGGCGGCGGGCTCCCATGGGGCAGCGTCGGACGCCCGGGGGCGGCCGGCGCTCGCCGGGTCCGCGCAGGGACCGGCGCGTGCGCGCCCCCGCGTCGTCCGGCCGGACCCCCGGGCCGGACTCCGAGGACAGGAGGACCCTCGATGCCCCGACGCTCCCTCGCCGCGACCCTCGCCGCCCTGGCGTTCGCGTCCGCACCCGCCGCCGCGCAGCAGGTGCTCTTCCACGACGACTTCGAGGCAGGCCTGGGCAACTGGACGGCCTCGGTCAGCTGGCAGGTCCAGGACGACGCCAGCAACTGCTTCCAGCACATCCTGCCGTTCCCCAGCGGCAACCAGGTCGCCTACTTCGGCAACCCCGTCTCGTGCACGTTCTTCGACGCCGCCTGGCCGGGCAACCTGGACATGAACGTCGGCGTCGACCTGCCGGCCACGGCCCAGTCCGCCTGGCTGACCTTCGACAGCTACGACGAGGCCGAGTGCGCCTCGTGCGGGTGGGACTGGCGCTTCGTGTACGTCTCGGTCGACGGGGGCCCGTGGGTGTTCCTCGACGAGAGCGACGTCATCTTCGACTGGCACCGCCCGGTCATGGACCTGACGCCGTACCTGGGCTCGAACGTGCGCATCCGCTTCCACTTCGACGCCGTGGACGACGTCTGGAACGTCTTCCTCGGCTGGGTGATCGACGACGTCACCATCGTGGCCGCGGACGCCCCGCTGACGTACTGCACCGGCAAGACGAACTCGCTGGGCTGCGTGCCGTTCATCAGCACGGTCGGCCTGCCGAGCGTGTCGTCCACCACGCCGTTCCGCATCGTCGCCAACGACGTCGGCGACGAGGTCGGGCGCCTGTGGTACTCGTTCAAGAAGTCCAACCTGAACTTCCACGGCGGCAAGCTCTGCATCAAGGCGCCCATGCAGCGCCTCACGCACAAGGTGCCGAAGCAGACGGGCGCGCCGCCCTGCGAGTGGACCCTGTCGCGCAACTTCAACGCGCGCATCCAGAGCGGCCTGGACCCGCAGCTGACCCCCGGCCAGACCGTGTTCGCCCAGTGGCGCGGCCGCGACCCGCTCGACCCGGCGGGCTTCGCGAGCATGCTGACCGACGGCGTGCGCTTCACGATCGCGCCGTAGCCCCGCGCGCACCGGACGGCGACGACGCGGCCGGGCCCGGCGAGCACGCCGCCGGGCTCAAGTCGCACCGGCGAGCGAGGCGAGCGCGGCGCGGGCCTCGGCCGCCGCGGAAGCGCGGGCGGCGCGGCCCTCGCGCTGGGCGTCGGCGAAGGCGTCGACGAAGGCCCGCGCGGCCGCGGCGTCGCCGCGCCACGCCGCGGCGCGGAGCCAGGCCTCGAGGTCGAGCCCGCCCGCGCGGAGCCCGCGGGGGTCGGCCTCCGGCACGGCGAGCGGCGGCAGGTGGGCCCCGCCCGGCCCCGCGCGGAGGTCGGTCGGGTCGAGCGCCAGGCCCCGGTCCCGCAGGCTCCCGAGCAGCGCGCCCAGCCCGCGCGCGGACTCCGCGGCGTCCTCTGGTGCGCGGGCCGGCGGACCCGCGGGCGCCGACGCGCGCGCTCCGCCGGCGGGCCCAGCGGGGCCGCGCGCGGCGGTTCGCTCGAGGGCCGCGAGCTCGTCGGGCGTCGCGAAGAGGGCCCAGCGCGGGGTCCAGGCGAGCGCGCGCGCGGCGGGGACGGCGTGCTCCTCGAGCCGCGCGGCGGCGAGCACCGCGCCGCGGACGACCGGCTCCTGGCCGCGGACCACGAGCGGCGCGTGCGCGTCCGCGGCCCGGCGCGCGACCTCCTCGGGGGCGAGCGAGCGGCGCGCGATCCCCCGCTCGCCGTCCAGGTCGACCGGGCGGCAG
>JAUIDW010000350.1 GCA_030428395.1 bacterium | reverse complement strand
CGGGCGCCCGCGCCGGCCGCACGTCCGGGGCCCCGCGCGGGCGCCCGTCGCCCCGAGCCTGGACGCGGCGTCCACGGTCCCGGCCCCCCCACCGGCGGGCCGGAAGATCTCGCAATCCGGCCCTCGCGGGCCCATGTATCCTCTGGACCCTTTTCCAGGACCCGACGCCCCCGTTGCGCCGCGGAACGCAAGCCCGAGCCCCCGAGAGACGACAGAGAGAGCGGACCGATGGGAGGATCCAACCCCTACATCCAGTCGGCCGACGTCCGGCTGCCGACCCGCCCGTACACGATCACGTTCCTGCCGATGGACGTGAAGGTCGAGGTCGTGCCCGAGGACCTGCCCTACTCGCGCGACGGCCAGGCCGGGTCGATCCTCGAGATCGCCCTGGGCCACGGCATCGACATCGACCACGCCTGCGGCGGCGTCTGCGCCTGCTCGACCTGCCACGTGGTCGTCCGCGAGGGCGGCGAGTCGTGCAACGAGGCCAGCGACGACGAGTACGACATGCTCGACAACGCGCCCGGCCAGGAGGAGTGCTCGCGCCTCTCCTGCCAGGCCGTCCCCGACGGGTCCTGCGACCTGGTCGTCGAGATCCCGGACTGGAACCGCAACCTCGTGCGGGAGGAGCACTGACCGGCGCTCCCGGGAGGAGGAGGAGACCGAATCCCGAGCCCCCCAGCCGACCCCCCGACTGCATGGACATTCTCCTCGCCAACCCCCGCGGCTTCTGCGCCGGCGTCGAACGCGCCGTCGAGATCGTGGAGCGCGCCCTCGAGACCCACGGCGCCCCGGTCTACGTGCTGCACGAGATCGTGCACAACAAGTCCGTGGTCGAGCGCCTCTCGGGGCGCGGCGTGCGCTTCGTCGAGAACCTCGCGGAGATCCCCGCCGGCGCCGTCACGGTGTTCAGCGCCCACGGCGTCGCCGACCCGCTGTTCGACCGCGCCCGCGAGCGCGGCCTGCGCGTGATCGACGCCACCTGCCCGCTGGTCGAGAAGGTCCACGTCCAGGCCCGCCGCTACGCGGCCGAGGGGCACGCCGTGATCCTCGTGGGACACGAGGGCCACCCCGAGGTCGAGGGCACGCGCGGCTGCGTCGACGCGCCCGTGCACGTGGTCTCCACCGTCGAGGACGTCGCCGCCCTGGACCTTCCGGACGCCTCGCGCGTCGCCTACGTCACCCAAACGACCCTGAGCGTCGACGACACACGTCGTGTCGTCGAGGCCCTGCGAGCCCGCTTCCCGGGCATCGCCGGGCCGGAGCTCCGGGACATCTGCTACGCCACCCAGAACCGTCAGAACGCCGTGAAGCAACTCGCCCAGGAAGTCGACGTGATGCTCGTCGTCGGCTCGCGCAACAGCTCGAACTCGAACCGCCTCGTGGAGCTCGGCCGCCAGCTCGGCGTCGCCGCCCACCTCATCGACGGACCGCACGAGGTCCAGCCCGGCTGGATCGCCGGGGCCCGCCGCGTCGGCGTCACCGCCGGCGCCTCCGCGCCCGAGTCGCTCGTGCGCGCCGTGATCCACCGCCTGCGCGCCCTCGGCGCCCAGACCGTCGTCGAGATGCCCGGCGAGCCCGAGGGCGTCACCTTCCGGCTGCCGCCGGAGCTGGCGAGCGCGTAGGCGCCGCCCGCCCGGAGGAGGAGCCGCCCGCGGGCGGAGGAGATGCCACGATGGGGACCATGCGCGCCATGGTCCTGCGCGAGTGCCGCTCCCTCGCGGAGCGCCCCGAGCCCCTCGCCCTCGAGGAGCTGCCCGACCCGGTGCCCGCGCCGGGCGAGCTGCTCGTGCGCGTCGCCGCCTGCGGCGTCTGCCACACCGAGCTGGACGAGATCGAGGGCCGCACGCCCCCGCCCCGCCTCCCCGTCGTCCCCGGCCACCAGGTGGTCGGCCGCGTGGAGGCCGCCGGCGCGGGCGCGTACGGCCCGGCGCCGGGCGCGCGCGTCGGGATCGCCTGGATCCACTCGGCCTGCGGGGACTGCCCCGCGTGCCGCGCGGGGTGCGAGAACCTCTGCCCCGCGTTCGTGGCCACCGGGCGCGACGTCGACGGCGGCTACGCCGAGCTCGTGACCGTCCCGGCGGCCTTCGCCCACCCGCTGCCCGACGCGATCCCCGACGAGGCGGCCGCCCCGCTGCTGTGCGCCGGGGCGATCGGGTACCGCTCGCTGCGCCTGACGGGCCTGCGCGACGGGCAGCGGCTGGGCCTGACCGGCTTCGGGGCCTCCGGGCACCTCGTGCTGAAGCTCGCGCGCCACCGGCTCCGGCGCAGCGAGGTGTACGTGTTCGCGCGCAACCCCGACGAGCGCGCCTTCGCCGCGGAGCTGGGCGCCGCCTGGACCGGCGACACGCTCGACGAGCCGCCGCACCCCCTCGACGCGATCGTCGACACGACGCCCGCCTGGCGCCCGGTCGTGGCGGCCCTGCGCTGCCTCGCGCCCGGCGGCCGGCTGGTGGTCAACGCCATCCGCAAGACCGACGCCGACCGCGCCGAGCTGCTGGGCCTCGACTACGCCGAGCACCTCTGGATGGAGAAGGAGGTCAAGAGCGTCGCCAACGTCACCCGCACCGACGTCCGGGCCTTCCTGCGCCTGGCCGCCGAGCACGGGATCGCGAGCGAGTTCCAGACGTTCCCGCTGGAGCAGGCCAACGAGGCCCTGCGCGAGCTGCACCGCGGCGGCGTCCGCGGCGCCAAGGTCCTGCGCGTCGACGCGTCGGCCGCTCAGGCCTGAGCCCCGCCTCCGTCGAGCGGCACGCGCAGGTCGCGGGCCAGGTCGCGGAGCCACGGCGAGGGCCGACCCCCTGCGCGGTCCGCCTGCTGACGCAGCAGCGCGGCGGCCTGCTCGCGCTCGCCGCGCTCGGCGTGCAGCACCGCGCACACGACCCGCCACGGGCTGCCCATCGAGGTGTCCATCTCCGCGGCGAAGCGCGGCCAGCGCGCCAGGATCTCCGTACGCGTGCGCAGCGCGTCCAGGAACGGGAGCGCGTCGCGCTCCAGCCGCTCGCGCACCGAGTCGAGGACCGGCGCGCGCTCGGCGGCCCCCCGCGGAATGCGCCACCACAGGTCCGCGCGGTCCCCGGAGAGCCCCCCGACGCGCACCCGCAGCGTGCAGTCCGCCTCGTTCACGCGCGTCCCGTCGCCCCAGCCGCAGCCGCGCGCGGCCGCCTCGCGGATCCAGATCCCCAGCGAGACGGTGAACTCGCCGTGGAGGTCCTCGCGCAGGCCGGGGAGCTCGGCGGCTCCGGGCGGCGGCGACCTCCCCATCTGGAACGCGACGAGCTGCACCAGGCCCTCCTCGGTCCGGCGGTGGAACGTCCGCGCGCGCGCGCGGAAGCCGTGCCCGGCGAGGCCCGGTCGCAGCTCGCGCTGCAGCTCGTCGAGGGCGCGGGCGAGCTCGGACCTGGCCACGCGGGCCCCTACGACTCGCGCGCGGCGTCCAGCAGCGCGGCGGCGTAGTCGATGCCCGCCGGGGTGCGCGAGCCGTGCCAGGAGAGGTACTCGCCGTCGGCGACGCGGATGCGCTCCGCGGGCAGGCCGGTGGCCGCGGCCACCTCCTCGACGTGGCGCTCGGTGAAAGGGAAGGGCTCCGTGCAGAGCAGGACGAGCTCGGGCGCGGCCGCGGCGAGCTCCTCGAGCGTGACCTCGGGGTAGCGCTCCGCGCGGTCGGCGAACACGTTCACGCCGCCGGCCTGGGCCAGCAGCGCGTGGGCGAACGTGTCGGCGTTCACGCTCATCCAGGGCTTGCGCCAGATCAGGTAGGCCCAGCGCACGGGCCGCGCGGTCCGCGCGCGCTCGACCGCGCGGCGCGCGCGTCGCTCGATGTCCGCGGCGATGTCCTCGGCCTGGCGGGGCCGGCCCAGGCGCGCGCCGATCGAGCGCACCATCTCGGCCGTGTCCGCCGCGTCCTTCGGCAGGCTGACGTGGCACGGGACGCCCGCCCGCTGCAGGGCCTCGGCGTCCTCGCGGCGGTTCTCCTCCTCGTTCAGCAGCACGACGTCGGGCTCCATGGCGACGATGCGCTCGACGTCGGGGTCCTTGGTCCCCCCCACCTTCTCGACGCGCTCGACGCCGTCGGCCGGGTGGACGCAGAAGCGCGTGACGCCGACGAGGCTCGGCCCCATCCCCAGGTCGAACACCAGCTCGGTCAGGCTCGGGCAGAGGGAGACGATGCGCACGGCCGGGGCTCAGGCGAGGGGCTCGAAGGCGTAGCGCCGCCCGTCGGGGACGACGCGCCCGAAGGCGTGGTCGGCGTCGTGGTAGAAGAGCCCGGTCCAGCCCTCGTCCGCCGCGCGGCGCAGCCAGCGCGAGCGCACGTCGAACGAGCGCACCACGTCGATGTCGTAGGCCATGATGTACGGCGGCTGGACGTGGTGCGTGGTCGGCACGACGTCGGACCAGAAGATCGCCGTGTCGCCGGGCTCGTCCTCGCCGAAGGTGATCACGCTGACGCCGTCGGAGTGGCCGCCCAGCACGTGCGCGCGCAGGCCGGGCAGCAGCTCGGTCGAGCCCTCGAAGGTCTCGAGCAGGCCGGCCCGCTCGATCGGCTCGACGTCCTCGGCGCGGTAGGACGCCCGGCGCGCGTGGTCGGCGTGCTTCGCCATCGCGACCTCGACGGCCGGCGCGAAGTGGCGGGCGTGCGGGAAGAGCGGGACGAGCTCGCCGCCGCGCTCGACGACCTGGGCGCCGACGTGGTCGAAGTGGCAGTGGCTGGCCACGACGTGGGTGACGTCCCCGGGGGCGACGCCGGCGTCGGCCAGGGCGTCCACCAGCGTGCGCTCGCGGCGGATGCGGTAGATCTCGCGCCACTTCTCGTCCCAGCGGTCGCCGATGCCGACCTCGACCACGACGCGCAACCCGTCGCGCTCGGCCAGGAACGGGCGCAGCGCCAGCTCGATCGTGTTGTCGTCGTCGGGCGGCGTCAGCTTCGCCCACAGGGCCTTCGGCACCACCCCCCACATCGAGCCGCCGTCGAGGCGCAGCGAGCCGTCGGTCAGGGCGGTCAGGCGCCAGCCGCCGGCCTCCACCGTCGGAGGCCGGGGCGCGTCGAGGGGAGCGGGGCCCATCGCGACAGGATAGCGCGCGCCGCGGCGCGCACTTGCCCCTGGACTCCCCGGGACGGCGCGTCGATGCTCGGGGCCCATGGCGGAGGGGGCGGAGGAGCCGGAGCGGATGCCGGGCGGCTACGGCTGGGCCTGCGGCGGGGTCGTCGCGGCCGGCGTCGTCCAGGTCGTCGCCGGGGCGCTCATGACGGCGCTCATGTTCTGGGGACTGTACGTCGAGGGCTCGCCGGCCGACCTGAACCGCGACGGCGAGCTGCCCCCGGAGATCCCGCCCGAGGCGCTGTCGGCCTGGATGATCGCGCTGTTCGGGGGCACGAGCCTGGGCGGGATCGTCCCGATCCTCGGCGGGCTCGCGGCCTACCGCCGCCGGCGCTACGTGCTGGCCGTGCTCGGCGCCATCTTCGCGGTCGGGCTCCAGGCCCTGTACCTCTGCCCGATCGGCCCGGTGTTCGGCGTCTGGCTGCTGCTGCTCCTGCTGCGCGCGGAGGTGCGCGACGCCTTCGAGGACGCCTCGCGCGGCGTCCCCGCCGAGGACGACCCGCGCGCCTGGCGCTAGCCCTTCTCCTGGTTGTACCAGGCGTGCAGGCGCGCCGGCTCGAGCCCGACGGCGGCCGCCGCCAGGATCGCGGCGTCGATCATGGCCTGGCGCGCGACGCCGTGGCGCAGGAAGCGGCGCGGGCTGGCGGTCGTCCGGCCGCGCGCCAGCCGCA
>JAUIDW010000349.1 GCA_030428395.1 bacterium | reverse complement strand
GTGTTCTGGGCGACCCGTGCCGCGGACGTCGGCGCGCCGAGGTCGAACGAGGGCGCCGCCGCGGCCCCGGCCGTCGCGCTCGCCGCGGGCGGCGAGCCCGCCGGCCCGGGCAAGGCGTCCGCCCCCGCGCGGACCGCGGAGGCCGAGGCCCGGGTCGGGCCGGCCGACGCGCGCACCGAGCTCGGCGGCGAGCGCGTGGCGCTGGCGGGCCGCGTGGTGCTGCCGGCGGGGGCGCCCGCCGAGCCGGCGCTCGAGGTCTGGGCCCTGCGCGCGGAGACGCCCTACGACGACCTGTGCCTGCTCGCCGCCGGGGAGGCCGGCCTCGACGCGGCCGTCGTCGCGCGTGCGCCGGTGGACGCGGCCGGCGCGTTCGAGCTCGCGCTCCCCGCGGAGCTCGCCGTCGCGCACCTCGCCGTCCACGGCCGCCGCGCGTACCTGCCGCGCACCGTGGGCGTCGCCCTGCCGCCCGCCGCGCCGGTCGAGCTGCACGCTCGCTGCGGCGCGCGCGTGGCCGGGGTGGTGCGCGGCCCCGACGGCGCGCCCGTCGTGGACGCGCGGGTCGAGCTGCGCCCCGACCAGCTGGACGCCAGCTCCCAGGAGCACCGCGGGGACGAGGCGCTGCGGCTGGAGCTCGCCACCGACGGCGCGGGCCGCTTCGAGCTGCCGGCGCTGCCGCCGGGGCTGGGGCACCGCCTGCTGGTCCTGCCCGGGCGGCTGGCCGCGCGCCTGGAGCCGCTCGAGGGCCTCGAGCCGTGCGACGAGCGCTCGCTCGACCTGCGCCTGCCGGCCGGCGCGCGCGTCGCGGGCCGCGTGGTCTCCGCCGACGGCGAGCCGATCGCCGGCGCGACCGTCCGCGCGCTGCTCGAGGCCTCGCTGCTCGGCTTCGACGCGCCCGTCGCGCGCGAGGTCACGACCGCCGCGGACGGCCGCTTCGTGCTCCCGGGCGTGCCGCCCGGCGCCGTCGCCCTGCAGGCGCGGCGCGTCGGCTGGCTCGACGGCGAGCGCGTGTCGCTCCAGCTCGCCGACGGCGAGCGCGTCCCCGACCTGCGGCTCGTCCTCGACGAGGGCCAGGCGATCGCCGGTCGCGTCGCCTGGAGCGACGGCCGGCCCGCCGCCGGCGTCGTCGTGCGCGCCGGGTTCGACCCGTCCCACGGCTTCGGCCCGACCGCCTTCAACGCGCTGCGCGGCGCCGAGGGCGAGGGCGTCTCCGGCGACGACGGCGCGTTCCGCGTCCGCGGGCTGGGCGGCGGGCCCTTCGTGGTCGAAGCCGAGGCGGCGGGCGCGGGCGAGGCCGTGCATCGCGCGCGCGTCGACGGCGTGCGGCCCGGGACGGACGAGCTCGCGCTGGTGCTGCGCCCGCCGCTCGCGCTGGCGGGCCGCGCCGTGGACGGGGCGGGGCGCCCGCTCGCGGACGTGACGGTGACCGGGTCGCGGCTCGTGCAGGGCGCGCTGGGGGAGACGGCCTCGACGTCGCGCGCGGAGCGCTTCCGCGACGAGGACGGGCGCTTCGAGCTGGTCGACCTCGAGGCGGGCACGTGGCGGCTCGACGCGCGCGGCCCCGACCACGTGCTGGCGACGCCCTGGGTCGGCGAGCTGCCGCGCGCCGCGGGGGCGCCGCCGCTCGAGCTCGTGCTGGAGCGCTCCGCCGGCGCGTCGGGCGAGGTCGTCGACCCCGACGGGGAGCCCGTCGCCGGCGCGTCGGTCGAGCTGGACACGGGCCGCTCGGTCGCCGAGCAGCGCATGTCGCGCCTGCCGCGCCCGCCCGAGGACGTCACCGACGCCGAGGGGCGCTTCGCGCTGCGCGGCCTGCCCCCCGGCGAGGTGCGCGTGCGGGCCTGGGCCGCGGGCTTCGCCGCCAGCGAGCCGGCCGTGCTCGCCGTCGAGCCGGGCGAGCGCGCCGAGGGCCTGGTGCTGGCGCTGACCCGCGGCGGGACGGTGACCGGCGAGGTCTACGACGACGCCGGCCGCCCGGCGGAGGGCCGCATGGTGAACCTGATCCGCTGGCAGCTGGGCGCGGTCGACTCGCACATGGCGCGCACCGCCGCCGACGGCACGTTCCGCGTCGAGGGCGTGCAGCCCGCCTCGTGGACGGTCCTCGCGATCGACTCGGGCGCCGACCTCAGCACCGCCCGCCCGGGCGGCAACGCCGCGGCCATGCTCGACTCGATGGACGTCGCCAACGTCGAGGTGCGCGAGGGCGAGACGACCCACGTCGTCTTCGGCGAGCCGCCGGCCGACCCCGTGCGCGTGCACGGCACCGTGCGGCAGGGGGGCGAGCCCTACGGCGACGCGATCCTCGGCTTCCTGCGCGAGGACGGCGGCACGCTGTCCGACATGGCCCAGGCCGGCGTGGACGCGGACGGCCGCTACGAGGTCGTGGTCGACGGCCCCGGCGCGTACCTCGTCAGTCTCACGCCCCTCTCCGGCCGGCCCGGCGAGCAGAACGTGCTGCCGTTCGCGCGCGAGGTCCCCGCCGGCGACGAGGCCGAGCTCGACTTCGACGTGCCCCTCGGCGCGCTCGCGGGTCGCGTGGTCGGCCCCGACGGCGAGCCGGTGCGCGCGCGCGTGACGCTGTCGGTCGACGGGCCCACGGCCTTCCCCGGCGGGCGCTACGTCGAGACGCAGACCGACCTGGACGGGCGCTACGCGATCGACGCGCTGGCGGACGGGCGCTACCGGCTGCTCGTGGGCGGCTCGAGCTTCCTCGGCGAGGCCGGCGCCCGCGCGCGCGTCTCCCGCGGCGGGCTCGTGATCCAGCACGGCGCGCGCCTCGACGGCGTCGACTTCCGCCTGCCTCTCGCCGGCGCGCTCGAGGTCCGCGTGACCGGACCCGGCGGGGCGCCCGTGCCCGGGGCCGTCGTGTTCGTGCTGGACGCCGAGGGCGCGCCGCTCGAGCCGCTGTCGGCGTGCACCACCGACGCGGCGGGGCGAGCGGTGTACGACGGCCTGGCGCCGGGCGTGTGCACGGTCTTCGCGCGCACGCCGGCGCTGGCGGGGACCGCCGGCGAGGCCGTGCGCGTGCGGGCGGACGCGGCCACGCCGGTCGCGCTGCAGCTCGAGCCCGCGACGGCGCTGCTCGTGCAGGTGACGCGCGATGGCGAGCCCGTGGCGGCGGCGCTGCGCGTGGAGGACGAGGACGGGCGCGAGCTCGGCGGCCTCCTGGGGGTCGAGGAGCTGCAGCGCCTGCTGGTCGCGGGCGGCCTGTCGCGCCGCGAGGCGCGCGTCGGCCCGCTGCCGCCGGGGCGCTACCGCGTCTCCGCCGAGGCGGACGGGCTGCATGCCGCGAAGCCCGTCGAGCTGCGCGGCGAGCCCGAGCGCGTGCTGAAGCTGCGGCTGCGCTGACCCGTCAGCGCGCGCGCTCCTCCAGCAAGGCGACGAGCTCGTCGTGCCCGCCCGCGCGGGCCAGGTCGAGCGCGGTGCGCCCCTGCCCGTCGGCCAGGGTCGTGTCCGCGCCGCGCTCCAGGAGCAGCTCGAGCAGCTCGCGCAGCCCCTGCTTCGCCGCCCACCGCAGGACGTTGCCGCGGCCGTCGGGCGCGTCGACGAGCGCCGGGTCGCGGTCCAGCCAGCGGCGCACGAGGTCGACGCGGCCGAGGTCGACGCAGTCGTAGAAGTCGGGCTCGTGCAGCTCGAGCAGGACCTCGACGACCTCGTCGCGCCGCCCCTCCGTGGCCCAGCCGATCGCGGTCGAGCGGAACACGCCCTCGCGCACGCGCGGGTCGGCGCCGGCCTCGACGAGGCAGCGCACGACGTCGACGTGCCCCGCGAAGCACGCCTCGTGGAGCGCGGTGACGCCGCGGTCGGGCCCCGCCCGCGGGTCGACGCCGCGGGCGAGCAGGAAGCGCACGGCGTCCAGGTGGCCGTGCTGCGCCGCGGCCACCAGCGCCTGCTGCGCGCCGACGGCCGCGTCGGCGGACGTGCGCAGCCACGGGACGCGGCAGCGGCCGGCGTCCGCGCGCAGGCGCCCGTCCGGGCCGACCTCGCGCTCGAGCAGGTCGAGGCGCCCGGCGGCGGCGGCGAACACGGCGTTGTCGAGCCGGGCGAGCTCCGCGAGCGCCGCGACCGCCTGCGGGCAGCGGAAGGCGATCGCCGTCGCCAGCGGCAGGCCGTCGTCGTCGAGACCGTCGGGGCGCGCGCCGCCGGCGACGAGCGCGCGGACCAGCTCCGCCTGCAGGCCGGCCTCCGCGGGGTGGCTGCTGGAGACCAGCAGGGCCATCGTCGTCTGCGCCGGGCCGCCGCCGTAGGTGCGCGCCAGCGCGTCGGGCTCGGCGCCGGCCGCGAGCAGCACGTCGAGCACCTCGACGGCGCGCGCCGGCGTCCGCTGGCGCGCCTCCTCGACGCCGTTCGCGCCCACGTAGTGCAGCAGCGTGGCGCGGTGGGGGCGGGCCGAGCGCGCGTGGACGAGGGCCGGCTCGTCCGCCAGCAGCTCGCGCAGGGTCTCGACGTCCCCGTCGACGACGGCGTCCGCGGCGCGCTCGAACAGCAGCGCCAGCTCGTCCCGCTCGACCGCGCCGCGCGCGCGCAGGTCGCGGTCGAGCACGTCGTCCAGCACGGGCAGGTCGCGCACGGCGGCGGGGTCGGCCCCGGCGGCGGTCAGCACGCGCACCGTCCTCGCGCGGTCCGGCTCCGCGCCGTCCGTTCTTGCGCGCACGGGGCCCGCCGGCGCCGCCAGGGCGTGGTCGAGGGCCGTGCGCCCGTCGACGTCGCGCGCGTCCACCGCGGCGCCCGCGGCGAGCAGCGCCGACGCGAGCTCCGCGTCGCCGGCGGCGGCGGCCAGGCCGAGGGGCAGGGCGCCGTCGTCGTCGGGCACGTCCGGGTCGAGGCCGGCGCGCAGCAGCGCGGGGACGGCGGCGCGCGCGCCCCGGCGCAGGGCCCAGGACAGCAGCTGGTGGTCGGTGCGCCCCAGGCCCGCGGCCGGGTCGGGGCGCCGCTCCCGCGCGGCCGCCACCGCCTCGACGTCGCCGCGCACGGCGGCCGCGAGCAGCCGGTCGAGCTCGTCGGGCTCGCCGCGGGCGCCGCGCGCGCGCAGGAGCTCGGCGGCGGCGTCCGCGCCCGTGCGCCACGCGACGCGCAGCGCCGTCCGGCCGTCGCGGTCCGCGCGCTCGACGTCCGCGCCGGCGTCCAGCAGCGCCGCGAGCACGTCCGCGCCGGCCCGCTCCAGCACGGCGCGGTGCAGCATGCCGCCCGCCTCGCCCCAGATGCCGCTGGCGTCGGGGTCCGCGCCGGCCGCGAGCAGGCGCCGGACGGCGTGCGCGTCAGCGCGCGCGACGGCGACGCCGAGCGCGCCGCGCAGCTCCCAGCCCGGCGGCTCGAGGCGCAGCAGCAGGTCGAGCGCGCGGGGGTCGTCCAGCTCGACGGCGTGGGCCAGGATCGCGGTGTTCCACAGGCGCTCCGTGCGCGCGCCGCCGGCGTCGAGCAGCGCCTCGAGCAGCTCCGCGCTGCGCGCGTAGACCACGGCGCCGGAGAGCGCCGTGCGCTGGCCCTGGACGAGCCGCGAGTCGCGCGTGAACTCCGTGGCGTCGGCGCCGAGCTCCAGCAGGCGCCGCGCGATCGCGACGCGCGCGGGCACCGTGGCGGGGCGCTCCCGCGCGATCGCGGAGCACGTCAGGTACAGCAGCGGCGACCAGCCCAGGGGTCCGCCCGCCTCCGCCGCGGAGGCCGGGCGTGCGTCGAGCAGGGCGCGCGCGAGTCGCGGTTGGTGAGACAGGGCGATGAGCGCGGCCGAGCGATCGTCGTCGTCGAAGTCCGGCAGGCGCTCGACGAGCGTCGCGGCGACCGC
>JAUIDW010000348.1 GCA_030428395.1 bacterium | reverse complement strand
CGCCGTGATCGGTGGGCTGGGCGCCGTGATGAAGACGGCCGGGCCGCTCGGCTCGCGCCTCGTGAAGGAGGACGTCTGCCTGCGCGGCGCCATCGGCACGCAGCCGAGCATGGGCAACAGCATGGGCTTCGGCGTCCCGCGCAACTTCTACGTGCGCCGCCCGACGACCCGCATGGGCGTCGAGTGGGTCTGGCGCAAGTCGCTGTACGAGGCGTTCTACTCGCGCAACGACCCGGAGCGCGAGTTCGACGGCAGCGACGAGCTTAACGCCGCGCTGCGCGGCGAGCTGCCCGTGTCGATCCAGGCCTGGGCCACCCAGGACATCCGCACGGCGGTATTCCTGGCCGAGGAGATGGCGCGCGAGGAGATGGGCCAGCTCGACCTGATCGTCGACGCCGCCGCCGAGGCCTGGCGCGAGCCCGACCTGCTCGTGCGCGTCGGGGCCGCGGTCGTGCTGCCGCCCTTCCCCGACGGCGGGCGCACCACCGACGGCGCGCTGCTGCCGCTGGACTGCGCCAAGGTGCTGCACGACCTCGGCGTGCCCGTCGCGCTCTCGGCGCACGGCGACTCCTCCACGACGGCCTCGCTCGCCCACCAGGCGGGCCACGCGATGCGCGGGGGCCTGCCCTTCGACGCGGCCCTCGCGGCCGTCACGATCACGCCGGCGCGCCTGTACGGGGTGGACGACCGCCTCGGCAGCATCGAGGTCGGCAAGGACGGGGACCTCGTCCTCTGGAACGGCACGCCGTTCGAGCCCGCCAGCCGCGTCGTCGGCGTGCTCGTCCAGGGCGAGCTGATCGTCGACCCGCGCGACGCCACCGATCAACAGGACCAATGACCTCACCGCACACCGCAACGCCCATGGCTCTCCAACCGCTGATGAAGACGCTCCGCCCCACGCTCCTCGCGGCCCTCGTGGCCCCGCTCCTGGCCGGCGTCGCCGACGCCCGGGAAACCCAGACCGACGGCAAGATCGTCATCAAGGCCGGGCGCGTCGTCACCCAGACCGGCGAGGTCGTCGAGAACGGGGTGATCGTGATCGAGAACGGCCGCATCACGGCCGTCGGCGCCGACGTCGAGGGTCCCTGGGACGCCGAGGTGATCGACAAGCCCGAGCTGACCGCCTTCCCGGGCTTCGTCGAGGCGCACACGATCCGCGGGATGGACCGCCCGAACGAGAGCGTGGACGTGACTCCGTTCCTCGACATCGCCGACTCGATCGACCCGGTGAACTTCTTCTTCGAGGACTGCCTGCGCCGCGGCATCACCACGATCAACGTCCAGCACGGCGCCGACTGCGTGATCGGCGCGCAGGGCATGGTCGTGAAGCCCCACGGCATGACGGTCGAGGAGATGCTGGTCCGGCCGCGCTCGGGCGTGAAGCTGTCGGCCTCGCCCAAGCAGGGCAAGTCGCAGGTCACCCAGATCCAGGCGCTGCGCCAGACCTTCGGCGACCTCCGCCGCGAGCTCGAGGAGCAGGTCCAGGACGTCAAGGACGGCAAGGCCAAGGACCGCCGCGAGGCGATGTTCCAGGGCCGCGAGCTCGAGGGCGAGGAGGCCAAGGGCCGCGCCATGCGCGGGAACGCCTGGAAGGTCGCCGACCTCGAGCTGCTGCCGCGCGGGGAGATCGACGAGAAGCTGCGCCCGCTGCTCGCGCTGGTCGAGGGCCGCATGAACGCGTTCTTCTACTGCGCCGAGCCCGGCCAGGTCCGCCACGCGCTCGACATCGCGCGCGAGAACGGCTTCCTGGCCCGCACCGTCCTCGTGATCGAGGGCGAGTGCTGGAAGGCCGCCGACCTGATCGCGGAGGCCGGGGTGCCGGTCGTGCTGGACCCGCCGCTCGTGCACGTCGAGCGCGACGTGCTGACCGGCGAGGAGGTCGAGACGTTCGTCCCCGGAGTCCTCGACGCGGCGGGCGTCCGCTTCGCGCTCTCCTCGCGCAACTCGTCGACGGAGGCGCTGTGGTTCCAGGCGGCCCAGTGCGTCGCCTACGGCATGGACCGCCAGAAGGCGCTCGACGCCGTGACGCGGGTGCCGGCCGAGCTGCTGGGCCTCGGCAAGCGCGTCGGCAGCCTCGAGCAGGGCAAGGACGGCAACGTCCTGCTCCTGTCGGGCGACCCGCTCAGCGTGCAGTCCTGGGTCGAGTACGTCGTGCTGGACGGCAACCTCGTCTACGACCGCTCGAAGGACGTGCGCGTCCGGCAGCTGCTCGAGGGCGTCCAGCCGGAGGGCACCGCCTCCGCCGCGGACGTCGAGGCGGCCTCCGGCGAGGTGAAGTTCGACCACGGCGGCGGCGACGACCCCGAGGGCGAGCCCGTCGAGGACGAGGACGAGAGCGAGAAAGAGGAGCAGCGATGACGAGCCTCTTCCACCGCGGGGTGGCGCTCGCCGCGCCGGCCCTGCTGGCCGCCGGAGCCCTCGGGCTGACGGCGCCGGCGCCCGCGGGCGACGTCGTGGCCCTGCGCGCGGGCTCCGCGCACCTGGTCGAGGGCGGCGAGGTGCTCGAGGGCGGCGTGACGCTGATCGTCCGCGAGGGGCGCATCGCCGCCGTCGGCACGGACGTCGCGGTGCCCGCCGGCGCGCGCGTCGTCGACTACGGCCCCGACGCGACCCTGATGCCGGGGATCGTCGCGGCCACGACGTACCACGGCAGCGGCGGGCTGCCGGAGCGCACCGCGTCCCCCGGGACGCGCGCGATCGACGCCTTCGACCCGTACGACCGCGGCTGGGCCGACGAACTCGCCGAGGGCGTGACGACGGCGTACCTGCTGCCCGCCCGGGACCGGCTGATCGCCGGCCAGGGCGCGGTCGTCAAGCTCGCCGGCGACGACCCCGCCGCCCGCGTGCTGGAGGAGAGCGCGTGCCTGCACGGCTCGATCGCCAGGGACGCGCGCTCGACCCCCGGCTTCTGGGAGCCGCCCGTCCCCGCGACGGTCGACGTCGGCATGGGCTACGCCGAGCCGCAGCTCCCGAAGACGACCATGGGCGCGATCGTGGCGCTGCGCGAGCTGCTCGCGGCCGCCGCCGCGGGCGACACCGGGACCGAGTACGGTCCGAACGCGCCGCTCGAGCTGCGCGCGCTGCTGGACGCGAAGACGCCGTGGCGCATGCGCGCCGAGACCGTGCCCGAGATCCGCGCCCTGCTGGCGTTCGCGCGCGAGTCCGGCGTGCCGCTGGTGCTCGAGGGCGTCCAGGCCGGCGCCGACGTCGCCCAGGAGATCGCCAACGCCGGGGTCGGCGCGATCGTCGAGGTCGACTTCCACCCCGACCGCTCGCCGCTGCGCGACCTCGGCAAGGGCCCCGACGCCGTGTGGCCCCGCTACGACGCCGCGGCCGCCCTGCGCGCGGCCGGCGTGCCGATCGCGATCGCCGGGCCCCCCGACGCGTACTGGGCCTCGCCGCGCTTCCACGCGGCCCTGGCCTCGCGCGGCGGCCTGGACCCGGCGGAGGCGCTGCGCGCCATCACGCTGGGCCCCGCCGAGCTGCTGGGCGTGGCCGACCGCGTCGGCAGCCTGACCGTCGGCAAGGACGCGGACGTGGTCGTGGTGCACGGCTCGCCGCTGTCCGCCACGACCGGCGTGGCCGCCACGTGGGTGGCGGGCGAGCTGGCCTGGCAGGCGCCGAGCGACGACGCGGTCACCGTGATCGAGGTCGACGAGCTGCACGTCGGCGACGGCACCGTCCTGCGCCCCGGCCAGGCGCTGATCCGCGACGGCCGCATTCTCGAGGTCGGCGCCCGCGTGTCGCGCCCCGGCGGCGCGCGCGTCGTGCGCGGCGTGGCCGCGATGCCCGGCATGATCGACGCGTACGGCCACCTGGGCCTCGAGGGCTCGAAGAAAGCGCCCTCCGCCGACTTCCAGCTGACGCGCATCGTCGAGCCCGGCGACGAGACCGACCGCCGCGTCGCCCGCGCGGGCGTCACGACCGTCTTCCTCGGCCCGCGCGGCAGCAACAAGTCCGGCGTCCCCGTGATGGCCTACCGCCCCGCGGCCGGCGACCCCGACGACCTGGTCGTGCGCCCGCGCGTGGCCGTCGGCTACGAGTGGGAGAATCGCAACCGCCTCGAGTCCGGCAAGGACGTCCGCGAGGTGATCGCCAAGGCGAAGGAGTACGACGCGAGCTGGCGCGAGTACGAGGAGGCCATGGCCTCGTGGAAGCCGCCGGTCGAGCCCCTCGAGCCCCCGAAGCTGGACGACGACGCCGACGAGGACGAGAAGTCCGCGGACGACGAGGAAGCCGAGGAGGAGGACGAGGAGGACGACAAGGACTCCAGGAAGAAGAAGCGCAAGAAGAAGGGCGACGACGAGGAGCCCGTCGAGGTCCCCGGGATCTGGCTCGGCCAGGTCACGGTGCCGCCGATGGAGGACGCGTCCCGCCTGCGCCTGCGCCTCGAGGCCGACTCCGCGTCCGGCGCGGCCAACGCCGTGATCGGCTACCTGCGCTGCGACCCGCTGTCGGACGTCCTCGTGGACCTGCGCGGGTCGATCGACGGCAAGGCGCTCGCGCTCGCGGGGCTCGGCTCGAAGGGCCGCGTGCGCGTGGCCGGCGAGATCTCGGGCGACGACTTCGCGGGCACGGTCGCCCTGGGCGACACCGAGCTCGAGGTCGAGCTGAAGCGCGAGACCAGGGAGCTGAAGTACGCCCGCCGCCCGGAGCGCAAGCGCGCCGAGGAAGGGGAGGGCGACGAGGCCGAGAAGAAGAAGTTCAAGGACGCGCCCAAGAAGCCCAAGACCGACGACAAGCTCGAGCTGTGGCGCGCGGCCATGCGCGGCGAGCTGGCGATCCTCGTGACGGTCAACCGTCGCGACGAGATCCTGGCCTGCGTCGAGGCCTTCGAGGAGGTCGGCGTCCGGCCCGTCCTCGTGGGCGCCAGCGACGCCTGGCGGATCGCCGACGAGCTCCGCGGACGCGTGTCGGGCGTGCTGCTCTCGCCGGTCGTGCGGCGCGCCGAGCCGCGCGGCGGCCTGAACAGCCGGACCAACCGCTACGCGGAGCTGGACTCCGCCGGCATCCCGGTGGCCTTCCACTCCGCCGCCGAGGAGGGCGCGGCGCAGCTCCCGCTCCTGGCCTCCTGGGCCGTCGCCCAGGGCATGAGCCCGACCGGCGCGCTGCGCGCGCTGACCTCGGGGCCCGCGGAGATGATGCGCGTGGACGACGAGATCGGACGCCTGGCCGAGGGCCTGGCCGCGGACGTGCTGGTGCTCGACGGGCCCCCGCTCGAGCCCGCGACGCGCGTGCTGCGGGCGTGGGTCGGCGGCGAGGAGGTCCGGTAGGTGCTCGCGAGCCTCGCGCTCTGCGCGCTGCTCGCCGGCGCCGCGGCTCCCCGGCCCGCGGCCGATCCGGCCGCGGCGCCGCGCACCGGCACCGGCATGGCGCTGCGCGCGGCCAAGGCCCTGACGTCGGCGGTCGACGGCCCCGGCGTCGTCGACGACGTGGTCCTGCTCGTCCGCGACGGCCGCATCGAGGCCATCGGGCCGGCGCGCTCCGTGTCGATCCCCGACGGGTACGAGTTCGTGGACGTCGGCTCACGCTGGATCGCCCCGGGCCTCGTCGAGCTGCACGCCCACATCGCCGGGACGTTCCAGGACCTGAACGACATGGTCCACCTGACGAACCCCGGCCTGCGCGCGAAGACGGCCGTGCGCACGGACAACGAGTACCTGCGCCGGGGCGTCGCCGGGGGCGTCACGACGGTGCTCTACATCCCCGGCTCGGGGACGAACGTCGGCGGCCAGGGCCTGCTGCTGAAGACGGGCTTCGAGGACTACGAGGAGAGCGTCCTGCGCGACCCGGGCTCGCTGAAGCTCGCCCA
>JAUIDW010000347.1 GCA_030428395.1 bacterium | reverse complement strand
GGACCGACGGCGCCTTCGACCCGGTGGTCGGCGGGCTGGTCCACGCCTGGGGCCTGCGCGACGGCGGCCGCCTGCCCACCGACCAGGAGCGCGAGCGCGCGCGCCTGGGGGGCGGCCTCGACGGCCTGCGCCTCGAGGGCGGCCGCGCCACGCGGCTCCGCCCCGGCGCGCTCGTCGAGGAGGGCGGGTTCGGCAAGGGCGTCGGCCTCGACGCGGCCCTCGCCGCGCTCGCCGGGTCCGAGGCCACCCGCGGCCTCCTCGACCTCGGCGGCCAGGTCGCCGTCCTGCCGTCCGGCCAGCCCTACCGCGTCGCGGTGGCCGACCCCCGCGAGCGCGGCCGGTCGGTCCTGGACGTCGAGATCGACGCGGGCTCGCTCGCGACGAGCGCCAGCAGCGAGCGCGGCATCGAGGTCGACGGCCGTCGCCACGCGCACGTCCTCGACCCCCGCACCGGCCTGCCGGCCCGCGACTTCGGCAGCGTGACCGTGTGGGCCGCCGGCGCGGCCACGGCCGACGCGCTGTCCACCGGGCTCTTCGTGCTGGGCCCCGACCGCGCCCTCGCGTGGGCGCGCGAGCACCCCGAGTTCGAGGTGCTGATCGCCGAGCCGTCCCCCGACGGATCCCTGCGCGTGCGCGCCACGGCCGGCCTCGCCGGTCGCGTCGTCGCCCGCGCCGGGGACGTCCACCTCTCCTTCCCCCCCACCCGCTGACCCCCGAGCCGCAACCTTGACCCGATCGCTCCTCGCCCGCCCCGCCGTGGGCCTCGTCACCACCGCCTCGCTCCTGCTGGGCGCCCCCCTCGCCTCCGCCAACGGCGAGGAGCCCCCCGAGGAGCCGAAGCAGGACCGCACCGTGCTCGAGCGCGTCGAGGCCCTCGAGCAGGAGAACAAGGAGCTGAAGGCCGGCCGCGCGGAGGACCAGGCCCGCATCGAGCAGCTCGAGGGTCAGGTCGACGTGCTGGGCGACGAGTTCGAGCAGATCTCGTTCCGCGACATCGTCCCGGTCATCGGCGACTCGTACTACGGGCTGGGCCTCGGCGCCTCGAAGGTCTACTCGCTCGACCAGCCGGGCATCTCGATCGGCGGTTACGGCGAGATGCTCTACGAGAACTTCAACGGCTCGACGACCGACGAGATCGACTTCCTGCGCGCCGTCGTCTACGTGGGCTACAAGTTCAACGACGACTGGGTGTTCAACTCGGAGATCGAGTTCGAGCACGCCTCCACCGACAAGGGCGGCAGCGCCTCGGTCGAGTTCGCCACGCTCGACCGCCTGATCAACGACGCGATCAACGCGCGCGCCGGCCTGCTGCTGAACCCGATGGGCTTCGTCAACGAGCTGCACGAGCCCACGGCCTACCTGACGGCCACGCGCTCGATCACGGAGACGCGCATCATCCCGTCGACGTGGCGCGAGAACGGCGCCGGCGTCTACGGCGAGGCCGGCGGCGTCAGCTACCGCGCGTACGTCATGAACGGCCTCGACGCGATGGGCTTCACGGCCCAGGGCCTGCGCGGCGGCCGGCAGAAGGGCAGCCAGGCGCTGGCCGACGACTTCGCCCTGGTCGTGCGCGGCGACTGGGTCGGCACGCCCGGCCTGATCGTCGGCGGGTCCGTGTACATGGGCGACTCCGGGCAGGGCCAGATGGGCCTGGGCGCCACGGGCACGAGCATCTACGAGGTGCACGCCGAGTACCGCGCCGGCGGCGTGTGGGCCCGGGCCCTGGCGGCCATGGCCGAGCTCGACGACGTCGCCCAGCTGAACGCCGCGCTCGGCAACACGGGCGCGCAGTCGGTCGGCGAGGAGCTCGAGGGCGCCTACGTCGAGGTCGGCTACGACCTGCTCAGCCTGTTCGACGCCGACAGCGAGAGCTCGCTGTCGCCCTACGTGCGCTTCGAGACGTTCGACACCCAGGCCGCCGTGCCGGCGGGCTTCTCGTCCGACCCCCTGAACGACGACGAGATCCTCACGCTCGGCGTCAACTACCAGCCCATCTCCCAGATCGCGATCAAGCTCGACTACCAGGACTGGGATCGCGGCACCGACCGCTGGAGCCTGCAGCTTGGCTATGTCTTCTGATCTCCCGCGTCTCCGCCTCGGCGCCGCCCTCGGCGCGCTGCTGCTCGCCCTGGGCGCGCCGACGCCCGCGGCCCCCTCCGCACCCGTCCCGGCGGTCCGGGGCAAGGTGTTCCTGACCATGGAGGAGGCCCTCGAGCTGGCCTTCCCCGGCTGCGAGGTCGAGCGCGACAAGCAGTTCCTGTCGAAGGCGGAGCGGGCGCGCGCCGAGGAGCTCGCCGGCTGCGAGCTGGAGTCGTCGATCGCCTACGTCTACTCCGCGACGCGCGAGGGCAAGCCGATCGGCACCGCCTACTTCGACGCCCACCGCGTGCGCACGAAGCGCGAGACCGTGATGATCGTGGTCGCCCCCGACGCGACCATCCAGCGGCTCGAGATCCTGGCCTTCGCCGAGCCCCTGGACTACCTGCCCGGCGGCGGCTGGTACGCCCAGTACCTGGGCAAGCGCCTCGACGACGACCTCAGCCTGAAGCGCGGCATCCGCGGCATCACCGGCGCCACGCTGACCGCCCAGGCCACGACGCGCGCCGCGCGGCGCGTCCTCGCCGTCCACCAGGTCCTGGGCGAGCGCTAGACGCCGGCCGCCGAGCGGCTGGAGCGCGACGCCCGCGCCCGGGTACCCTGCGCCGATGGGTCGCGCCCTGGCCTGGTTCGTGCACGTCTCCGTCGCCCTGGTCGCGGTCACCGGGCTGGTCTACGCGTGGATGCGCTACCTGGCGGAGCCGTCCGACCCCTTCGCCGTCGTCAACCACCCCTGGCAGCCCCACGTGCAGGCCGCGCACGTGCTGGCGGCGCCGCTGAGCCTGTTCGCCGTCGCGCTGATCTGGCGGGACCACGTCTGGGCGCGCTTCCGCAGCGGGTTCCGCGCCCACCGGCGGTCGGGCCTGACGCTGCTCGTCTCGCTCGCGCCGATGGCGGCTTCGGGCTACCTGCTGCAGGTGTCGGTCGACGAGACCTGGAGGCAGGTGTGGATCGTCGTGCACGTGGCGACCTCGCTCGCGTGGGTCGCGGTGTACCCCTGGCACCCGCTCGTCCGCCGCCGGCGCCGGCGCGGCGGCCCCGGCGAGCCGCCCGCACGGAGCGCGTAGCGCCCCGGCTCAGCCGTCGGGCCGCAGGGGAGCCTCGGGGACCGACGCGCGGCCGGCGAAGCTGCGCTCGAGCACCCACCCCGCGCCGTGCGTCCGGCGGTGGCGCGCGTGCGCCGCGGCGATGGCGCGCCAGTCGTCCTTCCAGCGCCCGCCGTCGAGCCCGTAGCCGCGGAAGAAGCGCGCGTAGTCGCTGCGCGTCAGCACGCGGCCGTCCTGCTGCTCGCGGCGCTCGACGAAGCGGAAGAAGCGCCTGAGGTTGCGGCGGCGCTCGGCGTCGCCCACCCGCTCCCGCAGCTCGGACCGGTCCAGGTCGAGGATCCACAGCCGGGGCTCGGCGCTCCCCAGCGAGTCGCGCTCCACCAGGAAGTTGCGCGCGTTGAGGTCCGCGTGGGCCAGGCCGAGGTCGTGCAGCGAACGCACGAGGCGTCCGGTCGCCACGAGCACGGGCGCGAGCGCGCGGCGGCCCAGGTCGCCCCGGCGCGCCTCGACGAGCAGCTGGCCGAGGTCCAGGGCGCCCTCGACGCGGCGCGTGACGAGGTGCAGCTGGTAGCCGCCGCCGGGGAGCGCCCGCGCCCGCGCGGCGACGACCTCGGGCGTCGGCACGCCGCGCGCGCGCAGGCGCGCGGAGAGGATCAGCTCGCGGAACGGCCGCTCGGGGTCGAGGAAGCGCTCGCCCGTCAGCCAGCGCAACAGGCCGCCGTGGCGGAAGCGGCGCACCACGAGGCGCTCCCCCTCCAGGCGCAGCTGGCCGAGGGGCTGGCGCCCCGCCAGGTCGGAGGCCTCGAGCCCCCCGTCGCGCTCGGGGCCGAAGCCGCTGGAGAGCAGCGGCTCGCGCAGGTCCGCCAGCACGGCCAGGACGCCGCGCCGGCCCCTCTCGACCGCGTAGGCGGCGGGCAGTTCCTCCAGGACGTCGAGGTCCACGGCCGCAGTCTAGCGCCGCCGGCCGCGGGGCCGAGGGCGCGCCTCGCAGCCCCGCGACGCGGTGTCCGCTCTACAGGCCCGCGCCGAAGGACGACGAGCCGGAGGGCTTCTTCTCGGGGCGCGGGGGCGCCTCCTCGCGGGGCGCGGGGGCCGCCTCCGCGGGCTTCTTCGCGCGCGGCGGCTCCGGGCTCGGCGGCGGGCTGGCGGGGGCCTTCTTCTCGAAGACGCCCTGGCCGAAGCCCCCGGAGCTCGCCGGCTTCGCCCGCTCGGACGAGCGCGCCGGCTCGGGCGAGCGGGCGGGCTCGCGCCGCGGGGCCGGCACGGCCTCCCGGGTGGGCTCGCGGCGCCCGCGGTCGTCGGCGTCGCGCTCGCGACCCCGCGGCCGGCGGCCGCGCTCGGGGCGCTCCTCGCGCGGGCCGCGCGAGTCGCCCTCGCGACGGCGGCCTCCGCGCCCGCGGCCTCCGCGACCCCCGCGCTCGCCGCGTTCCCCGCGCTCGCCGCGTTCCCCGCGTTCGCCGCGTTCCCCGCGTTCCCCGCGTTCACGGGGCGCCTCGTCGCGCTCGCGCGGACGCTCGTCGTCGCGCTCGCGGCGCGCGCGCGGGCGCTCCTCGTCGCGCTCGCGATCCCGGTCGCGGTCCCGGTCGCGGTCACGGTCGCGACGGGGCCGGTCCTCGTCGCGGTCGCGCCGGCCGCGCGGGCGGTCGTCCTCGCGCTCGCGGCGCGCGGGCTCCTCGTCGCGATCGCGCCGCCCGCGGGGGCGATCGTCGTCGCGGCGCCCGCGGCCCTCGCCGTCGCGCCCGCGGCCACCGCCGCGACGCGCTCCGCGGCCGTTGCCGCGGCCCCCGACGGGCTCGCGCTCGTAGCCGTCGGTGTAGCTGCCCGAGCGCTGCAGGAACTGCGTCGGCACGGCCTCGGCCAGGAACAGCGACTTGCGGTCGAAGAAGTTGATGCCCTCCTCCCAGGCGTCCAGCGCGGACACGGTGAGCAGGTCGTACTCGACGCCGGCGCGGCGCCCGCCCTCGCGGCCCTCCTCGGGGGTGAGGGCGAGGTGCAGGAAGCGGCGGCGACCGCCGCGCAGTCCGTTGCGCAGCGCCCGCTCGGCGTCGCGGCGCTCGACCCCGACGTAGAGGTACTCCGGCGGCTTGGTGGGCTCGCCCGGCTCGACCTCGATCGAGTGGCCGTACAGCGCGCGGATCTGGTCGCCGACGATCTCGTAGCGCGGGCGGTCGCCGGAGGAGATCGCGTCCTCGACGTCCTCGACCTCGATGCTCTCGCCCAGCGCCTCGTTCAGCGCGCGGACGACGTCGTCGAGGAGCCCGAAGCCGTTGGAGTCCAGTTCGAGGTCGAAGCGCTCCGGCTGGTGGCGCAGCATGTAGGCCAGCGAGCGGGTGATGCGTTCGATGAGGGACGGATGCGTCATGGTCGTCGGGTCGGCGCCGGAGGGCGCACCTGGAGAACGGGCGCGGGAATGCGGGCGCGGGGGGCCCGGTGAAGGGATCGTCGCGGGACCCGCGGGCGCGCGGTGCGCCGGGTCCCGGGCCGGCCGCGGGGCGGGCTCGGTGGTCGTCGCCCGAAGGCGAGCGGGGCGCGATTCTAGCAAGGCCCGGAGCGGGGTCCACCGGACGCGGTCAGCCGCCCAGGCTCACGAGGTGGGCCGCCTGGTGCGGGCCGACGAGCAGCTCGAGGACCCAGCCGGCGAGCAGCAGCGCCACGCCTCCTCGCCAGGCCGCGCGACCCGTGACCGGCT
>JAUIDW010000346.1 GCA_030428395.1 bacterium | reverse complement strand
AGACGAACGGCGCCGCCGAGCTGATCGAGCACCGCGTGCAGGGCTCGGTGCTGTCCGCCGAGCTGCCGGACGAGTCGCGCGCCCGCGCCCTGGCGAACGAGCTGCGCCACTGGCTGGACCCCGAGGCCGCCCGGGCCGGCGGCGCGGCCGCGCGCGCCCTGGCCGAGCGCCACGGGCACGACGCCTGCGCGGCGGCCAGCCGGGCCGTGCTGCGCGAGGTCGCCGACCAGCGCGCCGCGTCCGCGGGCGGCCCCACCGCGCCGAGCCCGGAACCCGCCCCCGCCGGCCCCGCGGAGCCCGCGCCGTGAGCGACCTGGCCGCGATCTTCGCGCGCGCCGACGTCAAGGGCTGGTCGGCGCCCGCCACGCTGCGGCGCGTGGCCGGAATGGTCGCGGACCTCGACTGGCCGAACGCGCGCCTGGCCGACGTCGGCGCGGGGCGCGGCGCGTTCTCGCGCCTGCTGGGCGAGACGCTGCGCGCCGAGCTGGGGCTCGAGCCGCGCGAGCACGTCTTCCCCTGCGACGTCGTGCCCGCGTCCTTCGAGTACGACGGCGTGGACTGCGTCCAGGCGACGCCCGGCGCGCCGCTGCCGTTCGACGACGCGAGCTTCGACGCCGTCGTCAGCGTCGAGGTGATCGAGCACGTCGAGGACCAGTTCGCCTTCCTGCGCGAGCTCGCGCGGATCGCGAAGCCGGGCGCGCCGGTGATCGTGACGACGCCGAACACGCTGAACGCGAACTCGCGCGTGCGGACGCTGGCCCAGGGGTTCCCGGTGCTGTACGACCCGCTGCCGCTCGCCACGCACGACCCGCGGCGGCTGGGGGGGCACATCCACCCCATCGCGCCCTACTTCCTCGTGTACGGCGCGCTGCGCGCGGGGCTGGTGGAGCCGAGCCTGCACGTCGACCGCCGCAAGACGTCGGCGTCGTGGATCGCGGCGCTGCTGTGGCCGGCGATCGCCCTGGGCGGCGCCATGCAGCGCGCGCGGCTGGCGCGCAAGCAGCCCGACGTGCTGGCGGAGAACCGCGCCTGGCTCGCGCGGCAGTCCGGCTGGGACCTGCTGACCGGCCGCACGGCAATCCTGCGCGCCGAGAAGCCGCGCGGCCCGGCCTGATGTGCGGCATCGCCGGCATCGCGGCCGCCCCGGGGGGCCGCGTCGCGCCCGAGGAGGTCGCGCCGATGGTCGCGACCCTGGACCACCGCGGCCCCGACGGCAGCGGGGTGAAGGCGCTCGAGGGCGTCGCCCTGGGGCACGCGCGCCTGGCCATCATCGACGTGGCCGGCGGCGACCAGCCCCTCGCCAACGAGGACGGGACCGTCTGGGTCACGTTCAACGGCGAGGTCTACGACCACCACGAGCTGCGCGCCGAGCTCGCCGGCGAGCACGCCTTCCGCACGCGCTGCGACACCGAGGTGCTGGTCCACGCCTACGAGCAGTGGGGCGACGCCTTCGTCGAGCGCCTGCACGGGTTCTTCGCCTTCGCCCTGTGGGACGCGCGGCGCCGGCGCCTGCTGCTGGCGCGCGACCCGCTGGGCAAGAAGCCGCTGTTCGTGGCCGAGCGCGAGGGACGCCTGTACTTCGCCTCGGAGACGAAGGCGCTGCTGGCGGCCCTGCCGGGGGACCCCGAGCTGGACCCCGCCGCGCTCGACGACGCGCTGGCGCTGCGCTACGTCGGCGGCCGGCGGACCGGGTTCCACGGCATCGAGCGGCTGCTGCCGGGCGAGCGCGCGGTGTGGGAGGACGGCCGCCTGACGCGCGAGCGCTTCTGGACGCCGCCCGACCCCGCGCCCGAGCCGATGGACCGGGAAGCGGCCGTCGAGGGCCTGCGCGCGCGCCTCGACGCCGCGGTCGCGCGCCGGCTGGAGTCCGAGGTGCCGCTCGGGCTGCTGCTGTCGGGCGGGCTGGACTCGACCGCCGTGCTGGAGGCCGCCGCGCGCGTCTCCGGCGAGCGGCTGCGGACCTTCACGGTCGGCTTCTCGCGCGAGAAGGAGTCCGAGGCCGGGTTCGCCGCCGCCGCGGCGGAGCACTTCGGCACCGAGCACCACGAGTTCGCCCTGGGCGAGCGCGACCTGCTCGAGCACGTCGACGCGGTGCTGCCGGCGCTCGACGAGCCGCTGTGCGACCCGTCGTTCCTGCCGACCGCGCTCGTGTGCCGCCTGGCGCGCACGCGGGTGACCGTGTGCCTGACCGGCGACGGCGGCGACGAGACGTTCGGGGGCTACAACCGCTACCGCCAGGTCCTGGACGCCCCGCCGCCGGTCGGCCAAGGCGCGGCGGGCGCGTACCGCTGGGCCGCGGAGCACCTGCCGCTGTACCGCGGCAAGGCCTGGAAGCTGGCGCGCGGCCTGCGGCGCCGCGCCGCGTCGCCGGAGGAGCGCTACGTCGAGAGCCTGATCTCGCTGGCCGCCCCCTACCGCGCCGCGCTGCTGGGCCCGCGCGCGGCGGCCGCGGCGGCGGAGCAGCCCGCGCCCGAGCAGCGCCTGCTGGACGCGGTGTCGGGGCCGGGCGACCTGGCCGCGCGCATGATGCGCTGCGACCTCGAGCACTACCTGCCCGGGCTGATCCTGACCAAGGTGGACCGCGCCAGCATGCTGTCGTCGGTCGAGGCGCGCAGCCCGTTCCTGGACGTCGACCTGGTCGAGTGGGCGGCGCGCGTGCCGACCGAGTGGAAGCTCGGCGACGGCCAGCAGAAGCGCCTGGTGCGCGCGCTGCTCGAGGGCCGCGTCCCGACCGAGTTGCTGACGCGCAAGAAGAAGGGCTTCGGCACGCCGCTGGGCCGCTGGTTCCGCGGCGAGCTGCGCCCGCGGCTCGACGACCTGCTGCTCGACAGCCGCCTGGCCGCCGACGGCTGGCTCGACGCCGCGGGCCTGCGGGCCCTCGTCGGCGCGCACGTCGCCAGGCGCCGCAACCTCGGCGAGGCCCTGTGGAGCCTGGTCGTGCTCGAGACCTGGTACCGCGGCCGCGTGCTGGGCGCGGCGGCCTAGTCGACGCGCAGGCGGACGTCCTCGGCCACGACGAAGCGCGGCTCGCCGTCGAAGGACGGCTCGCCGGGGAGCAGCTCCCAGGACGTGCCGGGCCCGAGGCGCGCGCGGTCGGCGGGCGTCAGGCGCAGCAGGTAGTAGAGGTACGGCTCGCTGTCGTGCTTCCCCCACCAGAACCCGCGCACCGCCTGCGCCGGCACGCGCTCGCCGTCGGCGCCCACCAGGCGGAAGGCCTTGGGGACGGCGTTCCAGAAGTCGTCCAGCAGCCGGCCCTCGAGCGGGACGTCGCGCACGTCGGCCCACAGCACGACGTGCAGGCGGTCGTTCTCCAGGTCCACGCCGGAGACGCCGGCGTGCTCGGGGCGCTCCGGGGAGGCGACCCAGAACGCGCGCGCGATCGTGACCTGCGTCAGCGGCCCGGGCTCCTCGACGGGCGGGTTGGCGATCTCCGCGTGCTCGCCGAACTCGTCGGTGACCTCGAGCGTCGCGTAGGGGTTCGCCGTGCGGAACACGTCGTCGCGCAGCTGCAGCGCCTGGCGCCGCCCCACCGTCCGGCCCATGCGCGCCTCGGACCAGTCGGCCACCGTCAGCACGTGCGTGGTCAGGCCGTAGAGCCCGTCGTCCAGGATCGGCTGGCCCAGGCGCGTGTAATTCAGCCGGCGCCAGCGGCCGTCGACCCAGACCTCGTTGAACGTGTGCGACGCCCAGCTGCCGACCAGCCCGCGCAGACCCTTCAGCGTCGTCGCGCGCACGCCGTGATGGCGGATGCCGCGCTCGACCAGGGCCAGCTGGTCGGGGTCGTTGGCGTCCACCAGCGGGATGGACAGCACGATGCGCGTCGGCACGCCCGCCGCGCGCAGGCCGCCGCACAGGTAGATGGCCGAGGACGTGCACGAGCCGTGCACGCGCTGCTCGAACATGCCGCGCGCGAGCAGCTCGCGCTGCCACTGGTCCTCGAGGCGCAGGCCGTCCTTGCGCTCGCGCTCGCGGGCGTAGTCCTTCAGGTCGGGCGGAACGACCGGCCGGCCGTCGCGGTAGTCCGCCAGGAAGGTCGTGAAGCCGTCGGCGAACTCCGAGCGCTCCATCAGCCGGCGCGCCGCCGCCACGGCCAGGGTCCGGTCGTCGGCGGTCGCGGGGTCGACGCCCTTGTCGCGCAGCTCGGCGGCCAGGGTCGCGGCCATGTCCGCGTCGAAGCACGAGGTCGGCGTCGACTCGAGGTACGCGGCGACGGGCTCGAGGCGGTCGCGCCAGCCCGGGTCGGCGCCGATCGCCTCGCCCGCGGTCCCGAGGGGATAGTGCACGACCTCCAGCTCGACCCAGTCGTCGTGGTCCGCGAGCAGGCGCGCGTCCTGGAAGTCGTCGTTCGCGGCCGCGACGTCGACCGGCTTCAGCACGCGGACCACGGTACGCACCGTGTAGGCGTACTCGCGCCGCTCGTCCCAGCCCCCGTCGGGGATCCCGTCGCCGTCGGAGTCGGCGCGCGCGGGGTCGGTGCCGTACTTGTGGAGCTCCTGGAAGTCCGGGAGGCCGTCCCCGTCGCGGTCGGGGTCCTCCGGTCCGCCGTCCGCGGGCCGTGCGGGGGCCGCAGGCGCAAACGGGCCGGCGAGGGACACGAGGGCGAGCAGCGCGAGGGACGCGCGCCGGGGCCAGGGGGTCGTCGCGGGTTGCACGGGGGGTCCTCCGGGGGTCGCGGGAGCCGGTCGGTGCGGGTACCCCCGTCCGACGCCCCGGTTCCCGCGCCCCCGCACGGAATCCGCGCCGAATCGTCGCGCCCCGGCGCGCAGCGGGACCCGGATCCGGGCCCGCGGCCTCAGCGCGCCGCCGCGGCGGCGGGCGCGAGCGTGAAGCTCGGCACGGACAGGGCGGCGACCTCGGGCGGCAGCGTGGCGCGGTTGCGCTCCCACCAGTCCAGCCAGAACGCGCCGCCGTGGTCCTCCTCGTAGTCGACGCCGGTCAGCTCGCGCAGGCCGAAGTAGCCGACCCCGTAGCGCGTGCGCTCGGTGTCCTCCGCGGCGATCAGCCCGATCAGGGTCGGGATCGCGCGCAGGTCGCCCAGCTCGCCCACGGCGTCGGCGAGGTCGTGGAGCGGCCCCGGCGTGGTCGTGACCTCGCGCACCAGCTGGTCGAGCAGCGGCTCGAGCGTCCAGCCGTTCGCGGGGTCGGCCAGCACGCGCAGGGCGCGGTCGCGGACCTTCGGATCGCCGCCCGTCGCGGTGGCGAGCGGCAGGACGCTGCGGCGCAGGAAGGCCTCGTCCAGCGCGAGCGCGTCGAGCCACGCCAGCGCGCCGGCCTGCACTTCCGCGTCGGCCGTCACCAGCCAGCGCTCGGCGAGGCCGAGGAACCCCGCGTCGACCAGCGTGGCCTCGAGGTCCACGCCGCCCACGCGGCCGGCCCGCAGGTCGAGGCGGTCGATGGAGTCGAAGCGGTCCGCCAGCTCGTCGGGCCCCGCGCCGGCCAGGTCGCGCACCAGCTCGCGCGCGCCGCGCTCGAGCACCTCGCCCAGCGGCAGCCCCGCCGTGGCGGCGCGCCAGGCGGCGTAGTCCTCGGGGTGCTCCGAGAAGTCGCGGAAGGCGTAGTTCTCGAGGTACGACCAGGCCCAGCCGCGCACGCCGGGGTGCGCGTCGGTCGCGGCCAGGTCGAGCACCTCGAGCGCGTGCACGTGCCCGCCGTGGAACACGAAGGGCTTCAGCACCTGCTGGCGGTGGCGGTAGTCGGGGATGTCGGCGTAGATCGCGCGCATCACCGCCAGCGCCTCGTCGGGGTCGAGCGCGGCGATCTCGTAGCCGAGGGCCAGCGCGTCGCGCCAGCTCTCCGCGGCGCGGAAGCGGTCGAGCCACTCCTCCGGCGTCGGGGTCGCCGGCG
>JAUIDW010000345.1 GCA_030428395.1 bacterium | reverse complement strand
CCTCCTGGACCGACAGGAAGCCCTCCTGCCGCTGCCAGCCGAAGAAGCGCGAGCCGTCGTAGGCGACCTGGATCCGCACGTTGCGCACGCGGCCATCTATAGCGGCGCGCCGCGGCCCGTGCACGCGCACCCTGTGCGCCGCCCGGGCGCCCGGCCCGCCCGGGCGCGTCAGGCGGAGGGGCCGTAGCGGCGGCGGCGGTACGAGCTCGGGATGCCCAGCTCGTTGCGGTACTTCGCCACGGTCCGCCGGGCCAGCCGGAGCCCGCGCGCGGCGAGGCGTTCCACGACCTCGTCGTCGGAGAGCGGGCGGGCCGGGTCCTCGGCCTCGAACTCGGAGCGCACCTGCTCGCGGACGTCCGAGCGCGCGCTCCCCCCGCCCGCGGCGGACTCTCCCCCGCCGGTCGCGGCCTGGAAGAAGTGGCGCAGCGGGAACACGCCCCAGGGCGTCTGGACGTGCTTGCCGGCGACGGCGCGGCTGACGGTGCTGACGTGCAGGTCGAGCGCGTCGGCCACGTCGCCCATGCGCAGCGGCCGCAGGTGACCGGGGCCGTCCTCGAGGAAGCTGCGCTGGTGGCGGAACACCGCCGCCGCCACTCGGGTCAGGGTGCGGCCGCGCTGGTGGACCGCCTCCACGACCCAGCGGGCGCGGTCCAGGCGCTGGCGCAGGTACTCGCGCACCTCGCGCGGCTGGTCGCGGTCGCGCGCCAGCGCGGCGACGTCCTCGTCCAGCGAGACGGCGGGCAGGTCGGACAGGTCGACGCGCACCTGGAAGGCGCCCAGGTCGCCCTCCCCCGGCGGGGCGCCCCCGGCCGGGGCGCGCTCGACGACCACGTCGGGGACGAGGACGGGCGCGGTGGTGCCCGCGAGCTCCGCGGCGGGGCGCGGGTTGAACGCCCGCAGGCGCTCGATCAGCTGGTCGAGCTCGTCCAGCTCGAGCCCCAGCGCGCGCGCGACCCGCGGCAGCTTGTTGCGCGCCACGTCCTCGAGGAAGTCCTCGAGCAGCGCGCGCAGCAGCGCGTAGTCGGGGTCGCTCTCGTCGAGCTGCAGGACCAGCGCCTCGATCGCGTTGCGCGCACCCAGGCCGCGCGGCTCGAGCGAGCGGAGGACGCCCAGCGCCTCGACCAGCGACTCCTCGCCGCCGGCCAGGCCCTGCTCGTCCGCGCGCGCGAGCAGCTCCTCCTCGCCCGCGGAGAGGTACCCCGCCTCGTCGAGCTGGCCGACGAGGAAGCGCACCCAGGCGAGCGCGGCGGCGCCGACCTCGAGCAGGACGAGCTGCTCCTCGATGCAGTCCACCAGGCCCTTCGCGCGCTCGGGCTGGTTGCGCAGCATCTCGTCGTGGCGCTCGGTGGCCTGCGCGCGCGCGGCCCGCGAGCGGGCGGGCGCGGTGGCGCCCTCGGACGCCGGCCGCTCCTCCAGGCGCAGGGCCGCGTTCTCCTCCGCCGCGCTCCGCAGCCACGCGTCCAGCTCCGCCACGGGCAGCTGGAGCGCCTCGATGGACTGCAGCATCCGCGGCTGCAGGGCGAGCTCCTGCCGCAGCGCCGTGCCGAGGTGCTGGCCGAGCCCGGGGCGTTCCATGCCCCGGACATCGTCCGAAGGGGGCGGCGAGTTGAGCGCCGCGGGCGCCCCCGGGGGGCGCGCGGGGGCCGCGGTGCGCGGCCCGGGACTCAGCGCCAGGGGCGCCGGCCGTCGAGCGCGTCCTCGAGCACGCCGCGGTGCAGGTACTCGATGGCGCTGCCCGCCGGCAGCCCGCGCGCCAGGCGCGTGACGCGCGGCCCCCCCTCGCCCAGGGCCTCGAGGGCCTCGGCCGCGAGCGCCGCGGTGGCCTCGCCCTCGGCGTCGGGGTCGGTCGCCAGGATGACCTCGTCCACCCCGCCGGCGCGGACGCGCCGCACCAGCCCCTCGAGCGTGAGCTGGGCGCGGTCGGCGCCCTCGGCCGGGTGGAAGGCCCCCATCAGGACGTGGTACCGGCCGCGGTACACGCCGGCGCGCTCGACCGCCTCGACGTCGCGCGGCTCCTCGACCACGCAGATCGTCGCCGCGTCGCGCTCGGGGTCGGCGCAGATCGCGCAGGGGTCGTGCTCGGCCACGTTGAAGCACTCGCGGCACACGTGGGTGCCCTCGAGCGCGCGCGTCACGATCTCCGGCAGGTCGCGCGCGCGCGGGTCGCGCAGCACGTGGAACGCCAGGCGCTCGGCGGTGCGCCGGCCGACTCCCGGGAAGCGCTCCAGCGCCTGGACGAGGTCTTCGAGGGGTCCGGGGTAGGCCAAGGGGTCGGGTCGGACGCGGGGCCGCTCAGAACAGGCCCGGCAGGTTCACCCCGCCGGTGACGCGCGCCATGGCCTCCTCGGCCATCGTGGCGGCCTTGGCCACGCCGTCGCGCAGGGCGGCGAGCACCAGGTCCTCGACCATCGCGCGGTCGCCCGCGGCGACCACCTCGTCGGCGATCTCGACCTTGGCCACCTGGCGGTCGCCGGTCACGAGCACGCGCACCGCTCCCCCGCCGGCGCTGCCCTCGACCGTGCGCGTGCGCAGCTCCTCGCGCACGCGGTCGAGGTCGCGCTGCATCTGCTGGGCCTGCTTCAGCAGGCTGCCCATCTCGCCGAACGAGCCGGTCATGCGTTGTCCTCGATGTGGCCCCCGAACAGGTCGACCACCTCGCTGGTGAAGGGGTCGCGGTCCCCGGGGCGTTGCCGCGACGTGTCCTCGATCTCCACCCTAACCGCTCCGCCGCCGGCGCGCTCGATCGCGGCCTCGCAGGCCCGCACGTTGGCCGCGTCCTCCAGGAGCGGCCGCTCCCGCGCGGTGGTGCGCGCGACCTGGATCCGGGCCCGCTCGGGGCCGTGGTCGAGCAGCTTGCCCTTGCGCTCGAGGAGCGCGGCCAGGGAGGGCCGCGCGTCCCCCAGCTCGCCCAGGAACGCCTTCCAGAGCCCCGCGGCCCCGCGGGCGGGGGCGCGGCGGGCCGGGCCCTTGCCGCCCCGCGGGGCGCGCCGCTCCCGGGTCTTCTCCGGGGGCTTCCCCGGGGCGTCGCCGGACGGGGGCGGGGCGGGCTGCAGCTCGTCGTCCGCCCGCAGCGCGGGGTCGTCGGCGGGGACCTCGGGCTCGTCCCCGGAGCCGCCGCCGGCGTCGGAAGCCGGCTCGGGCGGCGGCGCGGGGCGCGCCGGGCGCTCGCGAGCGGCCGTCGCGGACGCCGGGGGCGAAGGATCGGGCGGCGCGGGGCGGCGCGGGGCGGGCTTCCCGCCGCCGCCGGCCGGGGCTCCGCCTAGGCGCGCCTCGAGCGCCTCGAGGCGGTCCGCCAGCTCCGCGAGCGGGAGGCCGAGCTCGGGCCGGCAGAGCTCGAGCAGCGCGAGCTCGAGCACCAGCCGCGCGTGCTGCGGCAGGTTGCGGGGCGCCAGGCGCTCGCGGGCCAGGATCAGCTCCTCGAGCCAGGCGCGCAGGCGCTCCGGCCCCAGGCGCTTGGCGCGGTCCAGGCGCCGCGCGCGCAGCTCCGCGGGCGTCGTGGAGGCCGCGGCCGCCGCGCCGCCGCGGACGGCGTCGAGCAGGGAGGCGCGCAGGGACTCGAGGCAGCCGTCGAGCAGGCGCGCCTCGCCGCCCTCCTCCACCGGCAGCGCGCCCAGCACGCCCGCGCGGTCGCCGGCGGCGGCCAGGTCGAGCAGGTCCTCGACGCGGCTCTCGCCGTCGCCGCCGACCCGGCGCACGTCGGCGACGGTCGGCTCGGAGCCGACCAGGGCCAGCAGCTGGTCGCAGAACGACAGCGCGTCGCGCAGGCTGCCGCGGGCGATGCGGCCGATCTCGGCGGGCA
Source organism: bacterium (assembly GCA_030428395.1). Classification (GTDB taxonomy): domain Bacteria; phylum Planctomycetota; class UBA1135; order UBA1135; genus JAUIDW01. Next base: position 2,049 of record JAUIDW010000345.1, on the reverse strand, counting down.
CGCCCTCCTCGCAGCGCACGCCCTCCGCCTCGAAGACGGCGGCGATGCGCGCCGCGATCACCTCCTCGGGGATCAGCGAGAGGTGCAGGACCTGGCAGCGCGACAGGACCGTGTCGAGCACCTTGTGCGGCTCCGTCGTCGCGAACAGGAACACGACGTGCGGCGGCGGCTCCTCGAGCGTCTTCAGGAAGGCGTTGAAGGCGCTCTTCGAGAGCATGTGCACCTCGTCGACGATGTACACCTTGTAGCGCCCGCGCATCGGCGCGTACGCGACCTGCTCGCGCAGCACGCGCACGTCCTCGACGCCCGTGTTCGAGGCCGCGTCGATCTCGATCACGTCGACGTGGCTGCCGGCGTCGACGTCGCGGCAGGCCTGGCACTCGCCGCACGGCTCCTCGGCCGGGCCGCGCTCGCAGAGCAGCGCCTTGGCCAGCACGCGCGCCGTGGTCGTCTTCCCGGTCCCGCGCGGGCCGGCGAAGAGGTAGGCGTGGCCGACGCGCTCGTCGCGGATGGCGCCCTGGAGCACGCGGGTCAGGACCTCCTGCCCCGCGACGTCGGCGAACGTCTTCGGTCGGTACTTGCGGGCGAGGACCTGGTAGGTGGACATGCGGTCCGGATTCTAGCGCGCGCGGCGCGCCGCCGCGGATCCGGGTCGCCGGTGCTCGCCGCGGGGCGCGCCCGGCCCCGGGAGGTGGGAGCCGGGCAGTGGGCCCGGTCACCGCGCACATGGAATCGTGATCTTAGGGCTGCTCCGTTCCCGGCCTGACCCGGTTCGAAAAGACCCCATTGCACGGGACCGAACCCACGGCCCGGCTCCCGGGTCCGGCGGGGCGCTCGGGGCCGCCGCGCACCCGCGGGAGCGGGGTGGCGGAGAGGGCGGGATTCGAACCCGCGGTGCCGTTGCCGACACACACGCTTTCCAAGCGTGCTCCTTCAGCCACTCGGACACCTCTCCGTGATCGGGGGCCGCGGGGGGGACCCGCGGCCGCTGCAGGGAGCCGCGGACGCTGCGGTCCGCGGGGTGCTGGCGGAGAGGGGGGGATTCGAACCCCCGGCGCCCCGTAGGACGCGCTGGTTTTCGAAACCAGTCCGTTCAGCCGCTCCGGCACCTCTCCGTCGTGTTCGGGCGTCCGGCGACCGCGACGCCGGCCGGCGGCGGCCCGCGCGGCGGCGCGGGCCGCCGCGGGCGGGCGGCGGGTCGACCGGGGCCGCGCGCGGGGGGCGCGCGGCGCGCGGGGCTAGGCCTCGCGCGACTCCCTGCGCTTGTTCCGAAAGAACCTCTGGAGCAGGTCGCGCGCCTCGTCGGCGCCGACCCCCTCCTCCACCTCGGCCCGGTGGTTGAGCCGCGCGTCGCCGAGCACGTTGCCGAGCGAGGCGCACCCGCCGAACTTCTCGTCCCGCACGCCCCAGACGACGCGCGCCACGCGGGCGTGCGAGAGGGCGCCGGCGCACATGAAGCACGGCTCGACGGTGGTGTACACGGTGGCGCCGGGCAGGCGCGCGTCGCCGGTGACCCGGAAGGCCATCCGGAGCGCCGCGAGCTCGGCGTGGGCGGTCGCGTCGCGGCGCGACCGGGTGCGGTTGTGGCCCCGGCCGAGCACGCGGCCGTCGCGCACGACGACGGCGCCGATCGGGACCTCGTCCAGCGCCTCGGCGCGGCGCGCCTGCTCGAGGGCGAGCTCCATCCAGGCCCGGTCCTCGCCCGCGGGTGCCGCTCCCGGTCCGGCCGGCGCGCGGGCGCCGGACTGTGCGATGACGCGAACCACGGAGGATGGGGTCGGGACGGGGGAGACGGGAGGGGCGACGCGCGCGGCGGGACACCGGCCGCGCGGTGGGCTGGTACACCCTAGAGGACTCGAACCTCTAACCTTCTGATCCGTAGTCAGATGCTCTATCCAATTGAGCTAAGGGTGCAGAAGGGCGACGGTTGTAGCGACGCTCCGGGGACGTGTCAAGGCCGGCGCGGCCCGTCGAAGGCGGCCCCGCCGGGGGCGCGACCGGCGAGCGACCGGCGGGCCGGGCGCGGACCGCGGGAGCCCCGGGGCGGCG
>JAUIDW010000344.1 GCA_030428395.1 bacterium | reverse complement strand
GGCGGCGCCCCCCCGGCCCGCGGCGACGCGCCGCGGCCGAACGTCGTCCTGATCACGCACGACACGACGCGCGCCGATCGCCTGTCGTGCTACGGCTACGAGCGCGACACGACGCCGCGCCTGGACGCGGTCGCCGCCGAGGGCGCGCGCTTCGAACTGGCGGTGTCGGTCGCCTCGGTCACGCCCGTGTCGCACGCCTCGATCCTGTCGGGGCTGTACCCGCACCAGCACGGGCTGCGCGTGCTGTACGCGGCCTCGGGCTACTCGCTGCCCACCGACGTGCCGACCCTGGCCACGGTACTCGGGGAGGCGGGCTGGACCACCGGCGCCTTCGTCAGCGGCTTCCCCGTGTCGGAGATGTTCGGCCTGGACCGCGGCTTCGACCGCTTCGACAACGGGCTGGACGCGGCGCCCGACGAGGTGTTCCAGAGCGACGGCGAGCACGACCGCTGGGACCTCGCGCGCTTCCAGCGGCGCTCCGACGCGACCACCGACGCCGTGCTGGAGTGGCTCGCGACCGCCGAGGAGCCCTTCTTCCTCTGGGTGCACTACTGGGACCCGCACGACACGAAGCTCGTACCCCCCGACGAGTTCGAGGTGCCCTTCGAGGTCTCCACGCCGCAGGACGTGTACGACGCCGAGGTCGCCTACGTCGACGCGCAGTTCGGGCGCCTGGTGGACGCCCTGGGCGCCGACGGCCGTCTCGACCGCACGCTGCTCGCCGTCACCGCCGACCACGGCCAGGGCCTGGGCGACCACGGCTGGTGGAACCACCGGCTGCTGTACCAGGAGCACATCCGGCTGCCGCTGGTGCTGCGCTTCCCCGGCGAGCCGGCCGGCGCGGTCGTGGACGAGCTGGTGCGCAGCGTCGACCTCTACCCCACGCTGCTCGAGGCGGCAGGCGTGCCCGCGCCGGCGTCGGTCGAGGGCCGCAGCCTGCTGCCGCTGTGGCGCGGCGAGCCCGACGCGCCGCGCTCGGCCTACGCCGACCAGCTGAACCTGTGGGACACGAACGCGGTCATGCTGGAGAAGCGCCCGGCCGACGACCTGCTGCACGTGTGGATGGACCGCGAGTGGAAGCTGATCCACCGGCCGACGGCGCCGGAGCGCAGCGAGCTGTACCACCTGACCGAGGACCCGGGCGAGCTCGTGAACGTGTACGCCGACCACCCCGACGTCGCCGCGCGGATGCTGGCCGAGCTCGAGGCCCTGGGCGCCTTCCGCGCCGAGGGCTTCGGCGACGTGGAGGCCGGCGACGCGCGCACCGAGGCGCTGAACGCGCTCGGCTACCTCGGGGGCGACGAGGAATGAGCGGCCGGCCCGCTCTCCAGGGGCTCGCGGCGGCCGCCGCGCTGCTGCTCGCCCTGGCCTGCGGGCCGGCGGAGGAGCCCGCCCCGCAGCGCCGCTGGAACGTCGTGCTCGTGACGCTCGACACGACGCGCGCCGACGCCCTGGGCTGCTACGGCGCGCCGGGCGACCCCACGCCGAACCTCGACGCCTTCGCGGCGGGCGGCGTGCTGTTCGAGCGCTGCGCGGCCACCTCCTCGGTGACGCCCGTCTCGCACGCCTCGATCCTGACCGGGCGCGACCCCTACGCCCACGGGCTGCGCGTCATCCACGCCGGCAGCAGCTGGCGGCTGGCCGCGGACGTCCCCACACTGGTGGACGCCCTGGGCGCGGCCGGCTGGCGCACCGGCGCGATCCTGAGCTCGTTCACCGTGTCGGAGCACTTCGGCCTCGACCGCGGCTTCGACCACTTCGACAACGGCTTCGGCGCGGGCTCGTTCGAGACCACCGACGGCGGCAAGTCGACCTGGCCGACGCGGCGCTACCAGCGGCGCTCGGACCGGACCGTGGACCGCGCGCTCGAGTGGGTCGAGGCGGACGGCGAGCCCTTCTTCCTGTGGCTGCACACCTGGGACCCGCACGACCTCCAGATGCTGCCGCCCGAGGACGTCGTGCGCCGCTTCCTGCCGGAGGGCGCGCGCGGCACGCGGCCCCAGCCGGGCGCGCCGCCGCTCGAGATCTACCGCGCGGAGGTCCACTGGGTCGACGCGCAGCTCGGGCGCCTGCTCGACGCGCTCGACGCGGCGGGCCACGCGGACGACACGATCGTGGCGATCGTCGCCGACCACGGCGAGGGCCTGGGCGAGCACGGCTGGCTGGGCCACCGCCTGCTGTACGAGGAGCAGATGCACCTGCCGCTGATGATGCGCTGGCCCGGCGGGCCGGCGGGCGCGCGCGTGGACGCGCTGGTGCGCAGCGTGGACGTCGCGCCGACGGTGCTGGACCTGCTCGGCCTGCCGGCGCTGCCCGGCGTGCAGGGCGCCAGCCTGCGGGGGCTGGCCGAGGGCCGGCCCGAGCCGCCGCGGCTGGCCTACGCCGACCAGCTGAACGCCTGGGACACCAACGGGCACGTGGCCGAGCTGCGGCCGCAGGACGACCTGCTGCACGTGCTGCGCGACCGGCGCTGGAAGCTGATCCACAAGCCGACACAGCCGGAGCGCTCGGAGCTGTACGACCTGGACGCCGACCCCGACGAGGCGGTGAACCTGTACCGCGCCGACCACCCCGAGGCGGTGCGGCTGCTGGCCGAGCTCGAGCGGCGCGACCCGTTCGTGCTGGAGCCCTTCCCCGAGGTCGAGGACCCGACCGGCCTGGACGGCGTCGACGACGCGCTGCGCGAGCTGGGCTACACCGGCGACGAGGACGAGGTCGAGCTCGAGGAGGACGGCGAGTGAGCCGCGCGACGCACGGATCGGCCGCCCTCGCGGCGCTCGCGCTGGCGTGCGCGTCGCTCGCCTGCGGCCCCGCGCGGCCCGCGCCGACCGGACCGAGCGTGCTGCTCGTGACGCTGGACACGGTCCGCGCCGACTACCTCTCGTGCTACGGCTACCCGCGCGAGACCACGCCGAACCTCGACGCCCTGGCCGCCGACGGCGCGCGCTTCGAGCTGTGCGTGTCCACGTCCGGCCTGACGCCGGTCTCGCACGCCTCGATCCTGACCGGGCTGAACCAGGACCGCCACGGCGTGCGCGTGATGGACGCGGGCAGCCACTTCGCGCTGGACGCGAGCGTGCCGAGCGTGGCCACGCGCCTGCGCGACGCCGGCTGGAGGACCGGCGCGTTCCTGTCCGCCTGGCCCGTGTCCGCGCGCTTCGGCCTCGACCAGGGCTTCGACACGTTCCGCGACGGGCTCGGCGGCGAGGAGGTCGTGCTCGAGCAGCTGCCCGGCGGCGACACGCGCTGGGACGGGGGCTACCAGCGGCGCTCGGACGCGACCACCGACGAGGCGCTGGCCTGGCTGGACGAGGTCGAGGGCCCCTTCTTCGCCTGGCTGCACTACTGGGATCCCCACGACGGGAGGCAGCGGCCGCCGGAGGAGGTGTGGGACCGCTTCGGCCTCGTGTCCGACCCGCCCGAGGACCCCGAGGAGCTGGCCAAGCTGCTGTACGCGACCGAGCTGGCCTACGTCGACGAGCAGCTCGGCCGCGTGCTCGACGCCCTGGCGGCCGAGGGGCGGCTGGACGACACCGTGGTGGTCGTGACCGCCGACCACGGCGAGGGCCTGTTCGAGCACGACTGGCACCACCACAAGATCCTCTACCAGGAGCAGCTGCACGTGCCCCTGATCGTGCGGCTGCCCGAGGGTCCGCGGGGCGCGGTGCTCGCGCCGCTGGTGCGCACCATCGACGTGGCGCCGACGGTTCTGGACGCCGCGGGGCTCGACGCCGGCGCGGTGGACGGCGCCAGCCTGCTGCCGCTCCTGCGCGGCGAGGACGAGCCGCCGCGGATCGCCTACGCCGACGCGCTGAACGAGTTCGACCGCAACGCGCGCCTGCGCGAGTCGCGGCCCCAGGACCTGCTGCTCTACGCCGCCATGGACGCGCGCTGGAAGCTGATCCACCGGCCGCGCGACCCGGCGGCGAGCGAGCTGTACGACCTGGCCGCCGACCCCGACGAGTCCGAGAACCTCTTCACCCCCGACCACCCCGAGGCCCGGCGCCTGCTCGAGCACCTGCGCGCCCGCGGCCCCTTCCGCCTGGAGGGCTTCGGCGCCTCGTCCGCCAGCGACGCGGAGCGCGAGGCCATGGACGGCCTCGGGTACGTCGGCGACGACGAGCCCGACGACCCCGGGCCTGAAGACGACGAGCCCGGCGACCCCGGGCCGGCGGCCGGCGACGCGGACCCGGGCCACTAGCCTCCCCGGCGCCCCGGGCGCACCTCGCGCGCCGCCCCGTCGCCGCGTGCGCCGCGCCGGGTCGGGAACACGCCGCGTCGTCAGTCGCCGACCAGGCCGCGGGCGCGCGCGGCCTCCCAGCGGCGGAGGGCCTCGGGGTTCTCCGGCTCGGCCGCGAGCACCTCGCGCAGGTCCGCGACGGCGCCCGGGACGTCGCCCAGGAAGAGCTTCACGTCCGAGCGGCGCAGGCGCTCGTGGTGCAGCTCGGGGCGCACCTCCAGCACCCGGTCCAGGTAGCCGCGCGCGCGCTCGAAGGCGCCGAGCGCCGCCTCGCGGTCGCCGTCGCGCAGCGCGCCCTGGGCCCGCCGGCGGTCGATCTCGGCCAGGCGCTGCAGGTGGTCGGGCTGATCGAAGAGCCCCACGCGGTCGGCGAACGCGAGGTAGTCGTAGCTGCGGTCGGCGGCCGCGCGCGCCTCGGCCTCGCGGCCGCCGCGCACGAGCTCGTCGGCGCGCGCGAAGGCGGCCTCGCCGCGCCAGGCGGGGAACCGCACGACGGCGCTGTGCACGCCGAACGCCAGCAGCGCGACCATCAGGCTCGCCCCCACCACCCCGGCGCGCGTCCAGCGGCCGCCGGCGCGCAGCGGGCGGTCCTGGAACGAGAAGTCCGGCGCGCGCAGCAGCCGCACGAGCGCCAGGGCGCACACCGCCGTGATCACGGCCACGCCGATGGCCAGCAGCAGCGAGACCTGACCGTACAGACCGCGGTACGTGAAGAACGCTGCGAGGAACACCGCGGCGAGCGCCAGCTCCTCCCCCCACGCGAAGTCGTGGACCCGCCGGGGACGCGCGCCCCGCGGGCGACCCTTGCCGAACCCGAAGTACAGGGCGTCCTTGGGGCAGACGCTGACGCAGTCCAGGCACTTCATGCAGCCCGGGTCGACGACCTGCTTCCAGCGCGCGACCTCCTCGTGCACCCGCACGTTGCTCGTGCACGCCGCGGTGCAGTGCCCGCAGCCCTCGCAGGCGTCGGTGACGCGGATGCGGCCGGGCGCGAAGCGGTCCACCGCCCCGAAGGCCGCGCCGTACGGGCAGCCGTACGTGCAGAACCCCTTCGAGCCCAGCAGCCAGACGATCAGGAACCCGTCGACCACGAACGTCAGCGTGGCGATCGTCGCGTTCGGGAACGTCTTCCAGAAGTCGGTCGTGACGAAGTGGTTCTCGAGCGCCGGGTACTCGTAGCCCTCCGTCAGCAGCAGCCACAGGCGCCCCACCTGGGGCCACACGAACATGTACAGCGCGGTGCCGACGGGCACCCACACGAGCAGCCGCGAGCGGATCGGCTTCGGCTGCAGCCCCAGCTTGCGCAGCAGCCACGTGCAGAGGTCCTGGAGCGCCACCACGTGGCAGGCCCAGCCGCAGAAGAACCGCCCCAGCACCAGGGTCGCGAGGATCGAGAGCGCGAACAGGACGAACCCCGCGTTCACCCAGCCCAGCTCCAGCGTCTGCATCGCCTCCGACGGCTCGAGCGGCGTCAGCGTGCTGCCGGTCACCCGCCAGTGCGCGAGGTGGGCCAGGATCAGGACGTGCACCCCCAGCAGCACCCACGCCCGGCGCCTCCCGCTGCGCGACGGCCGCACGGGCCCTCCGCGCGGGCGGTGCACCTGGGGTCGCGGCAACGAGGAGGA
>JAUIDW010000343.1 GCA_030428395.1 bacterium | reverse complement strand
ACGCGGCCGCGGCGGTGAGGACGCCCGCGGCCTGCAGGAGCGCGAACCCGGGCGCGGCCGCGAGGAGCACGGCCGGCACCGCGGCGCCGGCGCGGACGGCCTCCATCGCCTGCGGCGCCGCGCCCCCCACCGCCGCCCCGACGGCGAGGGTGGCGAGGAGCAGGGTCGCGGCGCAGCGGGTCGGACGCGCCGCGAGCAGCGCGGCCGCGCCCCAGGCGATGCGCCCCCCCAGGGCCGCGGCGTCCAGCGGGTGCCCCGCCGCCTGGCGGAGGAGCTCGGCCTCGGCCAGGGGCGCGAGCGGCAGGGCCGCCAGGCCCCCCCAGGCGCCGACGGTCTCCCCCGCGCGCTCGACCGCGCCCCCCAGGACCGCCCCGGCGGCGCCGACCGACCAGGCCAGCCCGAGCAGCCCCGCCTGGACGCTCTCCCCGCGCCGCGCCCAGGCGATGAACACCGGCCAGAACCCCGCCGTCGCGAGCACGGCGGGCGCGCCCGGGATCCCCAGGGAGACCCCGAGCAGGGTCCCCGCGAAGCCCGTGGCGAGCGCCAGGGGCCAGGCCACCTCGGTGCGCTCCCAGGGGGGGAGCTGGCGGGGCTCCTCCGGGGCGTCCCCCCCGGCCTCCCCGCGGTCCGGATCCGCGCCGGTCAAGCGCTGGACGCCGGCGCGGGATCGCCGGCCTGGAGCGGCCCCTCCTCGCCCTCCGACCGCGCCACGACGGCCGCGCCGCAGCTGTCGGACCACACGTTGACGACCGTGCGCAGCATGTCGAGCGGCCGGTCGACGGCCAGCAGCAGCGCGGCGCCCTCGAGCGGCAGCTTCAGCGCCGAGAGGATCGTCAGCATCATCACCAGGCCGGCCGAGGGGATGCCGGCGGCCCCCACGCTGGCGAGCAGCGCCATCACGACGACCATCGCCTGCCCGCCCGGCGTCAGCACGTAGTCGGACGTGCTGGCGTAGTACTGGGCCAGGAAGATCACCCCGATGCACTCGTAGAGCGCCGTCCCGTCCATGTTGATGGTCGCGCCGAGCGGGAGGGTGAAGGACGTCACGCGGTTCGACACGCGGCCGCGCAGCTCCACGGTCTCGAGCGTGACCGGGAGGGTCATGCTCGAGGAGCTCGTGCTGAACGCGGTCATCAGCGCCGGCGACATGGCGCGGAACCAGCGCCGCGGGGAGACGCCGCTGCGCCAGCGCAGCAGGAGCGGGAGGGTGACGCAGGAGTGGAAGACGAGCGCCCCGGTCACCGTCAGCATGTACTTGAGCAGCGGGGCGAACACGCCGAACCCCGTGCGGCCGACGATCTCGACAAGCAGCGCGAAGACGCCGTACGGGATCAGCTTCAGGATCCCCTGCGCCAGGCGCATCACGACCTCGAAGAGGCTCTCGAACAGGCCCGCGACGCGCGCGCGGTGCGGCTCGTCGACCTGCGTGACGAAGAAGCCGAAGAGCAGCGCGAAGAAGATGACCGACAGCATCGCGGCGTTGTCGGAGAGCGAGCCGAAGACGTTCTGCGGGATCATCCGCTTGAGCACGTCCACGAAGCTCGCCTCCGGCACCAGCTCGGCGCCGGCCAGGGGCGAGAGCCCCAGGGGCGCGTCCGTGCCGGGCTGCACGAGGTTGACCAGGGCCTGGCCGACGAGGATCGCGAGCAGGCTCGTGGTCACGTAGTAGGCGAAGGTCTTCGCCCCCAGCCGGCCGAGGTCGCGGCCGGAGCCGATCCCGGTCACCCCCGCCACGATCGACGTGAAGACGATCGGGACGATCAGCATCTTCAGCAGCGCGAGGAAGATGTCGGCCGCGAAGGCGAACGGGCCGATCACGGTGGCGCGCCACGAGTCCGGGTCGAGGCCCAGGGTCAGGGGGAGCGGCTCGCCCTCGCCGGGGCCGCGCTCGAGCCACAGGACCTCGCCGTTCTCGCACTCCGCCAGGAGCGCGGCGAAGTCCTCCGGGCTCTCCAGGGCGTGCCGTTGCTCCTCGGGGGTCCCGCGGCGGCGGATCGCGGCCAGGAACTTCTCGCCGTCGGGCAGGTTGGCCGACGGCCCGCGCCCGGCCGCGAGCTCGATCCCGGGGCCGGGGGGGTCGACCCAGCGCGCCCCCGCCCACGCGGGAGCCTCCAGGAAGGTCTGCAGGAGCACCCCGACGAGGACACCCGCGACCATCCAGGAGAGGACCTTCCAGTGGAGCTGCATGCCGCGAGCCTATCGACGGCCCTGGCGCCTCACCACTCGCGCCGCCCCACGCCCGCGGGCCGTCCGCACCGCGGGCCGCGAAGGGCTCCGGCCGGGGAGGCCCCCGGGCCCGGAGCCCGGCGACGGTCCCGCGTCGCCCGGCGCCGCGACGGCCCGCTCGGATGCCAGCGTCACGGGCGAATCCTGCGGGCGAGGACCGGGCGGGGGCCTGGTGAGGACCGGGGACGCGCGCGGCGTCTCGCGGCGGGCTCCGCGGTGGCTCGCGGTCCGGCTCGGCCGGCGGGCTGACCGCCCGGGTGTCGCAGGACTCGCGCCCCCAAAAAAGGTGCGCGCCCGGGGCCTGCCCCCCGGGCGCGCTGGTTGGCGGGTCCCACACCACCAACAAGGGTTTTCTCTGTGTCCCCGAGTCCTCGGGGGGGTCCGTCAGGGGCTTCCGGTCTCCCGGGTTCCCCGGGGTCCGGGGAGGCCTCCGACGGCGTTCGGATCGCGGGCAAATGCCATGCCGTCCCCGCTAGGCGGTGTTCCTCCGGCCGAGGCGGCGCGACACCGACAGCAGCCGGGCGGTGATCGAGAGGGTGCGCTCGGAGGCGCGGGCGACCCCGGGGTCCTGGCCGTCGAGGCCGGGGTGGGTGCCGCGCGCGGGGCCGGGCAGGGATCCGGGCAGGGAGCCGGGCTCCTCGGTGGTGAGGACCTCGAACCCGTCCCGCTCGAGGCGGCTGACCAGGCTGCGGCTGCCGTCCATGCGCACGGAGAGCCGGTCGCCGGTCTCGGGGTCGGTCCACCCGAGGAGGACGGAGCGAAAGCGGCGCGCCCCGAGGCCGGGGTCGCCGCCGTCCTGCGCGGCGCCGGGGGCGCTACGAGGATCTTGCTCGGGGTCCGTGGGTGTCTTCATCGAGCTGCTTCCAGGAGATGATGCCTTGCGGTCTTCGAGGCCCGGTCCGCGTCCTCCGCCGCGAGTGGCTCGCGGCGGCGGGTCGGCGTCGGGTGCCCGGTGTTCCCTTCGCGGAACGCGTCGTTCCGCGAGCGCGAACGAAAGGCCTTCGTCAAGCTCCGTCGCGCGGGTCCGTCGGGGCTCACTCCTTGGATGGATCGGTCGGGGGTTTCCTTCGCAGGGATCCGGGATTTCTCGCACCCGGTCGCTGCGGCCCTCGCCTTCTCGCTTCCTGAAGAGCTTCCTCCCGCTCCTTGCCTCGCCCGCAGATACGCCGCCCGATTCGTTTTCGTTGAGGGATTCCAGGGGAACTTTCGTCGCGAGACGATCGCCTCCCGCGACCGCGAAGCGCACTTCCAGCGGGCTGGGCCGATCTGGCGGCCCGTGCCGAATCGGCACAGCCCCAGGCACCTCGTGCACGTTGTCCGTTCGCGGGGACATGCACGAGTTTCTTGGCCTTTCGTGCGTCCCTCTTTCAGGCGACGACCTTCACGCGAACTTGACGCACGCCGAACTTCGATCGCCCGCGCGCGCGACCGCTCCGGGACGCGGCCGGTCAGTAGCGGGGCATGTCCGGCTCGACGTCGGTCGCCCAGCGCTCCACGCCCCCCGTGAGGTTGTACAGCTCGTCGAAGCCGACGTGCGCCAGCGCCTGGGCGGCGCTCGCGCTGCGGATCCCGTGGTGGCAGATGCACACCGTGGGACGCTCGGGGTCGAGCTCGACGTGGCGCACCGACAGCTCCGACAGCGGCACGGAGATCGAGCCCTCGATGCGGCAGTACGCGAACTCGTCCGCCTCGCGCACGTCCAGGAGGACGAGCTCCTCCCCCGCCGCGAGCCGCTCGTGCAGCTCGCGCGGGGTGATCGTCTCGAGGCGCCCCAAGCGCCTACTCGAACGCCAGCGGCTGCTTGTCGTACTCCGCCGGGACCGGCACGCCGAGCACGGCGAGCGCCGTGGGGGCGATGTGCATCACGTGCACGCCCTCGTCGGGGATCGCCACCTTGCGGTTCGAGAAGAACATGCCCTGCACCAGCGTGGGGTCGACCGAGACGTGGTCGCCCGACCAGTTCTTGTTGCTGTCCTCGAACACGCCGCCGGGCGCGTAGGTGCCGTCGTCCTGCTTCGAGAGCTTCATCCCGCCGGTCGTCGTGCGCCAGGAGACGCGGTAGCCGACGTCGAAGCCGAGCATCATGTCGGGCGAGAGGTCCGCGTACGGGCCGCTCTGGATCTGGCGCATGATGCGCGCGTCCTTGCCCATGGAAAGACCCGTCTCGGGGTCCACGGTGGCCACGAAGTCCTCGCGGATCTGGCTCAGCAGCTCGTCGACCTCGTCGGGCGCGACGATGCCGCCCGCCTCGCGGCCCGCCTGGTTGACGTAGACCATGCCGAGGCCCAGCGAGTACGCCTTGGTCCGGCTCCAGTCCACGAAGGCGAGCCCGCCCGTGCTGTTGCGGCCCAGGTTCGACTTCACCGCCAGGTAGCCGTTCTCGTACAGCCAGTTGTTGATGTTCACGCCGCGCCGGAAGCTCTGGAAGCCGTGGTCGGCGCAGATCAGGAGCGTGTCGTCGGGGCGCAGGTACTCGTCCATCACCTCGCCCACGACGCGGTCGACCTGGCGGTAGATCGCCGGGATGGCGTCCTGCAGCGTGATGGTCTCGCCGAAGAACGTCATCTCGCGACCCGCCGTGGCGGCGTCGTACATCGGGTGCTGCTCGTCGTAGAACTGGTACATCATGTGCTGCACGCGGTCGGGCGTGCTCAGCACCGAGAACAGCAGGCGCCAGTCGTCGCGCTCGAGCGAGGCCCGCAGCATCTTCTCGCGCCACCTCATGGTGAACTCGATGTCCTCCATGAACGTGACCGGGTCGATCACCTCGTCCTTGAACGGCATGGTCATGCACGCCCAGCCGATGGTCTCGTAGGGGCCGATCTCCGACTCCAGCTCCGCCGCGAACTCGTACGGCTGGCTGATCGGCTGCCAGAAGGGCGCCGCGGCGGGGTCGATCTCGAGCGTGTTGACGTAGAGCTCGAAGGGCGCGTTCAGCGAGATCACCTTGGCCCGCGTGATGGCCTTGACCTTGACCACCGGGTTGAGGTCGAAGGTCAGGTGGTACCAGTCGGACCACTCGCCCTCCTTCAGCACCTGCGTCTCCGTGCCCAGCGTCACGGCCACGGCGTCGTCGCCCTGGCGCTCCACGACGAGGTCGGCCGTGACGCGGCCCTCCTCGCCCTTGGCGGCCTCGAGCTCCGCCTGCAGCTCGCGCTCGCGGTCGCCCAGCTCCGCGCGGCTGCGCGGGTCGGCGTCCTGCTTCTGCGCCTGGAGGGCGTTGAGCTTCTGCTGGAGGCGGTCGACCTCGTAGTGGTTGCGCGGCCCGTAGATCAGCGACTGGATGCGCCCGTTCTGCTCGTACACGCGGAACTTGTCGCCGCCCGAGCCGGTGTCCGTGCTGCGCGTGTGCGGCGGCTCGTGGGGCCACAGCTCGTCGGTGGTGTAGATGAAGAAGCTCTGCACGCCGCCGCGGGCGTCCGGCACGCCGAGGCCGGCCAGCAGGCGCACGTTGTCGACGGGCTCGCGGTCCCAGGCCTGCGCGGCGTCCAGCACGATGCTCGACACGCCCGCCTTTCCCGCGACCTCCCAGAAGGGCGCGGTCTTGGTCACGTTCGCGACGCGCGGGACCTCGGTCGGCAGCAGGCCGCGCCAGTACGAGCCGCCGGCGAAGGCCAGGCCGCCCAGCACGAGCGAGAGGACCA
>JAUIDW010000018.1 GCA_030428395.1 bacterium | reverse complement strand
CCGCCGCGATCCCGAGCAGCGCCGCCAGCGCCACGCCCGCGGCCAGCGTGCCCGCGTCCAGGACGCCGCGCGCCGCGTCGGTGCGCGCGGCGAGCGCCAGGCACGGCGCGGCCGCGGCGAGCGCCGCCGCCACGGCCAGCGGCCCGCGATTCCCCTCGGATCCCGCGCGGCGCGGCAGCCCGGCGGCGAGGAGCAGCGGGACCAGCACGGCCGGCGTGCGCGGCACGCCCCGCAGCCCCGCGGCCGCCTCCGGCGCGAGCGCGGGCAGCGCGAGGAACAGCAGCGCGACCACGCTGGCGGCGATCACCGCGCGCGCCTCCGGCGCGCCCGCGCGTTTCCCGGCGCCGAGGGCGCGGCACGCATCGGCCGGCGCGCTTCGCCCGGCGGCGGCGGCGCTGCGCTCATCGGGGCAGGGCGGTCGGCCCCGCCGCCGCGAGGTCGCGCGCGCGGATCTCGGGCACGTCCCAGCGCACGTCGAGCAGGTCCCAGTCGCGGTCGCGGCGCAGGCGGCGCAGGCCGCGCCCCACCGACGACCACTTCGCGACGACGGGCAGCTCGCCCGGCTCGTCGGTGTCCGGCGCGCGCCCGAAGAGCACCAGGCGACGCCCCTCCAGGTAGAGCCGCGTCCCGGGCTCCTCGACCGAGGCCTCCGCGGCGCGCGACGCGTCGATCATGCAGCGACCGAGGGTCGCCAGGTCGTCGTCCCCCAGGTGCGTCCACAGCGAGCTCGCGACCGGGACCGCGGCGAGCTGGGCGGCGGGGACCACGTCGCCCGCGCGCAGGCCGTCGGTCGAGCCGTCGAGCGGGCCGAGGACGGGGAGGTGCCCCGCGCCGCGCGGAGGCGGCGCGTTCCAGAGCCCCGGCAGCGCCCGCCCCTGCCCGTCGACGGCGAGGTAGTGCCGTCCGACCGCCACGCAGGCGACGGGCTCGGCGAGCCGCACCGCGAGCTGCAGCCCGTCGGGCCAGATCACCTCCGGGGCGCCGGCCTCGACGACGAAGGGCAGGTCCTCGACCGCGCGGCGGACGGCGGCGACCGCCGCGACGTCGTCCGGGGCGAAGGGGCCGAGCCGCGCGAGCTGCTCGGCGAGCAGGATCTCCCAGGCCGGGTCGACCCACGCCCCGGGGACGTCCAGGACCGCGCGCGCGGGCTCGATGCGCGCGAACGAGCGCTCCTCCCGCGCCAGGGTCCGCCCCCACGCGACGGCGCAGGCGGAGAGCGCCAGCATCCAGACGAGGAACGGCACGCGCCCGGCGCCGCGTCGGCCCGCGCCGGAGGGGCTCGCTCGTTGGACTCGGGGCGTCATGGTTCGGGGTCCCGCGCGGCCTCCGCGGAAGAGGCGGGACCCGGGGTCACGGCCCGGCGCCGCCGCCGGATCCGCGCCCGGGCCCCCGGCGATTCGGCCGTCCCCGCGGGCCGGCCGGGGGGGCGGTCAGTTCGTGCGGGGGCTGACCAGCGTGGTCTCCTGCTGGGAGCCGAGGCCCGTGGGGCCCTGGCGGCGGCTGACCTCCTCGATGTAGAGGTCCAGGCTGGTCTGGATCTCGAGGACCTCGTCGCGCGACAGCGAGATGGTCTTCGCGCCTCCCTGCGAGTGCAGCTCGTGCGCGAGCAACCTCGAGATCAGCTTGAGGTGCGAGAGCTGGCGGCTGACCTGGGAACCGTACTTGGCCGGGGAATCCGAATCACGCATCGCGAGCTCCGAGTAGAGAAAAGGGGGACGGACGGCGGCTTCCGTTCCGTTGCCCGGACTGTTTAGATACCTCCGCGCGGAGACGGGCTCAAGCGCCAGCGAGATCTCTTCGACCTCGCGCTCCGCGACCGGTTCTCGAATGCTCGTTCGCACCCACGACGGCGGCCCCCCGTGAGCGACGGGAGGGACCCCGACGATCGCCGGAAGCGACGCCCGCGCCGCCGGCGGGCGCGGACGAAGCCGCCGGGCGCCCGCCGCGCGGACGAGCCCGCGGCCGACTCGCCCGTCGAGCGGGCCCCCGTCGAGCCGGCCCCCGGCGACACGAAACGGGGAAGGGAGCGCGAGCCCGGCGCCGGCCGGCGTGGATCGCGGACCCGCGCGGGCTCCGGGCGCGGGGACGCCGGCGCGGGGGCCGCCGGGGGCGCGGCGCGCCGCACCTGGCGCGGCCTGCAGCTGCTCGAGTTCCAGGAGGAGGCCGTCGCGGCCTTCGAGGCGGGTTCGAACCTGCTCGTGGGCGCCCCCACCGGCGCCGGCAAGACGCTCGTCGCCGAGATCGCCATGGAGACCGCCCTCGCCCGCGGCCGCCGCGCGATCTACACGGCGCCGATCAAGGCGCTCTCCAACCAGAAGTTCCGCGACTTCCGGGCGACGCCCGGGGCGGACGTGGGGCTGCTGACGGGCGACGTGACGATCCAGCCCGGCGCGCAGCTCCTGATCATGACCACGGAGATCCTGCGCAACACGATCCTGGAGGACCCGGCGCGCCTGCACGACGTCGACGTCGTCGTGTTCGACGAGGTCCACTACATGGACGACCCCGACCGCGGCACGGTCTGGGAGGAATGCCTGATCTTCGCCCCGCCGCCGATGCGGTTCGTGTGCCTGTCGGCGACGATCTCGAACATCGACGAGCTCGGCGGGTGGATCCGCTCCGTGCGCGAGCACGGCCTGCACGTGGTCACGTCGGTCGAGCGGCCCGTGCCGCTGGCCCACCGGCTCTACCACCCCCGGCTGGGCTCGATCGAGGCGCGCGAGCTCGAGCGCAAGCGGCGCTGGGCCCGCAAGGCGGGCAAGCCCTTGCTGCCGCGCCCGCGGCGGGCGAAGGGCCGCGGGCCGGGCGGTCGGGGCCGCGGCGGGCGGCCGTTCCGCTCGCCCGCCGACCGGGACGGGCCCACCCTCGCGCTCCTGGACGACATCGAGGAGCGCGGGCTGCTCCCGGCGCTCGTGTTCGCCTTCAGCCGCCGCGACTGCGAGCGCCTGGCGCGCGCGAACCTGAAGCGCGACCTGCTCGACGAGGAGGAGCGCGGGCGCATGCGCGGGCTGCAGGACGAGCTGATCGAGACGTTCCAGCTCGACCGGCAGTTCCTGCGCGGCGAGCTCATGACGATGGCCCTGCACGGCATCGGCTACCACCACGCGGGGGTGCTGCCGATCCACAAGGAGATCGTCGAGCGCCTGTTCGCCTCCGGCCTGCTGAAGCTCCTGATGACGACCGAGACGTTCGCGCTCGGGATCAACATGCCCGCGCGCAGCGTGGTGTTCCACTCGCTGCGCAAGTTCGACGGCGAGAAGGTCGACTTCCTGCGCACCCGGGAATACATGCAGATGGCCGGGCGCGCGGGGCGCCAGGGCCTGGACGAGAGCGGCCACGTCTTCGCCGTGCTCGGCGACCGCGACCTGGACGACGCACCCGTCGAGCGCCTGATCCGGGGCGAGCCGGAGCCCGTCGAGAGCCGCTTCCGCCTGTCGTACTCGACCATCCTCCACCTGCTCGAGCACCTCGGCCGCGAGCGCCTGATCGTGGCCTGGGAGAAGTCGTTCCGGAACTTCCGGCTGCGCGAGGAGACGCCCAAGGCGCGCAAGCGGCACCTGCGCAAGCAGCTCGCGCTGGTGGACGCGCACGTGGAGTTCCTCAAGGACCTCGGCTACGTCGAGCCCGACGACACGCTGACGCCGCGCGGGCGCATCGCGCGCAAGCTGAACGCGTTCGAGCTCTCCATCACGGAGCTGCTGCAGTCCGGCGTGCTCGAGCAGGAGACGCCGCGCTCGCTGGCCGTCGTGTTCGCCGGCCTGGTCTACGAGGAGCGCCGGCGCTTCGCCGAGGACGGTCCGCCGCCGTCCCTGCTGGGCGACCTGCGTCGGGGCGTCGACCGGGTGGTCCGGCGCCTCTCGGCGCGCGAGGCGGCCTTCGGGATCCCCTCCGCCGTCAAGGCGCCGGACTGGGGTCTGACCGAGGGCGTGCTGGCCTGGTACGACGGCGCGCCGATCGAGGAGGTCGAGGAGCACGTCGGCGTCCCCGGCGGGGACTTCTGCCGGACGCTGCGCATGACCCTGCAGCTGATGCGCCAGGTGCGCCACTCGATCGACCGCGAGTGGGACCTCCACGACCGGCTCGGGGAGGCCATCCGGGCGGTCTGCAGGGACGAGGTGGACCCGCGGCTCCAGCTCGAGCTGGGCGACCCCATCCACGATCTCGAGCTCTCCAGCACGGACGCGGCCGATTCCTGAGCCCGGCGCACTCCCCTGTGGAGAACCCGTGCACATCCCTTAGTTAAGGGCTTCGAGGGTGCTCGCAGGACCCGCTCCGGCAGGGCAGGTCCTTTTTTTTCGACGGCCGCGGTATCCCGGTTGGAAGCCGCAACTACTTGCGCGTTGCGAGGACGGCGCCGGTCCCTAGACTGGCCGTCCTCGGGTCATTCCTGACCGATCGACCTGACAACTCGGATCGGCCCGCCCCGGGTCGCTGCGTCCACGCCGGCTCCTCCGGCGAATCCTGGACGGCGGCGCGAGGAAGGGCCGGATCGCCGCGCCGGAACCCCGACGGCCCCGACAGGTTCACCGATCCCAACGGTGGCCCCGCGGGTCCAGGAGCTCCCTCGCGGCAGACCCATCGCACCCCTGCACCGTGTGATCGCGCCTCCGGCGGCGCCTCCGGGCCCCCGCCCGCGGCCCTCCGCAGGAGTCGCTCCCCGGCGAGGCCGGGCCCGCCCAGCCTCCCCCACTCCCCCCGACCAACCCGTCCCACTCCAGCCTCCGGTCAGCATGCAGCTAGTGACCTCCGTCCTGGCGGCGTCGATCCTCTGGTCGACGCCCGCCGCGTTGCACGGCCCGGCCCGTACGGCTCCGGCCCTCGTGCCCGCCCCCGCGCTCGCCGCGGTCGCGGGCCGCTCCACCCTCCGGCGCGACGTCGTCCAGATCCAGACCAGCGACGACGTGGTGCTGGCCGCGGACTTCTACACCCCGCGGTCGAAGAAGTCCCTGGCCCCCGGCGTCGTGGTCGTCCACCGCGCCGGCGGCAGCCGGGCCGAGCTCGAGTCGATCTCGACGCGCCTCCAGAAGCAGGGCTTCGGCGTCCTGGCGGTCGACCTGCGCGGCCACGGCGACAGCGCCACGACCGACATGAGCTGGGAGCAGGGCGACGAGGAGTCGCGCGACCGGATGTGGAGCTTCAGCATGCGCGACCTCGACGCCGCCGCGGCGTTCCTGACCGGTCAGGAGGGCATGCACGGCACGAACATCAGCTTCGTGGCCTACGGCAACGGCGGCACCCTCGCGGCGCGCCACGCGGTGCGCGACGAGAACGTCCGCGCCCTGGCCTTCGTCGAGCCCGCCCAGCCCTACCACGGGTTCAACTTCCCGAAGGACCTCGCCGACCTGGGCGGCCTGCCCACGCTCATGGCGGTCTCGAAGGAGGGCCGGACCGAGGCGACGCGCCTGGCCGAGCAGATCGAGGAGCAGGACGGCGGCCGCGGCTGGATCGACATCCACGTGTCGCGCTCGAAGAACCCCGACGAGATCCTGGGCGACAAGCGGCTGCCGGCCGACATCGCCAAGTGGCTCGAGGACAAGGCCTCCCCCCGCAAGGCCAAGGGCGGCCGCTAGGCCTCGACGGCCTCCCCGCGCGCGTCCGCCGCGCGCCCCGCGCCCGTCGCCGGAGACCCCGGCGGCGGGCGCGCGCACGTCCGGGGCGCACCGCTCTTCGCCCGTTCCTCGCCCCGGGTCGATCGGCAGGCCCTTGAAACGCAACCCGCGGCTGGTTCGATGGTCCACACCGACGGGGGCCCGCCCGGGGACCTCGCCGCGACAGGAGACCGACATCGAGACCGAGTTTCACTGGGACGACTGGGACGAGGCCTCCCCGGCCCCGCCCCCCGCGGGGGACGACGCGCAGCGCCGTCCGGGCCCCGGCGTGGCCGCCGACTTCGTGCCCGCGCCGCGGAGGCCCTCCCCGCCCGAACCGCCGCCGGCGGACGCCGGGCTCGTCCGGGAGACGGCCGCGGGCACCCTCGACGAGCTGCGCTCCGTCATCCAGCACACCTGGGGCTACGACTCGCTGCGCCCGCTGCAGGCGGAGGCGATGGAGGCCGCGCTGGCGGGACGCGACGCGCTCGTCGTGCTGCCCACCGGCGGGGGCAAGAGCCTCTGCTACCAGGCCCCCGCCATCCTGCGCCCCGGCCTGACCGCGGTCGTCAGCCCGCTGATCAGCCTGATGCAGGACCAGATCGACGGGCTCGCGGCGAGCGGCGTGCCCGCGGCCATGCTGACCAGCGCGCAGGACGGGCTCGAGCGCGGCCGGGTGCGCGGGCTGCTCGGCGAGGGCCGGCTGAAGCTGCTGTTCGTCGCGCCCGAGCGCCTGATGGCGGAGGGCTTCCTGGCGGAGCTCTTCGAGTACGGGCTGTCGGCCCTGGCCGTCGACGAGGCGCACTGCATCAGCCACTGGGGCCACGACTTCCGACCCGAGTACCGCATGCTCGGCGAGTTGCGCCGCCGGCGCCCCGACGTCCCCATCCAGGCCTTCACGGCCACCGCCACGCCCACGGTCCAGCGCGACATCGTGACCGAGCTCGACCTGCGCGACCCGGCCGTGCTGGTGGGCAGCTGCGACCGCCCGAACCTCACGTACCGCTTCCTGCCGCGCGGCGACCTGCACGCCCAGGTGCTGCAGGTCGTGCGGCGCCACCCGGGGGACGCCGGGATCGTGTACTGCATCCGCCGCAAGGACGTCGACAAGCTCGCGCGCGAGCTCGCCGGCGACGGCGTGCGCTGCGTCCCCTACCACGCCGGCCTCGACCCCGCCGAGCGCGCGCGCAACCAGGACCGCTTCCTCAGCGAGGACGTCGACGTGGTCGTCGCCACGGTCGCCTTCGGCATGGGGATCGACCGCACCGACGTGCGCTACGTCGTGCACGCGGCGCTGCCCAAGGGGCTCGAGCAGTACAGCCAGGAGACCGGCCGCGCGGGCCGCGACGGGCTGCCCGCCGAGTGCGTGCTGTTCAGCACCGGCTCGGACTACCACGCCTGGAAGAACCTGATGGAGCGCGCCGCCGCCGAGGCCGGCCGCGGCGCGGACTCCGGCGGCAGCGACCTCGACGGTCAGCTGGACCGGCTGGGCGAGATGATGGGCTTCGCCACGGGCGCGGTGTGCCGCCACAAGGTCCTCGTGGAGCACTTCGGCCAGCGCCTGCCGGACCCGGAGGGCGACGAGGGCTGCGGAGCGTGCGACGTCTGCCTGGGCGAGCTGCGCGTCCTGCCGGACGCCGACGCCGTCGCGCGCAGCGTCCTGCGCGCCGTGCTCGAGTGCGAGGAGCGCTACGGCGCCCAGCACGTCGCCGACGTCCTCCGCGGCGCCGACACCGAGCGCATCCGCCGCGCCGGGCACTCCCGGCTGGAGGCGCACGGCGCGCTGCCCGGCCGCACCACCCGCGAGGTCCGCGGGTGGATCGACCAGCTGCTCGGCCGCGGCCTGCTCGCCACCGCCAGCGGCCAGTACCCCACGCTGTTCCTCACGGCCGAGGGACGCGAGGCCCTCGCCGGCGACCGCCCCGTCGTCCTGCTCGAAACGCCGCAGCCGGTGCGCTCGAGCTCGCGCCGCGCCGCGCCCGCGGCCGTGGCGGCGGAGGAAGGCGCTCCCCCGGTCGACGAGGCCCTGTTCGAGCACCTGCGCGGCGTGCGCCGCCGGCTGGCGCGCGAGCGCGGCGTGCCCCCCTACCTGGTGTTCAGCGACCGCACGCTGGCCCTGATGGCGGCCCACCGCCCGAGCACCCCCGCCGAGTTCCTGGCCCTCAAGGGCGTCGGCGACAAGAAGGCCGCCGACCTCGGCCCGATCTTCCTGGCCGCCCTCGAGGAGTACGCCGGCCGGTCGTCGTGACCGGCCGGCGCACCGCACCGGCTGGGGAGGGACGCCGGTGCGCAGCGATCACGGGGAGCGGACCGTGATCCTCCGCGGTCGACCCGCCGAGGACTGCGGGACCGTCGCGGAGCGACCGTCCCAGTCCGCCGTCGCGATCACCTCGGGCGCGGCCATGCCGGTGGCGAGCCACGCCTCGAGGAGTTCCTCGCCCGCCGACCCCAGGAACGCGTTCGTCCCATCGTTCGCCAGGCACAGGAACTGCACGTACTCCCAGCTCGTCGACTGGTACAGCAGCTCGATCGAGGCCGTGGCGGCGCCGGGGGGCGGCGCGAGGACGACCTCGTCCCAGTGGTCGAAGACCCCGCCCGGACCCGGGTTCCCGTACTGCGTGTCCGGCACCGGCAGGACGCTGCGCTCCAGCGCGCCGTCGTAGGGCATCCCCCACGGCGGGATGCGCGTGTCGCTGACCACCACGTCGTTCAGCACGAAGCGGAAGGTGGCCCACGCCGTCCCCGGCGCCGCGGCGGCGAGCTCGCCGAGCGTGCGCGTCACGGCCCCCGTCGTGCGGTCGTACTCGAGCGGCAGGGTGCCCGGGACGCCGACGGTCAGCAGCTTCGCGGCCCACTCCTGCGAGACGCCGGGCTTGCCCTGGTAGACGCGCGCGTGCGGGTCCGCCAGGTCGAGGAGCGTCTCGACGGCGAGCGGCGCGCCGTCGTGGACGACCTGCAGGGTCCCGTACTCGCCGTCGACGCGGAGCACGCCTCCGACGGAGTCCCGCCAGGTGGTGCGCAGCCACATGCGCCGGCCCTCGGGGTAGCCGCTGATCAGCTTGTGCCCGGTCAGGTTGACGACGCGCACCGTGTTGCCCGAGACCTCGAGCCGGGCCGCCGAGTCGAGCAGCGCGCTCGCGCGGCTGGCCCCCGACTGGAGCGCGGAGCGCTCGGCCGCCGTCAGCGGACCGCCGAGCAGGAGGTCGTCCTGGTCGTCGAGGTGCAGCAGCACCGCGGGCATCCAGGTGCTGCCCCCGGTCATGTCGTGCCAGGGCAGGTCGGAGCGCACGGGCGCCTGGTTCTGCTTGGCCCCCTTGCCGGTGACGGGCGGCAGGTGGCAGGCCTGGCACGTGAACGTGCGCGGCGTCCCGTCCACGTAGTCGCCGCTCGGGTCCGCGGCCATCGCGGCCAGGAAGGCCTGCTCGATCGCGCCGTGCTTCAGCTCGGGCGGGAAGGTCGGGTACTCGGAGATGCGCTTCGTGGTCAGCGTCGACAGCACGTGCTCGCTGTACGTCCGCTCGACCACGCCGTACCGGAACGGCGGGTTGTTGAACGCCGCCTTGCCGTCCACCGGGGTCCCGGGCACGCCGCTGTAGGTGCCGGCCGCCAGCGGCACCATCGCCCCGTGGTGCGGGGCCAGGTCGCCGACCGCGGGGTTGGAGACGTCGTGGCAGGTGCCGCAGAGCGCCGACGAGCGGTGGAACTCGGACTGGATCACGCCGTGCGGCGCGGCCTGCGCGTCGTCGTACGGACCGAGGCGCTCGTTGGTGGGCCACAGCACGTACATGCCGCTGCCGAGGTACGCCTCGGGCGGGGTGCCCTCGTCGTGGGCCAGGAAGGGCGCGTTCTGCACGCCGAGGTGCTCGGAGCCGTCGGGGTCGGTCAGCGTGTGGCAGAGGTGGCACGACACCCCGCCGACGGCGTCGTCGTCGAGCATGGCCGAGCCGTCGGTCGGCGTGGACCGCCCCGCGATCCAGCCCTCGCCCAGGTGGCAGCGCAGGCACAGGTCGCCGCTGCCGTCGAAGTCCTGCTCGGCGACCGCCACGGTCGCCCAGAACAGCGGGTCGCGGCCCGCGTGCGCCATCATGCTGCCGCGCCAGAGCGTGGAGGGCTCCACCGCGGCGTCGTAGCCCGCGTGGCAGTTGTCGCAGTTCAGGCTCGAGATCAGGTCGGGCACCTCCTGCGGCTGGGTGCCGGGCTGCTGGATGTCGGTCGGGACCGTCGTGGCCTGGAAGGCCGCGGCGGGTGGCGACTGCACGCCCAGCACGGCGACGAGCGCCGCTCCGAACGCGAAGCCGGGAAGGGTTGCTCTCATGTCGGGCCTCTCGGGTCTGCGGTCCGTCCACGAGCCTGCCACTCGCGCCGCCGGGCTCCCATCCGCCGAGCTGCGCAGGCCGGCCGGAACCTCGCCCCACGCGGCGGGCCCGGCCGGTTCCGTCCCCCCGCCGATCGGCTAAGATGCGCCGGATGCGGAGCCTGCGTCTGAAGGTCAACGGCGACGAGGTCGAGGTCGGGGCGCCGGACCACTGGACCCTCCTCGAGGTGCTGCGGTACCGGCTCGGGCTGATCGGCTCGAAGCAGGGCTGCGACAAGGGCGACTGCGGGGCCTGCACGGTGCTCGTGGACGGGGCGCCGGTGCTCTCCTGCCTGACCCTGGCCGCCCTGGCGGAGGGGCGCGAGGTGACCACGATCGAGGGGCTGATGCCCGCCCACGTGGCGCGCGGCGGCGCGGGCGCGGACCCCGTGCAGGACGCCTTCGACCGCTGCGGCGCGCTCCAGTGCGGCTTCTGCCAGCCGGGCATGATGCTCTCCGCGCGCGCGCTGCTGGACCGCACGCCGTTCCCGACGCGCGAGGAGATCCAGCAGGCGCTCGCCGGCAACCTGTGCCGCTGCACGGGCTACACGCAGATCTTCCAGGCCGTCGAGCAGGTCGCCGCGGAGGCGGCCGGGATCGAGCCCGCCGAGCCGACCTGGGCCACCTACCGCGAGGCCGGCCAGCAGCCGAGCCCGCGCGCGCGCGGCGTGAAGGGCGAGGACGCCTGATGGCCGCCCGGGACAACCACGGGACCGGCGCGCCCTGGGACGACGCCTTCCGCGTCGTCGGCCAGCCGCTGCGCAAGGTGGACGGCCTGGCCAAGGCCACGGGCCAGGCGCTGTACGCCGACGACGTCCAGCTGCCCGGCATGCTGCACGCCAAGATCCTGCGCAGCCCCCACGCGCACGCGCGGATCGTGTCGATCGACGCGTCCGCCGCGCTGGCGCTGCCCGGCGTGCACGCGGTGATCACCGGCGCGGACCTGCCGATCCGCTACGGCGTGATCCCGTGGACGCCGGACGAGAACGCCCTGGCCGTGGACAAGGTGCGCTTCGTCGGCGACGAGGTCGCGGCGGTGGCCGCGGTCGACGAGGACACCGCCAACGCCGCCCTGGACGCGATCGAGGTCGAGTACGAGCCGCTGCACGCCTTCCTCGACCCGCGCGAGGCCCTGGCCACGCCCGAGCCGCAGATCCACGCCGACATCCGCGGCAAGCCGGTGCGCGGGAACGTGTCCAAGCACGTCGAGCTGGAGTTCGGCGACGTCGAGGCCGCCCTGGCCGGCGCCGACCTCGTGCTCGAGGGCGAGTACTCGTTCCACGGCAGCACGCACGCCCCGATCGAGCCGCACTGCGCCGTCGCGCAGGTCTCCGCGGACGGCCTGCTGACGCTGTGGTCGTCGACGCAGATCACCCACTACGTCCACCGCGCGCTGGCGCAGGTGCTCGAGCTGGCCCCGGAGCGCATCCGCGTGATCCAGCCGTGCCTCGGCGGCGCCTTCGGCGGCAAGTCGGACCCCTTCGCGCTCGAGTTCTGCGTCGCCCTGCTGGCCCAGCGGACCGGGCGCCCGGTGAAGATGCTGTGGACGCGCGAGGAGGTGTTCTACGCGCACCGCGGCCGCCACCCGATGCAGATGCAGTACCGCTGCGGCGCGAAGTCGAACGGCCGCATCACGGGCGTGGACGCGAGGATCCTGATCGACGGCGGCTCCTACAGCTCCTTCGGCCTGGTCACGACGTACTACTCCGGCCAGCTCCTGACCGGCCCGTACGACTTCCCCTCGTACCGCTTCGACTCGACGCGCGTCTTCACCAACAAGCCGCCCTGCGGTCCCAAGCGCGGGCACGGCTCGGTCCAGCCGCGCTTCGCCTTCGAGGTCCAGTTCGACGAGGTCGCCGAGCGCCTCGGCATCGACCCGATCGAGATCCGCCGCGTCAACTTCCAGGGCGACGACACGCAGACCGTCAACGGCCAGCGCATCACGTCGAACGGGTTCCTGCGCTGCCTCGACCTGGTCGAGGAGGCCTCCGGCTGGAAGCAGCGCCGGGGCCAGCTGCCCTACGGCCGGGGCCTCGGCGTCGCGGGCTCGATGTACATCTCGGGCACGAACTACCCCGTGTACCCCAACGACATGCCCCAGGCCGGGATCCAGCTGAAGCTGGACCGCTCGGGCGTCGTGACCGTCTTCACCGGCGGCAACGACATCGGCCAGGGCTCGAACACCGTCGTGCGCAGCATCGTGGCGGAGGAGCTGGGCGTCGCGTACGACCACGTCCGCGTCGTCGCCGCCGACACGGACCTGTGCCCGGTCGATCTGGGGGCGTACTCCAGCCGCATCACGTTCATGGTCGGCAACGCGACCATCGACGCGTGCCGCAAGCTGCGCCACCAGATCGTCACGGCCCTGGCCGAGGCGTGGGAGGTCGACCCGCGCCGGATCCGCCTGATGGAGGGCCGCGCGTTCGACGTCGAGGACCCCGACCGGACGGTGCCGACGCGCGAGGCCTTCCAGGTCGCCGAGGCGCGCTTCGACACGCTCGGCAGCACGGGCTCGTACAACACGCCACAGCTCGGCGGCGACTACCGCGGCGGCACGATCGGCGCGTCGCCGGCGTACTCGTTCACCGCCCACGTCGTCGAGGTCGACGTCGACGTCGAGACCGGCATCGTCCGGGTGCCCGCCGCCTGGTGCGCCCACGACTGCGGGCGCGCGCTGAACCCGACGCTGGTCGCCGGCCAGATCGAGGGCTCGACGTACATGGGCCTGGCCGAGGCGCTGCTCGAGGAGCACGGCGTGAACCGCTTCGGCCTGCACCGCGGTCCGTCGCTGCTGGACTACCGCATGCCCACGTCGCTGGACGTCGGCGACATCCACGCGATGATCGTCGAGAGCGTCGACCCCGAGGGGCCGTACGGCGCCAAGGAGGCCGGCGAGGGCCCGCTGCACGGCTCGATCCCGGCGCTGGCCAACGCCATCCACGACGCCATCGGCGTGCGCCTGCGCCACCTGCCGTTCACGCCGGGCACGGTCCTGCGGGCCCTGCGCGACCAGGGCGGCAAGGGCGAGGGCGCCGCGGTCGGCTCGACCGCCGCCGCCACCTCGAAGCGGGAGGCCCGCTGATGCTGCGCCTGCCGAGGTTCGCGCTCGAGCGCCCCCGCACCGTGGCCGAGGCGGTCGCCCTGCTGGCCGACCCCGACCGCGAGGCGCTGCTCGTCGCCGGCGGGACGGACCTGCTGCCGAACATGAAGCACGGGCTCTTCGAGCCGGACGTGCTGGTCTCGCTCGAGGACGTGGACGAGCTGCGTGCGGTCGAGGTGGACGCCGACGGCTGGCTCTCGATCGGCGCCATGACGACCCTCGCCGACGTCGCCGCCGACGAGCGCGTGGTCGCGCGCGCCCCGGCGCTGGCCCAGGCCGTGTCGCTGATCTCCGGCCCGCAGCTGCGGACCATGGGGACGCTGGGCGGCAACGTCATGCTCGACACGCGCTGCCAGTGGTACAACCAGACGTACTTCTGGCGGAAGTCGCTGGGGTTCTGCCTGAAGAAGGACGGCACCGTCTGCCACGTCGTCGCCGGCGGGCGCAAGTGCGTGGCGGCGGCCTCGAACGACTCCGCGCCGGCGCTGATGAGCCTCTCGGCCCTGGTGGACGTCGAGGGCCCCGAGGGCCGCCGCACGCTGCCGGTCGACGACCTGTGGCTCGCCGACGGCATCTGGAACAAGAAGCTCGGCAAGGGCGAGGTCCTGGTCCGCGTGCGCGTCCCCCCCCAGGCGGCGGGACACCGCGGCGCCTACGGCAAGCTGCGCGACCGCGGCTCGATCGACTTCCCCCTGCTGGGCGTGGCGGCGCGCCTGGACGTCGGCGACGACGGCGCGGTCGCGGACGCCGACCTGGTGGCCGTGGCGCTCGCCGCGCGGCCGGTGCGCGTGCGCGGCGCGCGCGAGCGGCTGGTCGGCGCGCGCCCGGGCGAGGCGTCCTTCCGCGAGGCGGTCGAGGCCGTCGCCGACGAGGCCCACCGCCGCCTGACGCCGCTCGAGAACGTCCCCGGCGACGCGGAGTACCGCGCCGCCATGGTCCCGGTGTACGTGCGCCGGACGCTGCTGGCCGCGGCCGAGGGCGCGGGCCCGGTCCACCACCTGTAGCGGCCGACCGGCCGCGACGCCGTGCGCCTCCGTCCCCTCGCCCCGCTCCCGCTCGCGAGCCTCGCCGCGCTGGCGCTCGCGTGCGCGCCGGCCGAGCCGCCGCTGAACGTGCTGGTGGTCGTGCTCGACACGCTGCGCCCCGACCGCCTGGGGTGCTACGGCCACGACCGCCCGACCTCGCCGCGGCTCGACGCCCTCGCCGCGCGCGCGGCGGTCTTCGAGAACGCGCAGACGGTCGCGCCCTGGACCGCGCCGTCGCTGATCTCGCTGGTGACGTCGCTGCACCCCTCCGTGCACGGCGTGCGCGAGTTCCCGAGCCCCGCGCGCATGGACGAGCGCCTCGTCACGCTGGCGGAGGTGCTGCGCGACCGCGGCTACGCCACCGGCGCGTTCACCGAGGGCGGCTTCGCCAAGGGCGACTTCGGCCTCGACCAGGGCTTCGACGCCTTCCCGCGCCACGCGGGCGACGACGAGTCGCACGCCTCGAACCTGCGCTACCCCAGCCGCCTGGAGGCGACGGCGGACCGCGCCCTGGCCTGGCTGGACGAGCACGCCGACGAGCCGTTCCTGCTGCTGTTCCACACCTACGAGCCGCACGGCCCCTACCACCCGCGGGACGAGGACCTGGTCGCCGTGCTCCCGACCTGGGACCCGGCGGCGGAGCGGGCCGCGCTGCGCGCCGCCGTCGCGCGCTGGAACGCGCAGGAGGAGCTGTCCGACGACGACTGGAGAACGCTCGCGCGGCACCGCTACCACTGCCACCTCGACGAGGGCGGCGAGGTGGTGCGCCGCAAGCGCCTGCTGCGGGAGCTCCAGGAGGGCGGCTGGCTGCCCCCCGGACCGGAGGGGGCGCGGGTGCTCGAGCTCGTGCGCGCGCTGTACGACGCCGAGATCCGCTTCGCCGACGAGCAGGTCGGCCGCCTGCTGGACCGCCTGGCCCAGCGCGGCGTCGACGACCGCACCGTGGTGGTCGTGGTCAGCGACCACGGCGAGGCCTTCGGCGAGCACGGCCAGGTCGGCCACGGCCACGCCCTGCACGAGGAGGCGCTGCGCATCGTCCTGATGGTCGCCGCCCCCGGCCGCGGCCTGCCCGCGCGCCACGTCGAGGAGGTCGTGTCGCTGGTGGACGTCATGCCGACCGTGCTCGAGCTGGTCGGCGCGGGCGGCGCGGCGCCGAACGCCCAGGGCGCGAGCCTCGTGCCCCTGCTCGAGGGCGGCGCCTCCGCCGGCGACGCGCTGGCCGTGTCCGGCCACGGCGCGCACCGCGACGCCGCCGCCGCGCTCGGCACCGTGCGCACGCCGCGCTGGCGCTACGTCGAGGAGGCCGACGGCGCCGGCCGGCTCTACGACCGCGCGGCCGACCCCGGCGAGACCACCGACGTCGCCGTCGCGCACCCCGAGGTCGTGGCCGAGCTGCGCGAGCGGCTCGACGAGCGCCGCGCCGCGGACGCGGCGCTGCGTGCGCGCCTCGGCGCACGCACCACGCCGGTGACCGTCGACGACGCCCTGCGCCGCGAGCTGGGCGCCCTCGGCTACCTCGGCGACGAGGACGACACGCCGTGAGCCGCGGCCCCGGGCTCGGCCGGACGGGCGCCGCGCTCGCCGTGGCCGCGCTGACGCTCGCCGCCCTCGGCGCGCGGCTGGCGGCGCGGGACTGGCTGCTGCCGCACTACCCCGAACCGGACCGCTACCTGGTCGCGCAGGTCGACTACCTCGCGGCCGGCGGCCGCCTGCGCGAGGCGCCCGTCGACTTCTGGTGGTACCCGTCCATGGTGGCCGAGGCGCTGGCGCTGCTGCCGCCCGTGCCCACGCCGGACCCCGACGCCGTGACGGTCGAGCAGCACTGGCGCGCCGCGCTGGCGCCGATCCTGCGCGTGCGGACCGCCGTCGCCTGGCTCGCGGCCCTGGCCGTGCCGCTGACCTACCTGCTGGCCCGGCGCTTCCTGCGGCGCGGGCCGGCGCTCCTCGCCGCCGCGCTGCTGGCGACGTCGCTGCTGCACCTGACCTTCTCGACCCAGGCGCGGCTCCACGCGGTGCAGGCCACCGCGGCGCTGCTCGCGGTGCTCGGCGCGCTGCGCGTGGCCGAGCGCGGGCGCTGGCGCGACTACGTCGGCGCCGGCCTCGGCGCGGCCGCGGCCGTCGGCGTGCTGCAGAACGGCGTGTTCACCCTGCCGGCCCTGGGCGCGGCGCACCTGCTGCGGCCGCGCGCGCCCGGCGAGGCCCGCGTCCTGGCGCCGCGCGCCCTGGCGCGCCTCGGGCTCGCCCTGGCGCTGGCCGCGCTGGCCTTCGCGCGCTTCCACCCCTATCTGTTCGTCCAGCAGCGGGACGACCAGCGCCGCGCGTACACCGAGCTCGCCGTGCGCGACGGCTCGATCGAGCTGGGCCCCCAGCGCCTCGACCTCGAGCGCTTCGACGGCAGCGGCTTCGCGCGCCTGCCGCAGTACCTGGCGTGGAACGACCCGGTCCTGCTGGGCCTGGGCGCGGTCGGCGTGCTCGCGTGGCTCGCGTCGCGCCGCCGCGCCGCGCCCGCGCGCGAGCCCGGCGAGCCCGCGGGCCGCGGGCGCGCGCTCGTCGTCGTGCTGGCCTACGTCGTGCCGCTGACGCTGGTGATGGGCTCGTACCGCAACACCTGGGGCCGCTTCCTGCTGCCGCTGCTGCCGTACCTCGCCGTGCTCGCCGCGCGCGGCGCCGTCGCGCTGCACGCCGCGGCCGCGCGCGCGTCCTCGCGGGACGGACGGGCGCGCCCGGTCCTCGCCGGCGCGGGCGCGCTCGCGGTCCTCGCGCTGCCGGTGGCGGCCGGGGCGAAGCTCGTCGCCCTGCGCGCGCGGCCCGACACCTTCGAGGAGGCCGCCGCCTGGGTGGAGGCGCACCTGGACCCCGCCACCGACCGCGTCGCGACCACGCCGGGGATGTTCCTGCCGCTGTTCCTCGACGACGCCTCGCTCGACGCGCTGGCCCAGCAGCCGTTCTTCCGCATGGCCAACTCGTTCGCGCGCGAGACCTACTGGCTGACCTACCAGCGTGAGCTGCCGGCGGCGCGGCGCCCGGACGCGTGGCGCGTCGGCCTCCTGCGCGTGCCGCGGCGCGCGACCCCCGCGGAGGCCCGCGACCGCGTGGACGCCTTCCGCGCCGAGCTGCGCCCGACCTGCGCGGTGCTCGAGCGCTCCCAGCGCATGCGCTCCTTCCAGGGCCTCGAGCACGCCGTCGCCGCCCTGACCGCCGGCGGAGCGCCGGTCGCCGCCCTGCGCCCCCACGCGCCGGGCGACGACGTCCCCTGGCTCGACTACCAGGACCAGCCCTGGGCCTTCGCCCGCATCCTGCGCCAGCGCGCCCTCGGACCCGGCGTCGAGATCCTGCGGCTCGACCCCTGAGCGCGCGCCGCCGTCAGCCCGCGCCGCCTCCGGGAGGGAGCTTCTCGACCTTCTGGCGCGAGGGGTTCACGGTGCGGCGCTTGAGGTCGCTCACGGACTCGACCAGCAGGCGCGTGCGGCTGCCCTCGCCCTCGACGCGGACGACCTGGCCGTAGTGGCGGCCGACGCGCACCCAGTCGCCGCGCTGGAAGGCGGGCTCCTTCCCGGGCTTGCCCCGCGAGGGGGCGCCCTCCGCCCGGACCTTCCCGACCGGGCGGGGCTCGAAGTGCTCGGCGCGCCACGCGGCGGCGTCGGTGCAGACGTCGCAGGCGCCGCAGGGGGGCTTGGGCGCGCGCAGGCCGAAGTACTTCGCGATCGAGACGCGCCGGCACGGCTTCGTGCCGCCGGCGAACTTGGCCATCGCCAGCAGCCCCTCGAGGTCGGCCTTGTACTTGCGCCGCGAGCCGACGAAGGGCGGCAGCTCGCCGGGCTCGAGGTCGCGCACCAGCGCCAGGTCGCGCGTCTCGAACGACCCCTCGGTGACGCCGAGCACCTCCAGCCACTTCAGGCAGATGTCGACGCGGTTGTCGCCGCGCTGCTTGACGAGCAGCTCGTCGCGCAGGTCGTCCAGGTCCTTCGTCTGGATGCGCTCGCCCCAGGCGCGCAGGGTCTCGTAGACGTGCAGGAAGTACTCGCGCGTCGGGTTGACCCACTCGACGAAGCGCTGCTGGATGGCGACGTCCTCCTCGAAGTAGAGCGCCTCGCACCACGACGGCTTCCCGTCGCGCCCCGCGCGGCCGACCTCCTGGACCCAGCCCTCCAGCCGCCCGGGCACCTGGGCGTGCAGCACGAAGCGGATGTCCTCCTTGTCGATCCCCATGCCGAACGCGTTCGTGGCGAGGACCACGGTGCGCTTCGAGTCCATGAAGCGCTCCTGCATCCGCCGGCGCTCCTGGGCGGAGAGCTTGCCGTGGTACACGAGGCTCTCGATGCCGCGCCGGCGCAGCTCGTCGTGCAGCGCCTCCAGGTCGCGGATCAGCGCGCTGTAGACGATGCCCGGCCCGTCGATGGCCCGGACGCGGTCGGCCAGCAGCGGGACCTTGTCGTCCACGAGGTCGACGCGGGTCGCCGCCAGGAACAGGTTGGGGCGCTCGATCCCGCTGCGCAGGACCACGGGGTCGGTCATGTTCAGCTCGCGGACGATGTGCTTCGACACCCGCGGCGTCGCCGTGGCCGTCAGCGCGATCGTGGGCGGGTTGCCCAGCCGCGCGCGGTACTCTCCCAGGCGCGAGTAGTCCGGCCGGAAGTCGTGGCCCCACTGGCTGACGCAGTGCGCCTCGTCCACGGCGAGGCGCGTGACGTTCAGGTCCCGCTCGATCTCCTGGAACTGCGGGCTGCGGAAGCGCTCCGGCGTCACGAACAGCAGGTCGTAGGAGCCGCGCAGGGCGGAGGCGATGCGGCGCTTGCGCTCGGACGGCGTGATCGACGAGTTGACGTACTGCGCCTTGATCCCGCGCGCCCGCAGCGAGTCGACCTGGTCCTTCATCAGCGCGATCAGCGGGCTCACGACGAGCGTCAGGCCGTCCAGCACCACCGCCGGCAGCTGGTAGGCGAGCGACTTCCCGCCCCCGGTCGGCATGACCAGCAGCACGTCGCGGCCCGCCAGGACGGCCTCGATCGCCTGCCGCTGCAGGCCGCGGTACTCCTCGAGCCCGAAGGTCTCCACCAGCGCGCGCCGGGCCGCGTCCACCAGCTCGCGCGGCGCGCGCACCTCGACCGCGCTGCCCTCGCGCAGCGCGCCGTCGCCGCCGCCCGACCGCCGCCGACCCCCGCGCGCCTTCGCGCCGCCGCGCCGGGCCGCCGCCTTCTTCCCGCGCCCCTTCCCCGCCCCCGGGGCACCCTCCTTCGCGCCGCGCCTCGCGCCGTGCTTCGCCGCGCCCCGGGCGCCGCGCTTCTTCGCGCCCCGGGCCGCTCCCTCCGGGCGGCTCTTCGCCGCGCCTCGCGCGCCGGTGCGGCCCGCGTCCTCGCCCTCGCCCGGGTGCCGCGCGTCGGGGTCGCCCCCGGCGCGGGGGCGCCGCCGCCGTCGGCGGGGACCGGACGAGCCGGCGCCGGCCCCGTCCCC
Source organism: bacterium (assembly GCA_030428395.1). Taxonomy (GTDB): domain Bacteria; phylum Planctomycetota; class UBA1135; order UBA1135; genus JAUIDW01. The sequence goes on along the minus strand of JAUIDW010000018.1, from coordinate 19,832 downwards.
CCGGGCCGCTCCCCCCGGCCGACGGCGCGGCCCGTCCCCCCCCGCGGGGCGTCGCTTCGAGGCCTTCCTCGCCATGGGCGGCCATTCCGGCGCCCGCGGGCCTCCGGCGCAAGCCCGGGGCGGGCCGGGGGCGTCAAGTTCGGGCGCGCGCGCGGCCGAAAGCCCCCGAGGAGCCCTCCCTCCCATGGCCGGCCGCGTCTCACAACCCGAGGACCTGATCCGCGACTGGGCGCGCATCCCGACCCTGCCGCAGGTGATCGCGCGGCTCGGGCGGCTGCTCGACGACCCCGACGTGGGGCTGCGCGAGATCGGCGCCGTCGTGGCCGAGGACCCGCCGCTCGCGAGCCAGGTGCTGCGCACCGCCAACAGCGCGTACTACGGCTTCGCCCAGCGCGTCGTGTCCCTCGAGCACGCCGCGACGCTGCTCGGCGGTCGCGTCCTGCGCAACATCGTCCTGCAGGCGTCGGTGATGAAGATGTTCAAGCACCTGCGCGGCTCGGGGGTCGACCTGCAGCAGCTCTGGCAGCACTCGATCCTGACCGGGCAGATGTGCTGGACGCTCGCCTTCCGCTGCCGCGCGGAGCTCGGGCTCGCGCCCGAGGAGTTCTACGTCATCGGCCTGCTGCACGACATCGGCAAGTTCGTGATGCTCGACGGCCTGCGCGCGGAGTACACCGAGGTCCTCGGCGCCGCCCAGCGCGAGGACCGCCCCATCCACGTGGTCGAGCGCGAGGCCTTCGGCTTCCACCACGCCGACGTGGGCTCGCTCGTCGCCGACCACTGGAAGCTGCCGCCGCTCGTGTGCGAGGCGATCCGCTACCACCACGGCCCGCGCGAGGCCGTGGCCAGCGACCCGCGCGTGTCGATCATCGCCAACATGAACCTGCTCGTCTCGCGCGTGCGCGCCGGCGACATGCTGGCGGCGACGTCGGTGATCGACGACCAGGTCCGCCAGTTCCTCGGCCTGTCCACCGACGACGTGGCCGACATCGTCCTCTACGCGACCGAGATCCAGGACCACGTCGAGGTCTGAGCCCGGCGCGCCGCTACGGCTGCTCCGCCTCGGCCTCGCGGGCGGCGCTGCGACCGGCCTCGACGTCGACCCGGGACAGGACCAGGGCGCCGGCCACGAAGAAGAAGACGATCGAGCCGATCGCGGTGCTGCTGGAGCCGGTCCAGGTCCGCACCAGCAGGAACACGGCGGGGCCGACGAAGCCGGCGAAGCGCTCGAGGACGCCGAACAGGCCGAAGAACTCGGCGGACTTGTGCCGCGGGATCATGCTGGCGAACAGCGACCGCGACAGCGACTGGCAGCCGCCCTGCACGGTGCCGACGAGCAGCGCCATGACCAGGAAGTCGGTGGCCGTCTCGAGCCGGAAGGCGAAGAACGTCACCAGCACGTACACGGAGATGGCGACGAGGATCGCGCGCTTGGCCCCGATGCCGCGGGCGAGGCGCCCGAAGAGCAGCGAGAACGGCACGCCGACGAACTGCACGAGCAGGATCGCGCCGATCAGGGCGCCCCGCGGGATCTGCTTCTCGTCCCCGTAGATCGCCGCCAGGCGGATGATCGTCTGGATGCCGTCGCCGTACAGCAGGAAGGCGGCCACCATCAGCCCGGCCTGGCGGTAGCGGCGCAGCTCCGAGAACGTCCCGCGCAGGCGCCCCACCGCCGCCCCGACCGCCCGCAGCGCGCCGGCCGGGGTGCCCTCGGCGGGCGGCTCGGGCACGCGGCGCAGCAGCGGCAGCGAGAAGCCCAGCCACCAGAGCGCCACCGACAGGAACGCCAGCCGCGTGGGCAGCGTCGCCTGCGACGGCGTCAGGTCGTCGCCGGACGGCAGGCCGAACAGCTCCGGCCGCTGGATCCACGCCAGGTTCAGCGCCAGCAGCAGCCCGCCGCCCAGGTAGCCCAGCGCGTACCCCGCGGTCGAGACGCGGTCGACCTCGGCGGGGCGCGCGACGTGCGGCAGCAGGGAGTCGTAGAACACGAAGCTGCCCATCGCCCCGGCGTTGGCCAGGCCGAACAGCACGAGCGCCGGCAGCCACGCGCCCCGCTCGAGCAGGAACATCGCCCCCACCGCGCCCACGCCGAGGCCGAGGAACGCCACGAGGAAGCGCTTGCGCGTCCCCCCGTGGTCGGCGAGCGCGCCGAGCAGCGGCGCGAGCACCGCGACCCACACCAGGCTGACCGTGGTCGCCAGGGTGAAGCGCTCGGTGGCCGCGCCCGGCTCCAGGTCCGCCGCGCAGACGCGCGCGAAGTAGATCGGGAATACCGCGGTGACGATCACCGTGACCATCGCCGAGTTCGCCCAGTCGTACATCGCCCACGCGCGCAGCTCGGGGCGGTGCAGGCCGAGGCGCTCGAGCCAGGGCTTCACGGCCGCGCGGCTCCGGCCGGGCGCGGCCCGCGGGCGGCGCGACCCGCGCGGACGTCCGCGGGACCGCGCGGCGGGCGGGGGACGCGCGGGGAATCCATGGGCGGCGGCGGGGCGGCGGCGGACGCGCGAGCGCGCGGGGCCCGCAGGGCGCGGGCGTCGAGGATCCGCCGGCGCGCGGGCGCGACGCGGTTCTACCCCACCGCGCCGCCGCGGGCGAGGGCTTGCCCGCGGCGGCGGACTTCCTGACACTCCGCCCATGTCGGAGGCCTCCCGGACCCTGATCCTGTTCCCCACCGAGCTCGAGCGCCGCCGGTTCGGAGACCAGGGCGGCATCGACGCCGAGCTGGCGGACGTCGACCTGTGCGGCTTCGGCCCCGTCGCCGCCGCCGCGCGCACGGCCCAGCTCGTGGCCGCGCGCCGCCCCGCGCGCGTGCTGCTGGTCGGGATCGCCGGCGCCTACGACCTCGCCGAGCACCCCGTCGGCAGCGCGATCGAGTTCGGCCGCGCCGCGATCGACGGCGTCGGCGTCGGGGTGGGCGACACGTTCGTCCCGCCGCCCTCGCTCGGCTTCCCGCAGTGGCCCGGGCAGGACGCCGGCGAGGAGGGCGCGCCGCACCCGCTGGCGGACGTCGTGCCGCTGTCCGGTCCGGAGGGCCTGCACACCGAGCTGCTGCTGACGACCTGCGCCGCCTCGGACACGCCGGAGCTGGCCGCGCAGCGCCGCGAGCGCTACCCCGCCGCCGTGGCCGAGGACATGGAGGGGTTCGGCGTGGCGCTCGCCTGCGCCTTCGCCGGCGTCCCGCTGCGCATCGTGCGCGGAATCTCGAACGAGGTCGGCGACCGGCGTCCGGAGCACTGGCGCATCCCCGCGGCCCTGGCCGCCGCGCGCCGGCTGGCCCTGGACGTGCTGCACTCGAGCGAGCCCTGGGGCCCGCCCGCGTGACCGCGGCGGCCGAGACGCGCGTCCACCTGGGCGTGTCGACGTGCCCCAACGACACGTACGCGTACGCCGCGCTCCTCGAGGACCGCGTGGACCGGCGCGGCCTGGCCTTCGACGTCGAGCTGCTGGACGTCGAGGAGCTGAACCGCCGCGCGCTGGCCGGCGACTTCGACGTCGCCAAGGTCAGCTTCGCCGCCGCCCTGGCCGCCGGCGACACGCGCGGCGTGCTGCCCCTGGGATCGGCGCTCGGGTTCGGCGTCGGCCCGGTCGTGCTCGGCGCGCCCGGCCGCGCGTCGCCCGCGCGCCGCGTCCTCGCGCCCGGCGAGCACACGACCGCGGCGCTCCTGTGGCGCCTCTTCCACGCCGGCGACGCGCGCCCCGAGCACGTCGTGTTCTCGGAGATCGTCCCGGCCCTGCGCCGCGGCGAGGCGGACCTCGGGGTGTGCATCCACGAGGGCCGCTTCACGTGGCGCGAGCAGGGCCTCGAGCTGGTCGAGGACCTCGGCGAGACCTGGGAGCACGCCACGGGCGCCCCCCTGCCGCTCGGCGGGCTGGTCGCGCGCCGCGACCTCGACGCGGGCGTCGCGCGGCGCGTGCACGCCGTGCTGGCCGACTCCCTCGCCGCCGCGCGGCGCGACCCGGACTCGGCGCTGCCGGCCATGCGCCGCCACGCGCAGGAGCACGCGGACGCCGTGCTGTGGAAGCACGTCGAGCTGTACGTCACTTCCGACACCGAGCACCTCGGCCCGACCGCGCGCGCGGCCCTGGACGAGCTGGCGCGGCAGGCGGAACGCGCCGGGCTCGTCCCGCGCGGGGACGCTCCGCTCGCGGTGCTGGACGACCGCCTCTTCCACCTGGCCGACCCCGCCGCCTGCGCCACCTTCCTGGCGGCCGCGCAGCGCGACCCCGGCGCCCGCCTCGCGCCCCCGTCGCTCGCCGCCGAGGGCTTCGTGCACCTCTCCTACGCCGACCAGCTGGCGGGCACGCTCGCCGCGCACTTCGCGGAGACCGCGGAGCTCGTGCTGGTCGAGCTCGACCCGCGTCCGTCGGACCTGCGCGTCGAGCCCTCCCGCGGCGGCGAGCGCTTCCCCCACCTGTACCGCGCCGTGGCCCCCGCCGACGTGCTGCGCACGTGGCCGCTGGCCCGGACGGGAGCGGGCTGGACGCTCCCGCGCCTGGCCCTCGCGCCCGGGCGCGACCCCGACCCGGGCCGCGCGCCCGGCGCGTGAGCGGCGTCGCCGCGCCCGGGATCGCGACGGGCGCCCCGGAGGGAGGCGAGGGCACCAGGCAGCCCCGCCGGGTCCCACGACGGGACTGACTGGGTTCCGTGTGGACGCGCCGCCAGGGGGCCGCCGCCCCGTCCGCGCCGCGCTCCTCGCCGGGCCACTTCCCCGCGCAGCGCTCGCCTCGACCCGTCCTGGGGGCGAGGCGCAGGGCCCTCGACGGCGAGGTGGCTGCCTCAGGCGCGGTCGGGCGCGGGGGTTGCGCCGGGCGCCGGATCCGCCGTCCACACGGAACCCAGTCAGTCCCGTTGTGACAGGACGCCCCCGGGCGCGGTGGCCCAGGGGCGTCCCGTTGCTTCGTCGCGGGCCCGAGGGCCCGCGCGGACGGTGGGGTCAGGCGTCAGTTCCCGCCCGAGTCGCGCAGCTCCAGCATCTCCTTGCGGATGTCCTGCGCGATGGACTTGATCTCCTGCATGGCCTTGCGGACCCGGGCGCACGCGGCCTTGTTGCCCGCGGCCGCCTTCTCGACGTCCTCGCGGGCGTTCTCCACGGTCGCGACCAGATTCTGGTAGTTCTGGGTCATGGGTGCTCTTGCCTTCCTTCTGGCCTCGGTGATTCGGGTTGTCGGGATCCCCTGCGAGCGAGCTCCGGCGCGCCGGGGGCCCTTCTCGAACGGCGATCGAGGGCTCTAGGAGACACATTCGGGGGTCGGGATCAAGGCCCCAGGCCCCTCCGAGGGCCCCGCAGGCGCCCTGGAGGGCGTCCCGGGAGCGGCACGCGGCGCCGGTGGGCGCCCACTCTGACGCCACTCGGGGCCCCGTTGACGACCAGTTGAACCCCGAAACCGCCCTGTCGGCCCGCGGGCGGCCGCGGGGGGCTCAGGAGCGGGAAGGCAGGCCGAGGAGGCCGAGCACCACCTTCCACTCGGCGGCGCTCACCGGCTGGACGGAGAGGCGGTTGCCCCGGCGCAGCACGCCCATGTCGGCCAGGCGGCGCTCGCCGCGCAGCTCCTCGAGCGGCACGAAGCGCCCGCCCCTCGCGACGGCGCGGATGTCCACGGCGTACCAGCGCGGGTCCCCGGGGTCGCTCTTGGGGTCGTGGTGCGCGTCCGCGGGGTCGAACTGCGTCGGGTCGGGATAGCCGGCGCGCACGACCTCGGCGATGCCGGCCACGCCGGGAGGCTGGCAGCTCGAGTGGTAGTACAGCACGCCGTCGCCGACCTGGACGTCGTCCCGCAGCAGGTTGCGGGCCTGGTAGTTGCGCACGCCGTCCCACAGGGTCGTGCGCTTCTTCGCCTTCCAGAGGTCGTCGAAGGAGAAGGCGTCGGGCTCGGACTTGAACAGCCAGTAGCGTCGCTTCGGGGGCATCGGCGCTCCTCGTCGAGGTCTCGTTCAGGTGTCCAGGCCGGGAGGCGCGGAGGGGCCGCTCCCGGGTGCGCGCAGGGCGAGCGGCGGGCCCAGCAGCTCGGCCAGGACCACCGCGCGGCGCCAGGCCGTCGCCTGCGGCGCGGCGCCGTCCAGGTCGCCGAGGTCGGGGAGGGGCTCCTCTCCGAAGGCGGAGCCCAGGCCGCCGAGGTCCACCGCCGGCAGCCCCGGCCCCAGGCCGGCGAACGGCGACGCGCCCGGGGCGGCGGAGCGCTTCCGGCGCGTGCTCCTCCGCGGAGGAGAGGCGCCCCCCGTCGACCCGGGGGAGGACCCCTCGAGCGACAGCCCCCCCGTCGACGCCGGGGCGGAGCGCTCGAGCGAGAGGCCCTCCAGCGACGGCGCGGCGGGCCGGCGCGTCTCGAGCTGGTTCTCGGAGACGGTGTCCTCGAGGCGACCCAGGGGGGAGCCCCCCACGGGCCGCGGGCGCTCGGCGGACGCGGCCGGTGCGGGGCGCCGTCGCCGGCGGCGCGGGGTGCGCGGATCCGGCGGGGTGCCCAGGGTCGTGCGCGGCTGGGACGGCGGACGCTGCCGCGGGCGTGCCGGAGGCGGAGTCGAGTCGGCCTCCGGGGCGTCCGACGAGCCCCGCTCGCCGCGCAGCAGCTGCTCCCAGATCTCGCGCCCGGTCGAGGGCTCCCCGGAGTCGCGGGTCTCGTCGGGGTCGTCGGTCGCGCGCCCGGTCGCCTGGCGCGCGGCCTCGGCCTCGGCGCGCTTGCGGCGCGACTCGACGATCCCGCGCACCACCGGCAGGAGGAAGATCACGAAGAAGACGAGGGCCTGGAAGAGCTCCTCGATCCGGAACCCGGTGCGCTGCAGCAGGGGGACCACGGCGCGGGCCTACTTCGGCTGGCCGCCGCCCGCGGGCGGCTGCGCACCGCCCTCGCCGGCGATGTTCGAGCGCATCTTCGTGTCCGACTCGATGTTGCGCAGGCGGTACAGGTCCATGACGCCCAGGTTGCCCGTGCGCAACGCCTCGGCCATGGCCTTGGGGATCTCGGCCTCGGCGAGCACGACCTTCGCGCGGTTCTCGACGACCGACGCCTTGAACTCCTGCTCGGCGGCCACGGCCATCGCGCGCCGCTTCTCCGCCATGGCCTGGGCCACGCGCTTGTCCGCCTCGGCCTGGTCCGCCTGCAGGCGCGCGCCGATGTTGTGGCCGATGTCCACGTCCGCGATGTCGATCGACACGATCTCGTAGGCCGTGCCGGCGTCCAGGCCGCGCGTCAGCACGGTCTTGGAGATGTCGTCGGGGTTCTCGAGCACGTGCTTGTGCGTGTCCTTCGATCCGATGGTCGAGACGATGCCCTCGCCGACGCGCGCGATGATGGTCTCCTCGCCGGCGCCGCCGACGAGGCGCGCGATGTTCGTGCGCACCGTCACCCGGGCCTTGGCCAGGACCTGGATGCCGTCCTTGGCGACCGCGGCGACCTCGGTCTTGCCGGAGTTCGGGTTGGGGCAGTCGATGACCTTGGGCGTCACGCTCGTGCGCACGGCGTCGAGCACGTCGCGACCGGCCAGGTCGATGCTGGAGGCCGTGCGGAAGTCGAGGTCGATGCCCGCGCGGTCGGCGGCGATCAGGGCGCGCACGACGCGCTCGACGTGGCCGCCGGCCAGCAGGTGCGCCTCGAGGTCGCGCTTGTCCACCTTGGTGATGCGCGCCTGCACCAGCATGACCATGCCGTTGACGATCGCGGCGGGGTTCACCCGCCGCAGGCTCATCCCGAACATGTCGAAGAGCCCCACGCCGGCCCCGGTGAGCAGCGAGCGGATCCACAGGTTCGCGTACCGCAGCAGCAGCACGAGGAAGACGAGGAAGCCGATCGCCAGGACGATCCCGAGGAGCGTCTTGACGATCGTCCAGGGGCCGTCTCCGTCCTGGACGAGGAGCGGGGCCGCGAGCGCGACGAGCGGGGTCATGGGGTCTCCTTGTCCGGCGCGGCCGGAGCGGAAGGGGTGGACGGGGGGTCGCCGGGCGCGGAGGACGGGTCCTCGCCCGGTGGATCGGACGGCGAGCCGGCCGGTGGATCGGCCGGCGGACCGCCGGGCGCGCGCGCGACGACGACGCGGTTGCCGCGCACGTCCACGACGCGCACGCGCTCGCCGGCCTCGATCATCTCGCCGCGGCTGACGACGTCGACGCGGCGGCCGTCGATGCGCGCCATGCCGGCCGGCCGCAGCACCGCCTCGACGACGCCCTCGCGGCCCACGAGGGCCAGGTCGCGGTCGTCGGTGGCGGCGGCGGACTCGAACGAGAGCCCGGTGACGGTCAGGCGCCGGCCGATCGGCGTGTTCGGCAGCACCTTGAAGCCGAGGACGATCGCGGTGGGCACGAGCAGCGCGACCGCGACGAGGAACTGCACGCCGGTGCCGGTGTCGACGCTGAAGGCGAGCGCCACGGCGCCGACGATGCTCGCGGTGGCGAGGATGCTGAGCACCCCGAAGCTCGGGAACAGCACCTCGGCCACGACCAGGGCGAGGCCCACGCCCAGCAGCAGGACGGCGGTGAGGATCACGCGGTTCCCTCCCGGAAGGGCTCGACGACCAGGCGCCCGCCGCGGACCTCGACCACCACGACGCGGTCCCCGCGCTCGAGCGGGTCGCCGGGGGCGCGCGCCTCCCAGTCGCGATCGGGCGCGGCGTCGAGCTGCACCTTGCCGACCGGCCGCAGGTCGGTCAGCGCGCGCCCCTTGGCTCCCGGCTGGGCCACCTCGGCGGCCCGGCCGACGCCCGCGGGCATCGCGGCGCCGTGCGCGTCGCCGACGGCCGGCGGCGCGAGCACGAGCCGGCGCAGCACGGGCGCGTTCGGCAGGAAGCGCCCCAGCAGGGCCGCCGCGACCACGCCGACCGCGAGCCCCAGCATGAGGTTCAGCGCGGCGTCGACGGCGAGCTGGCGGTCGAGCGCGTACTCGAAGTCCGCCGACGGCCCCAGCGAGGCGAACACGAGCCCGCCGAGCACGAGCAGGCCGCCCAGCAGCCCCGCCCACATCCCGCCGGGCAGGAAGAAGATCTCGACGGCGATCAGCACGATGCCCGCGGCCACGGCGACGACGTGCAGGACGTCCGCGAGCCCGACCAGGTACTGGCCGAACAGCAGCAGCGCGAGGGCCGCGATGCCCAGGATCCCCGGCACGCCGAAGCCCGGCATCTTGAGCTCGGCGTAGATCGCCACCAGCGCGACCACGAGCAGCAGGAAGCGGATCGAGGCCAGGAAGCTCGCCAGGTCCTCCGAGCGCGTGCGCTCGTACAGCACGGCGTCGGCCCCGGGCAGGCGCGCGAGCTCCAGGACCTTGCCCAGGTCGTCCGCCTCGCCGTCGGCCAGGCCCAGCTCCACGGCCTCGCGCGCGGAGACGTTCAGCAGCGTCTCGTCGTCGACGATGGTGCGCAGCAGCGAGACGGGCTCGTTCCGCGCGCGCAGGTCGTCCCACTCGACGCCGCTCACGATCTTGCGGACGCCGTCGTGGTCGATCTCGTACACGCGCACCCGGGGGTCCACCATGGCCTCGGCCAGGATCGCCGGCCGGCCGTGGTCCTCGGCCCAGGCGCGGAACTCGGCGCGGAAGGCCGAGAGCTGCTTCTCGACGACGGCCGGGTCGGCCGCGGTCGGCTGCAGCTCGCCCGTGGGGCTGATCGTCACCGGCAGGGCCGAGCCGATCGTCGCCGACGGCCGCATGGCGATCGTCTCGCACGACAGCGCCAGCAGGGCCCCCGCCGAGACGGCGCGGTCGTTCACCCACGCCGCCGTGTGGAAGCCCTCCTCGGCGGCCGCGTCGATCATGCGCGCGAGCTGCCACATCAGCGGCACCGAGCCGCCGGGCGTGTCGAGCTCGAGCACGATCGCGTCGTGCACGCCCCGCGACGTGCGGATCACCCGCTGGAGGTGGCCCAGGGCGCCCGTGTCGAGCGGGCCGGTGATGCGCAGGTGCGCGGCGGTGCGGCCGGTGGGCGCGAGGCGGGGCCGCGCCGCGTCCGGGTCCCCGGGGTCGCCCGCCTGCGCGCCGCGCCCGCCGGACGGCGGGTCGGCGTCGGGCAGCGTGTCGAGCAACGACTCGCCGCCGCGGACCTCGACGGGGTCCTGCGACGCGTCGCGCTCCTGCCCCCGCGGCGCGGGGACGAGCACGGCGAGCCAGAGCAAGGCGGCGAGACCGGGGGCGCGCACGCGGCCATCCTAGCCCAGCGCGCGGCGCCCTCCAGGCCCGCCCCGGGGCGAGCCCGCCGCAGCCGCGTGGACCCGGCGCGCGTCACACCAGGTCCGAGTCCCCCGGCTGGTACCACCAGTGCGCGCGCAGCCACTCCATGCGGTAGCGCGGGTGGAAGTTCCGCGCCACGGTCAGGTAGTCGGTCGGGTGCACGCGGAAGCCGTCGCGCTGGAACCGGTCGAACCACGGCGACCACTCCGGGAGCCAGGCGACGAGGGCCGGGGCGCCGTCGGCGCGCGCGCGGGCGGCGGCGGCGGCCCGCAGGAGCTCGCCCACCTCGGGCTCCTCGGGGGGCACGAGCCAGTCGACCAGGACGCCCAGGTCGGGCAGCCCGAAGCTCGCGCGGCGGTAGACGGCCAGCCCGCGCAGGACGCCCGCGGCGTCCCGGGCCCCCAGCAGGACGTAGCGGTGCGTGGGGTGCTCCAGGTAGCGCCAGCGCAGCCACTCCGCGTCGCGCACCGTGCTGGCGCCCCAGGCGCCGACGCAGCGGTCGTACAGCCAGCGGGCCTGCTCGTCGACCTCCGCCAGGACCTCGACGCCCGCCGGGACCGCGTCGGGGCCGGGCTCGAGCTCGCGCGCGAGCGCCACCTGCGTCCGCACCGCCTCGTAGCGCAGCTTGCGACGCCCCAGGCGCCAGGCGCGCTCGACGGGCCAGCCGAAGTGCACGAGGTCGCGGTCGGGCCCGCCGTGGGCGTCGAAGAACGCCTCCGCCGTGCGCACGAACAGGCCCGCGCCGCGGCGGTCGGGGTGGCTCATCGAGTCGACGATCTGCGCGAACACGCGGTCCTCGCCGCCGGTCCACACCCGCGAGGGGAGCGCGGCGTACTGGGCCACGACGCGGTCGCCCTCGACCGCGACCCAGGCGCGCGTGCCGGCGGGGTTGCGCAGGAAGGCCCAGCGCCACTCCGCGGGGGTCCGCGCGGCGCCGAAGACCTCGCGGAACGTGCCCAGCACGCTCGCCTCGTCCGCGGCCCGCAGGGGCCGGATCTCGACCTTCGCGCCGCTCACACCAGGTCCGTGTCGCCGAGGGTGTACGACCAGCCGCGCCGCAGGAACGGCACGTCGAGGGTGCGCGCGAAGGGCCGGCCCGCCAGCACGTAGCGGGTGCCGCGCGCGCGGAAGCCGGCGCGCTGGAGCGGCAGCCACTCCGGCGCCGTCTCGGGGAGGACCGCGCGCACCTCGGCCTCGCCCAGCTCGGTCGCCACGCCCGCCAGCCAGGCCAGCAGCGCGGCGCGCGCGCCCTCCTCGCCGGCGGGCACCGCCCAGTCCGCCACGAGCAGGCCGGGCCGGCCGTCGAAGGTCCCCGCCCGGCACACGGCGAGGCCCGCGAGCCCGCGGCCGGTGCGCGCGAGCGCGACGCGGTAGGCGTTCCGCGGGTGCCGCTCGAAGCGCCAGGCCAGCTGGGCCCGGTCGCGCACGGCGACGGCGTCGCGCTCGCGGCCCAGCCGGTCGGCGAGCGCGTCGACCTCGTCGGGGAAGTGCGCGCACTCCTCGACCCGGACGCCGGCGGCGGACTCCGGGCGCACGTCGCCCGGCGCCGCGAACAGCTCGAGCTGGGTCCGGATCAGCTCGTAGCCCAGCAGCTCGCGCCCCACCCGCCAGGCCGCCGGCACGGGCAGGCCCCAGGCGAAGACGTCCCGGCCGGCGCCCTCGCCGCAGCCGTGCTCGACGAACGCCCGGCAGGTCCGCACGAACGGGCCGGGGCGCCGCAGGCCGCCGCGGGAGCTCATGGAGTCGACCGCCTGGGCGAAGCTCGCGCGCTCGCCGCGCACGAACGCGCGCTGGCGCAGGCCGGCGTACTGCGCGACGACCTCGCCCGCCTCGTCCACGGCGAGCCAGATGCGCGCGCCGGAGGGGTTGTCGCGGTACAGCCAGCGCCAGGTGGCCAGGTCGCGCGGCGCGAAGCCCGGGTCGACGGCCGCGAACACCCGGTTGAACGTCGCCAGGATGCGCTCCTCGTCGCCGGGGGCGTACTCGCGGATCGTGAGCGCGCTGCGATCGGTCACGGGCGGAGGTGGCGGGAGCGCATGGGAATCGAACCCACCGGCCTCGCTGTTCACGAAGCCCGACCGGCTTTGAAGGCCGGGCGGCACACCAGCACCGATCCGCTCCCGCAGGGCGGACAGTCTAGCGCGCGCCGGGTCCGGGCGGCGCGACCATCTCGGCTCGCGCGCTGGCCGCGGCGCCGGTCTCACGCGTCGCCGTCGCCGAGCCGCAGGCGCCACTCCTGGACCAGGGAGTAGAGCGTCGGAACCACGAACACCGTCACGAGCGCCACGACCATCCCGCCCACCGACGGGATCGCCATCGGGACCATGACGTCGGAGCCGCGGCCCGTCGAGGTGACCACCGGCACGAGCGCGAGGATCGTCGTGGCGGTGGTCATCAGGCAGGGCCGGATGCGTCGCTTGCCGGCCTCGACCACCGCCTCCCGGACCGCCTGCACGTCGCGCGGCCGGTTGCGCTCGAAGGACTGGCCGAGGTACGTCGCCAGGACGACCCCGTCGTCGGTGGCGATGCCGAACAGGGCCAGGAACCCGACCCACACGGCCACCGAGAGGTTGAGCGGCCGCACCTGGAACAGGTCGCGCAGGTCGACGCCGAACGGCGCGGCGTCGAGGAACCAGGGCTGGCCGTACAGCCAGAGCAGCAGGAAGCCGCCCGACCAGGCCACGAGCACCCCGGAGAACACGATCCCCGCGAGCAGCGTCGAGCGGAACTGGAGGTAGAGGATCAGGAAGATCACGAACAGCGCGAGCGGCAGGACGACGCGCAGCCGCCGCGCGGCCCGCTGCTGGTTCTCGTAGCTGCCCGCGAAGCGGTACGAGACGCCCGGGGGCAGGCGATAGGCCCCCGAGGCGATCTGCTCGGCCAGGTGGGCCCGGGCCTCCTCGACCACTTCCACCTCCGCGTACCCCGGCTGCCGGTCGAACAGCACGTAGGCCGTGAGGAACGTGTCCTCGCTCTTGATGACCTGCGGCCCGGGCGTGTACCGGATCGCGGCCAGCTGGCCGAGCGGGACCTGCGCGCCGCCGGGCGCCGCCACCAGGATGTTCCCGAGGTCCTCGATCTGGTCGCGCAGCTCGCGCAGGTACCGCACGCGCACCGGGTAGCGCTCGCGTCCCTCCACGGTGGTCGTCAGCCGGCGGCCCCCGATCGCCACCTCGATCACGTCCTGGACGTCGCGGACCGCCAGCCCGTACCGCGCGATCGCGGCGCGGTCGATGTCGATCTCGAGATAGGGCTTGCCGATCACGCGGTCGGCCAGGACGGTCTCGGGCCGGACGGAGGGCACCTCCTTCAGCATCCGCTCGAGGTCGAGCGCGACGCGCTCGATCGTCTCCAGGTCCGGACCCTGGACCTTGACGCCCATCGGGGCCCGCATGCCGGTCTGCAGCATGATCCGGCGCGTCTCGATCGGCTGCAGCATGGACGCGGTCGTCATCCCGGGTACGCGCGCGGCCCGCTCGATCTCCGCCCAGATGTCCGGCGGGCCGTGCACGTGGTCGCGCCACTGGCGGAACGGACGCCCGTCCTCGTCGGGCACGAGCGCTCCGCGCTCGTCGCGGACGTGCCGGCCGGCCGCGTCGTCCCAGGCGAAGCGCAGCAGGCGACCCGCCTCGTCCTGCGCGTACTCCGTGCGGTACGTGATCAGGGTCTCGACCATCGAGATCGGCGCCGGGTCCAGCGGGCTCTCGGCGCGCCCGATCTTCCCGACGACCTCCTCGACCTCGGGGATGGCGCGGATGCGCACGTCCTGCAGCTGCATAAGCTCGAGCGCCTCGCCGATCGAGGCGTGGGCCATGGTGACGGGCATCAGCAGGAAGGAGCCTTCGTCCAGCGGGGGCATGAACTCCCTGCCCAGCCCGGGGAACGCGTGCCCGAGCGCGCTCCAGGGACGCCACCGGCGAACGGAGTCGGCGGTCGCCCTCCCCTCCCCGGCGACGGACGCCGGCAGCACGGTCCGGGCCGCGTTCGCCGCGCCGGCGAGCGGGCGCGCGAGCGGCGCGGCCAGCCGGTCGAAGCCGAGCCAGACCACGAGCCCCGCCAGCACGAGCCCCGTCGGCAACCCGAGGAACAGCAGCTTGTGGCGCAGGCACCAGCGCAGGACCGGCTCGTAGACGACCAGCACCAGGCGGAAGAGGAGCAGCACGCCGCCGAGGAGGCCCGCGGTGAAGAGCAGGTTGCCGAGCGCGCGGGTCGGGCCCAGCGGCTCCCACAGCCGCGCGAGGAGCGCGGCGACGAGCAGCGCGAGCACCAGCCCCGAGGCGCCGGCCGCCGCCGCGCGGACGCGGGCGGGGAGCCGGGGGGCCGCGAGCCGCCAGGCCCCCAGGATCACGAGCGGGGCGCCGACCCAGGGGCGCACCGCGACGGCTGCCAGCGCACCCGCGGCGACGAGGGCGAGCGCGGCGCGGACGCCGCCGCCCGCGCCCCGCTCGCGGCCGCGCCCCAGCAGCAAGTGCGCCGCGGGCGGGACGATCGCGAGCGCGACGACGATCGAGGCCAGGAGCGCGAAGGTCTTCGTGTACGCGAGCGGCTTGAAGAGCTTCCCCTCCGCGCCCTCCATCGCGAACACGGGCAGGAACCCCACCACCGTGGTCAGGACGGCCGTGAGCACCGCTCCACCGACCTCGGACGCGCCGCGGTGCACGCTCTCGAGCCGCTCGCGCGCGGTCTGGCCGGGCTCCACGTGGTTCACGATGTTCTCCGTCAGCACGATCCCGACGTCCACCATCGTGCCGATGGCGATGGCGATGCCCGACAGCGCGACGATGTTGGCGTCCACCCCGACGTGCTTCATCGCGATGAAGCACATCAGCACCGCGAGCGGGAGCAGCCCCGAGACCAGCACGGCGCTGCGCAGGTGCCCGAGCATGACCAGCACGACGACGATCGTGACCAGGATCTCGAGGCGCAGGGCCGAGTCGAGCGTCCCCAGCGTCTCCCGGATGAGGCCGGAGCGGTCGTAGAAGGGCACGACGGTGACCCGCGACGTGCGCCCGTCCTCCAGGTCCTTCGACGGCATCCCCGGGGCGATCTGCTCGAGCTTCGCGCGCACCGCGTCGAGCACCTCCATGGGGTTGGCTCCGTAGCGAGCCACCACGACGCCGCCGACGGCCTCCGTGCCCCCCTTGTCCAGGGCGCCCCGCCGCAGCGCCGGCCCCAGGGACACCGTGGCGAGCTCTCGCAGGGTGATCGGGACGTGGCGCTCGACCGCGACGACGACCTGCTCGATGTCCTCGATCGACTCCAGCAGGCCGAGCCCGCGGACGACGTACTCCGCCCGGTTGACCTCGATCGTGCGCGCCCCGACGTCCACGTTCGACGCGGCCACCGCCCGGAAGATCTGCTCCAGGGTCACGCCGTGGGCGCGCATCGCGTCGGGGTCGACGTCGATCTGGTACTCCTGCACGTACCCGCCGATCGACGCGACCTCGGCGACGCCCTCGACGCTCGCCAGCGCGTAGCGCACGTACCAGTCCTGGACGGTGCGCAGCTCGTTCAGGTCCCAGCCGCCGGCGGGGCGGCCCGCGTCGTCGCGCCCCTCGAGCGTGTACCAGAACACCTGGCCGAGCGGGGTCGCGTCGGGCCCCAGCGCGGGCTGGACGCCCGGCGGCAGCGTCCCGTCGGGCAGGCTGTTCAGCTTCTCGAGCAGGCGGCTGCGCGACCAGTAGAACTCGACGTCCTCGTCGAAGATCACGAAGACCGAGGAGAACCCGAAGAGCGAGTTGCTGCGGATGCTCTGCACCCCCGGGACGCCGAGGAGCGCGACCGTGAGCGGGTAGGTGACCTGGTCCTCGACGTCCTGGGGCGAGCGTCCCGGCCAGGGGGTGAACACGATCTGCTGGTTCTCGCCGGTGTCGGGGATGGCGTCGACGGGGACCGGGTCGCGCGGCAGGCTCGCGAGCTCCCAGTCGAACGGCGCCACGAGCAGACCCCACACGACCGTGAACGCGGTGAGCAGCGCCACGACGAGCTTGTTGCGCAGGAAGAACTCCAGCGCGCGATCCAGGATCGACGGGCGCGCGTCGTCGCCGCTCATCGTGCCTCCTCGCCGGGCGCGCGCGTCGCGCGGACCTCGCCGCAGCGCAGCATGCTCTCCCCGAAGTACGGGTTGCGCAGCGCGCCCTCCGGCTGCAGCCAGGCCGCGCCGCGACCGTCGAAGGCCATCGGGCACCAGGCCTCGACCAGCGCTCCGGCGCGGTCGTGCCCGAGGCGCTCGACGACCGGCAGGAGGGCCTTCGAGGCACGCTCGAAGGCGGCCCGCAGCGCCTCCAGGTCCCCCGCGGCGTCGGCCTCGGCCCCCGCGATCCCGAGCTCACGGCGCGCCTCGGCCCAGACCTCCTCCGCGCTCGCGCCGAGCCCCTCGACCGGGCCCGCCGCCGCTTCGAGACGCCGCAGGGCGGCGCGGGCCGCGTCCCCGTCGTCGTCCGCGAGGGCGTCCTGCCCGGCGAGGTAGGCGTCGAGCGCCGGCGCCAGCGCCCGCCGCAGGAGCAGGGTCTGGGGCCCTTCGAGGGCCGGCGCGTCCGGCCGCACGGACATCATGCTGGGCCGGGCGCGGATCTGCATCGCGCTGTCGACCCGGAAGGCGCCGCGCACGACGACGCGCTCGCCCTCCTCCAGGCCGCCGAGCACGACGTACTCGTCCCCCGCGCGCGGCCCGAGGACGACCTCGCGCCCCTCGTAGGTCGGCCGCTCCGCGCCGGGTACCTCGACGTAGACCACCGCGCGCTTGCCGGTGACGAGCACGCCCGAGGCCGGCACCACCAGCGGCAGGCCGGGAGCCTCCCCCGCGTCGGGCACGAGGCCCAGCTCCTCGGCGGGGACGAGGTCCATGCCGCAGACGTCGCAGGAGCCGGGGCCGTCCTTGACGACCTCCGGGTGCATCGGGCTGACCCACTTCCCGGTCAGCGACGTGTCGAGCACCAGGCCGCCGGCGCCCAGCCGCGCGAGGGCCGCCGCGCGCACGAACGCGCCGGGCTTCAGCCGCCCGCGGGTGTTCTCGACGTTCACGCGGACGCGGGCGGTCCGCGTCCGCTCGTCGACGAACGGGTCGATGTACACGATGCGCCCCTCGAGCGTCTCGCCCGGCAGCGCCTCGACCTCGATGACGACGTCCTGGCCGTACCGCAGCCACGGGAGGTCCTTCTCGTAGGCGTCGAGCAGCACCCACAGGTGCCCGAGGTCCGCCAGGCGGTAGATGGGCGTCCCCATGTCGACGAAGGCTCCCTCGTCGACGAGCTTCTCGATCACGACGCCGGAGCTCGGCGCCGTGATCATCACGTGGTCCTCGGCCGTGCCGCGGGCCTCCACCTCGTCGACCTGGGCCTCGGTCAGGCCCCAGAGCAGGAGCTTCTCGCGCGCCGCCTCGTAGGTGCGCCGCGTGCTCTCCGCCAGGAACTCGCTCGGCTCCTCGCCGGACCCCGCCAGGCGCTCGCGCGCCGACAGCAGCTCCTCCTGGGCCGTCAGCAGCTCCGGGCTGTAGAGCCACACCATGTGGTCGCCCGCCTCCACGCGCAGGCCCGTGTAGTCGACGAACAGGCGGTCGAGGCGCCCGGCGACCCAGGCCGAGATCGTGCGCACGGCGGTCTCGTCGAAGGCCACCTTGCCGACCATCCGGACCGTGCGCTCGACGGCGCGGCGCCGGGCGGGCTCGGTCTCGATGCTCGCCAGCTCGCGCGCCGCGGGCGACAGGACCAGCCGGGCCGACTCCTCCCCCTCGGCCCCGGCCTCGGCCAGGGGCACCAGGTCCATGCCGCAGATCGGGCAGTCGCCGGGGTCGGGCAGGCGGATCCGGGGGTGCATCGGACACGTCCAGGTCGTCGGCCGGGCGGGCTCGTCGGCCTCCGCCGTCGGCCCCTCGGCCGGCGCCGGCGCGGGCGCGCCCCCGTCGACCGAGAGACGTCCCAGCAGGAACAGCGCGAGGGCCGCGGCGGCGAACAGCAGGAAGCGGCGGGTGGTCATCGCGGGTCCCCTCCGGTGAGGGCGCGCAGCCGGGCCTCGCCCTGGAGCTGCTCGCGGCAGGCGCGCCAGAAGGACAGCTCGAACTCGAGCAGGGCGCGCTCGGAGTCGATCAGGTCGAGCACGGAGACGCCGCCGGTGCGGTACGCGGCGAGCGTCAGGTCGAGCGCCTCCCGCGCGCGCGGGATCAGCGAGTCGCGGTACAGCTCGATGCGCCGCGCCGCGTCCTCGACGCGGTACGCCTGCTCCTCGACCTGCGCCCGCAGGCCCGAGCGCGCCGCGACGATGCGCTCGGCGGCCGCCTGCACGCGGTGGCGCGCCTCGCGCTCGGCCGCCGAGTAGCTCGCCCCCCACACGGGCAGCGACACCGACAGGCTGACCAGGATCGGGTCGTCCCCGCTGCCGGGCGTCATCGGGACGACCGCGTCGCCGGTCTGGATGTAGTCGACGCCCACGGCGAACCCGGGCTTGCGCCGGTAGCCCGCCAGCCCCTCGGCCTCCTGGTCCGCGGCGAGGTGCTCGTCGAGCTCGCGCAGGGACGGGCTGCGCTCGAGCGCGCGCGCGTACGCCGCCGCCGCGTCGACCCGGCGCGGGTCCGGCTCGGCCAGCGGCGCCAGCGGGAGCAGCGCCGCGCCCTCGGCGACGCTCATCGCGTCCGCCAGCCGCGCGGAGGTGGCCGGGCGGCGCCGGCGGAGGCTCGCGAGGTCGTCCTCGAGCCTCCCGATCTCGACCTGCAGGCGCAGCAGGTCCGCCTGGCCCGCGCCGGCGCGCACGCGGCTCTGGACGACCGGCTCGAGCCCGCGCAGCAGCTCGACCAGGTCCGCGGTGATCCCCAGCTCGCGCGCCAGGAACGCGTACTCGTGGAAGGCGACCTCGACGTCGCGCGCGACGCGCAGGCGCGCGGCGTCCACGCGGTGCCACGCGGCCTCCGCGCGGCGGTCGGCCACGCGCGCCTCGGCCTCGAGCTTCCCCGGCCAGGGGAACGCCTGCGAGAGCGCCAGGCGACGCTCCTGGGGTCCCGTGCGCGTCTGGACCTCCTCGAGGAACTCGCCCCACGTGAAGCGCGGGTCGGGCAGGGCCGCGACGTGGTCGACGCGCTCGGTCAGCGCGCGCCACTCCTCGAACGCGGCGCGCAGCTCCGCGCTCCGGGCCAGGCCGTGCTGGACGCAGGCGCGCAGGTCCGTGGCGTCGAACGGGTCCGGGTCCTGCCCGGGGTCCTGCCCGGAGTCCGGGGCGCCCTCCGGCGCGGGCGCGGCCGGTGGGGTCGAGCGCGGCGGGGGCGCGCCGTCCGCGTACAGCGAGTGCGCGCGCCGGTCGGCGAGATCGCGGTCGACGGGCGAGGCGCACCCGCCGGCGCAGACGAGGGCGGCGGGCAGCGCGACGACCGCGAGGCGGGCGACGCGCGCGGCGGTCGCCGCGGCGGACGTGGACGGAGCGGAGCTGGTGTTCGTGGGCATCGGGGCGGGCGGCGTCGGTGGGCGCCGCGGGAGGAGCCGGCCGGAGGGCGCCGCGTCGCGGACGCACCTCGGGCGTGGAGGCGACCGGATCGGGACGCACCGGCGCCGCGACCTGCGCGGACGCGAGCGCGGAAGGGCCGCTCGCACACGAGCGGCGGGCGCGTCACCGGAACGCGGGGGGCGGGCTCCTCAGAGCCGCCAGACCTGGTGCAGCAGGTGCAGCGGGCGCGCCGCGCCGGGCGGTCGCGCGCCCCC